>DWWJ01000157.1 GCA_019119795.1 Candidatus Intestinimonas pullistercoris
TCTCGAAGACGGCCCGCTCGCCCTCGGCCTTGATGGTGGCGTCCACCTCCCGCTTGGCCTTCTCCACCATCTCCTCGATGCGGGTGGGGTGGATGCGGCCGTCCAGGATGAGCTTCTCCAGGGCCAGCCGGGCGATCTCCCGGCGGACGGGGTCGAAGCAGGAGACCGTGATGGCCTCCGGGGTGTCATCAATGATGAGGTCCACCCCGGTGAGGGTCTCCAGAGTGCGGATGTTCCGGCCCTCCCGGCCGATGATGCGGCCCTTCATCTCGTCGTTGGGCAGGGGCACCACGGACACGGTGGCCTCAGCCACGTGGTCGGCGGCACAGCGCTGGATGGCCCCCGAGATGAGCTCCCGGGCGATGTTGTCGGCCTCCTCCTTGTAGTGGGCCTCGATCTCCTTGATCTTCATGGCCGACTCATGGGTGACCTCAGCCTCCAGCTGGGCGATGAGGTAGTTCTTGGCCTCCTCGGCGGTAAAGCCGGAGATGCGCTCGAGCACCTCCATCTCGGACTTCTTGAGGGTGGCCACCTCCTCCCGGGCCTCCTCCAGCTCGGAGAGCTTTCGGGAGAGGGTCTCCTCCTTCTTTTCGATGTTCTCGGTCTTGCGGTCCAGGTTTTCTTCCTTCTGCTGGAGCCTGCGCTCCTGCTTCTGGAGGTCGGAACGGCGCTCCTTGACCTCCTTCTCATACTCATTGCGTGCCTTTAGGATCTCTTCCTTGGCCTCCACCAGCGCCTCCCGCTTCTTGCTCTCAGCGCTCTTGATGGACTCATTGATGATACGTTTGGCTTCCTCCTCCGCGCTGGAGATCTCCTTCTCGGCGACCTTCTTGCGGTACTGAACGCCCAACAGGAAAAAAACGACGGCCGCAACGACGGCGCAGATCACGCCCACTATAATCGTTACGGGTTCCATTTTTGTCTTGGTACACCTCCATTTTTGTTGTTTTTCCGAAAAATTCCGCACAAAATGATTCGTGTGGGTCTCCGCGCCGCCTATCGTCGTGGACGGCGCCGCGCTCCCACACGATTCTGTAAAAAACAGCCCTGAAAAAGGTTTCAGTTTTGTTCATTTCTATTTTAAGTCCCCCTCGCTTTTCTGTCAAGAAGATTCGCAGACGAAAGGACGAAAAACGAAGGGAATTTTGCCGGAGGTCCGGCGTCCCCCCTCAGCGGGAGCAGGCGCAGGGGGGCGGCAGGCTGTCGTCCTCCCGGACCCAGTCCTCCACATGGACCACGGCGTACTCTGACGGAGTGCGGCGGATAACCACCCGGTCGATGCCGGCGTTGATGATGAGCTTCCGGCACATGGCGCAGGAGGTGGCGTCGGGCAGCAGCTCGCCGGTCTTGGCGTCCCGGCCGGCCAGGTAGAGGGTCCCCCCCAGGATGGCGCTGCGGGCGGCCGAGATGATGCAGTTGGCCTCGGCGTGGACCGAGCGGCAGAGCTCGTACCGCTCCCCCGAGGGGATCTGGAGGGCCTCCCGGGTGCAGTAGCCCAGGTCGGTGCAGTTCCGGCGGCCCCGGGGGGCGCCGTTGTAGCCGGTGGAGACGATCTCGTCGTTTTTGACGATGATGGCTCCGTAGCGCCGGCGCAGGCAGGTGGCCCGCTTGAGCACGGTCTCGGCGATGTCCAGATAGTAATTTTCCTTGTCGATACGGGCCATGGCGCTCCGCCTCCTTGGGTTTTTTCCCCATTATACAGGGTTTCCCCGCCCGATACAAGGCACAATTCACACTTTGTTTACGTTTCCTTCCTTGACGAGTCCATATCCAGCGCTTATGATAATAAATGTTGGATCAGCCTGTTCGGGCGGGTCCATGCGCCGGTAAGGCGCCTGCTCTGCCCGGGAGGCCCTGCTCTTCCGGGTGCGTGGCCTTTCCCGCATGGGCGGCCGGGTGGGGAGATCCAGGCGCGGCCTTCATCCAGAGCCGCGGCGCAGCGTCACAAGGAGGCGGACCGAAGATGAATTTTATCCAGAGGTTTTTCTATGGCCGCTACGGCTGGGATGCCCTCAACCTCTTCCTCATCGGTCTGTCTCTGGTCCTCTATGTGGCGGACATCTTTGTCCGCGCCTCCGTGCTCTATGTCCTCTATACCCTTCTTCTGATCCTGGCCCTCTTCCGGATGCTCTCCCGGAACTTCGCCCGCCGGCGGGCGGAGAACGCTAAGTTTATGGTGGTTGCCGGGCCGGTGATCCGCTGGGTGAAGCTCCGGCGGACCATCCACCGGGACAAGGAGCACCGCTATTTCAAGTGCCCCAACTGCGGCCAGCAGCTCCGGGTCCCCCGGGGCAAGGGCAAGATCACCATCACCTGCCGCAACTGCGGCGTGTCCTTTGAGGAAAAGACCTGAGACAGACCACCGCGGCGCCCGGCGAAAGGCCGGACGCCGCGGTTTTCTTCTGTCAATCACGATTTTCCGCTCTGAAAGAGGGGATGTCTCAGCTCCCGGCCCTGGGCCCTCACGGGGCCTCCATCTGCGCTGAGAGGGTGTGAGCGAAGGCCCGGGCGCGCCCGACCTTCTCCGGGTCCAGGAAGGTGGTCTTGTAGCCCAGGTCCCGCTCGGCGTGCATCCCGTCGTAGACCAGGGAGGAGTGCTTGCAGTAGCGGCGCATCCCCTCCTCGAAGAGGTCGGCCCCCCGCTCGGGGCGGTAGCCGCAGGTGGTGAGGATGGCCATGTGCTTTCCCGCCCACAGGGCCGGGCCCTTCTCCTCCCCGTAGAATTTGTTCATGCCGTACATCAGCCGGTCCAGGGCCGCCTTCATGGGGGCGGTGCAGAACCAGCAGTAGATGGGGCAGGCCAAAAGCATCCCGTCGGCGGCCTGCACCGCGTCAAAGACCTGCTGCATGTCGTCGTGAAAGGCGCAGCCGAAGACGGTCCAGTCCCGCTGGCAGGCCCGGCAGGCCACGCAGCCGTGGATGTCCATCTCATAGAGCCAGAAGACCTCCGCCTGGTGCCCCAGGCCCTCCCACTCCTCCAGGAAGGGCTCCAGGAGGGCGTTGGTGTTCCCGTGCCTCCGGGGGCTCCCCATCAGAACTGCCAGCTTCATGCTTTCCTATCCTTTCCTCTTTTACTTTCCCACACAGAACCGGGAGAAGATGCGGTCCACCACATCCTCCCGCACCGCGCGGCCGGTGAGCTCTCCCAGCCGCTCCAAGGCGGCCTCCACGTCGGTGAGGACCGCGTCGGGGGTCATGCCCAGGTCCAGCCCAGCCCGGGCCTCCTGGAGGGCCTCCAGGGCGGCCTGGGCAGCCTGGGCCTGCCGGGCATTGGTGAGGACCGCCCCGGCCTCTCCGGCCTCCCCCTGGGGGAAGAGGGCGGCCACGGCGACGGCCAGGTCCTCCAGCCCCTCTCCCGTGCGGACGCTGAGGGTGACCGCGGCCGCCGGGGCCGGGCGGAGCTCCGGCAACGGGGCCGGGGGCAGGTCGGACTTGGTCCGCACCAGTACCGTGGGGGCGTGGTCCATGGCCTCCCGGAGGAGGCCCTCCTCCTCCGGCGTGAAGGGGACCGCGCCGTCGGAGAGGAAGAGGACCAGCCCCGCCTCCTCCAGCGCGGCCCGGCTCCGCTCCACCCCCATCCGCTCCACCGGGTCGTCGGTCTCCCGGAGCCCGGCGGTGTCGATGAGCCGCAGCAGCACCCCGCCCAGGCTGCACCGCTCCTCCACCGTGTCCCGGGTGGTGCCGGGGATCTGGGTGACAATGGAGCGCTCATAGCCCACCAGGGCGTTGAGCAGGGAGGATTTCCCCGCGTTGGGGAGGCCCACGATGGCGCAGGGCACTCCCCTGGTCAGGAACCTTCCCCGCTGCCAGGTGGCCAGCAGGGCCTCCAGTCCCCGGCGGGCCGCCTCCAGGGCCTCCATGATCTCCCGGGCCCGGAAGGGGTCGATGTCCTCGTCGGGGTAGTCCAGCACCGCGTGGAAGTGGGCCAGCAGGTCCACCAGGCCGCTGTAGACCTCCTCCACCCACCGGGACAGGGCCCCGGTGAGCTGCCCCGCCGCCGTCCGGACGGCCTGCGGGGTCTCGGCCTCCAGCAGGTCGGCCACCGCCTCGGCCTGGGGCAGGTCCAGCCGGCCGTTGAGGAAGGCCCGCCGGGTGAATTCCCCGGCCTGGGCAGGGCGGGCCCCGGCGGCATAGAGGGCCTCCAGCCCCAGGGAGAGCACCAGGGGGGAGCCGTGGCACTGGAGCTCGGCGGTCTCCTCCCCGGTATAGCTGCGGGGGGCCCGGGAGACAGTGGCCAGCACCTGGTCGATGACCCGGCCCTCCCGGTCCAGCAGGGAGCCGTAGACCAGATGCCGGTCCGGGGCCTGGGCCAGGCTCCGGCCGCTCCCGGCCCGGAAGACCCGGTCGGCCGCCGCGATGGCCCCCGGCCCGGACAGCCGCAGGATCCCAATGGCCGACGGCGCCGCCGGGGTGGCGATGGCCGCGATGAGCTCCGACATGTGGAAACCTCCCCCTCCGGCCCCCTTGGACGGCGGGGGCTATTTTTGTCGAAAACGCCACGCAGATTTCCCTTGACAGGAGTTTTATGTCCACCTGAGTGCATAATCCAGTTTTCCACGTTTCCATAACACTTGTGGAAAACCCTGTGGACAATGTGGAAAACCCTTGCGGCCAAACGTTTTCTTTACAAATTGGTTACAACCTGAAATGAATATGCTTTCGTATATTCCATGTCAAAGGTGGGCTTTCCCGCCTCCGGCGGGGCCTTCTCAGACCCGCTCCTCCAGGCGCCGGGAGATGACCTGGGCCACCTTGACGCCGGAGGCCCCGGCCTGGGCCAGGCCCCGGGTGATGCCCGCCCCGTCTCCGATGGCGAACATGCCGGGCAGGCTGGTCTCCAGCTCCCCGGTGAGGGTCAGGCGGGAGGAGTAGAACTTTACCTCGGCCCCGTAGAGGAGGGTGTCGTAGTTGGCGGTGCCGGGGGCCAGCTTGTCCAGCTGATAGATCATCTCGATGATGTCGTCCAGCTGCCGCTTGGGCAGGGCCAGGGACAGGTCCCCGGGCACGGCGGCGGTGAGGGTGGGCCGGGTAAAGGACTTGCTCATGCGGTGGGCATTGGTGCGCATCCCCTTCACCAGGTCTCCGAACCGCTGGACCAGCACCCCTCCGGCCAGCATGTTGCTCAGGGAGGCGATGTGCTTGCCGTAGCGGTAGGGCTCGTTGAAGGGCTCGGTGAAGCGGTTGGACACCAGCAGGGCGAAGTTGGTGTTCTCGCTCTGGAGGGCCGGGTCGGCGTAGGAGTGGCCGTTGACGGTGTTGATGCCCTCCACGTTCTCCGCCACCACATGGCCGTAGGGGTTCATGCAGAAGGTCCGCACCTGGTCGCCATACTGCTTAGTGCGGTAGACCAGCTTGGACTCATAGACCACGCTAGTGATGTGCTCGAAGACCCGGGCGGGGAGCTCCACCCGGACGCCGATGTCCACCTGGTTGTTGATGAGGGGGATGCCCAGGTCCTTGCACTGGTTGGCGAACCACTCCGCCCCGGAGCGGCCGGGGGCGGCGATGAGCCACTGGCAGGAGACCTCTCCGCCCCCCTCCAGCGCCAGCCGGTAGCCGCCGTCCGCCTGGGCGATGGCCTTGACCGCCGTGTTGAAGCGGAACTCGATGCCCTGCTTCAGGTCCTCATAGATGTTCTGGAGGATGACCAGGTTCTTCTCGGTGCCCAGGTGCTTCACCCGGGCCTGGAGGAGGTGGAGGTCAAACTCCAGGGCCTTTTTCTCCAGGGCCCGGGCCGCCGGAGTGTCGGTAGAGTACATCTCCTCGGTGGCCCCGTGGGCCACATTGATGGAGTCCACATACTCGATAAGGTCCATGACCTCCTTGGCCGGCATGAAATCGGTGAGCCAGCCGCCGAAGGCAGTGGTGAAGTTGAACTTTCCGTCAGAGAAGGCCCCCGCGCCGCCGAAGCCGCACATGGTGTCGCAGACCTTGCACTGGATGCAGTCCCGGACCTTCCCGGCCACGATGGGGCAGCTCCGGCTGTAGATGTCCCGGCCCTGCTCCAGGACCACCACCCTCAGCTCCGGATTCCGGCGCATCAGCTCATAGCCGGCGTAGATCCCGGCCTCCCCGCAGCCAATGATCGCAACGTCATATCTCTCGCTCATCTTTGTCTCACAGCTCCTTTTTCCACCCAGGTGGAGACATATTTCATCTATTATAGTATATCACGTTCTGTCAAGGCGCAGGGCCTGATCGATGCACAAAGCCCCTGAGCCGTGCGGCTCAGGGGCTTTGTTCCGTGATGCTGTCTGGAGGACGCTTCAGTCCAGGGCGGTCCTGCCCTTCCGGGGCTGGAGCAGGCGGAAGAGCAGCCAGGACTCGGGGCGCCGCTGGCGCAGGAGCAGGTCCAGCCCCAGCCCCAGGGCCGTGCCCAGGGCCACGTCCACGATGGAGTGCTGCTTCAAAAAGACGGTGGACATGCAGATCAGGACACAGAGGACCATCAGCGCCCCCTTCAGGAGGCGCTGGCGGGCCATGGCCCGGGACCGGGCTGCCGCCAGGGCCACCGTTACCGTGACAAAGACATGGATGGAGGGACACACGTTGGTGGGCGTGTCCGTTTTCCGGAGGAGCCGGACCATCTCACTGAAGAGGTCATCCCCCACAATGGGCCGGCGGAGGAGCTGGCCATTGGGGAAGACGGCGTAGATGGCCAGGCAGATGGTGAGGCCCAGCAGCATCCCCCGGCACAGGTAGAGGTAGCTCTCCGGGTCCTTTTTATAAAAATACCAGAATATACCCGCCACCATGGGAAACCAGGCCAGATAGGGCAGGATGAAGGGCGCGCAGAAGGGGATATAGGCGTCCAGATCGCTGGAGATCCAGTACCTGGGGTGGACATATTCCTCCAATAGGATGAAGCAGAGCATATAGAGGAAGAAGTAGAAAACGGGCAGGGCCAGCATCCGCCGGCGGAGCTGCTCATTCTCCCAACGGACTTCCATTGTCCTCCGCACCTCCTTTCTTTTGTAAAGACGATTTTACCCCTGATTTTGTGACAAGTACAGTGGAAAATTCTAAAGATTTTTTTAATTTTTTTCGGCGGCCCTCTACCCCGCCTCCAGGGGGCCGATGGTGACCCCGGTGTAGTAGTGTTCCAGAATCTCCTGCCAGGTGGCCCCCTCCTTGGCCATGGCGTTGGCCCCGTATTGGCTCATACCCACCCCGTGGCCGTAGCCCGTCACGGAAAAGGTCACCCCATCCGCCCCGGTGGTGATGGTGAAGTTGGCCGAGCGGAGGCCGAAGAGGCTCCGCAGGGCGGTGCCCTTCACCGAAACGCCCCCTACATCCACGGTGTCCACCCCGCCGGAGGAGGTGGGCTGGAGGTTTTGGAACCAGCCCGAGGGGTCCCCCGACAGGTCGGCCTGGGGGTACTGGGCCAGAAAGGCCGTCCGGAACTCCTCCAGGGGGACGGTGACGGTGGTGTGGTAGTTGGGGACCTCCTCCCCCTCCGGGCTCTCCACTCCGGTGAGGTAGGGGACGCTGCCCCCCCAGACCTCCACCGAGTCCAGGGTGCGCCCCGCCGCCGAGGAGAAAAAGACGGCGTCGATGAGCTCCCCCTCATAGAAGATGGCCTGTCCGTCGGTGGAGGAGACGGCGTCGGTGATCTTGGCGGCGTAGGCCGAGGCCCCGTCCCCCCAGTTGGCGGCGGCCTGCTCCGGGTCCAGATAGGCCTGGCAGCAGGAGATGTCGGTGCACATATCGGCCTCCGGGTGGTTGGGGTTGGCCCCAATGCTCATCTGGTAGAGGGTGTAGGTCCGGGCGGTGACCGCCTGGGCCCGGAGGGCCTCGGTCTCAAAGGAGGCGGGCATCTCGGCGGCCACCACCCGCCAGAGGTAGTCCGCCAGGGTGAGGGTGGCCACCATCCCGTCCTCCAGCTTCACCCGGATCAGCCGGCTCTCGTCGCTGCCGGGGGTGATGGCCGTGCGGTCGATGGGGAGGGTGGCCGTGGGCAGGGGTTCTGTCTCCTCCGGCGCGCCGGGCGGCCCCCCCAGGAAAAGCATGGGCGCCAGAAAGACCGCCAGGAGCAGGATGAGGGCGGTGGCCACCACGGTTCGCATCGCTTGCATCATTTGCCTCCTCCGGGCCCTGACGGGCCCCATTTCCATATGCCGTTCCCGGGCCGGACGGCCGGGAGCCTCTTGACGGGAGCAGTCCCCCGGGCGTAAAATGAACATCATCCATTTCATGACAGGGAGGTCCCGCCCATGTCCCAAGAGGCACGTTCCCGCGGCTTTATTGAAAGTCTATGCGGAGAATTTCAGAAGCATAACTCCATCGACCCCACCCTCTATGAGCACATCGACGTGAAGCGGGGGCTCCGCAACGCCGATGGCACCGGCGTCATGGCCGGCATCACCCAGATCGGCAATGTCCAGGGCTACTACATCCAGGACGGGGAGCGGGTCCCCATGGAGGGCCGGCTCATCTACCGGGGCATCGACGTGGAGGAGCTCATCCAGGGCTTTTTGTCCGAGGGGCGCTTCGGCTTTGAGGAGACGGCCTACCTCCTGCTCTTCGGCGCCCTGCCCACCCGGCGGCAGCTGGAGGACTTCAACGCCGTTCTCTCCGAGCTGCGGCCCCTGCCCCCCAACTTCACCGAGGACATGATCCTCCGGGTGCCGGGCCGGGACGTGATGAACCGTCTGGGCCGGTGCGTGCTGGCCCTCTACTGCTACGACCCGGAGCCCGAGGCCCAGGACCTGCCCAATGAGCTGCGCCGGGCTCTCCAGCTGGTGGCCCGGTGCCCCATGATCGTGGCCCACTCCTACGCCGCCAAGCGGCACTACTTCGACAACGACTCCCTCTACCTCCACCGGAGCCAGGACGGGCTCTCCCTGGCGGAGAACTTCCTCCACGCCATGCGCCACGACAAGCACTTCACCCCCGACGAGGCCCGGCTGCTGGACCTGTGCATGGTCCTTCACGCCGAGCACGGCGGCGGCAACAACTCGGCCTTCGCCTGCCGGGTCCTCTCCTCCTCGGGCACCGACATCTACGCCGCCATCTCGGCGGCGGTGGGCTCCCTGAAGGGCCCCCGGCACGGCGGCGCCAACAAGAAGGTCATGGAGATGTTCCGGTACATCCAGGAGGGGGTCTCCGACTGGAAGGACGACGGCCAGGTCCGGGACTTTCTCCAAAAGCTCCTGTGCCGGGAGGCCGGGGACCGCAGCGGCCTGATCTACGGCATGGGCCACGCCATCTACACCCTCTCCGACCCCCGGGCCAAGCTGCTCAAGCGGTTCGCCAAGGATCTGGCCGACCAAAAGGGGATGCTCCCGGAGTTCGAGCTGGTGGAGTCGGTGGAGCGCCTGGCCCCCCAGGTCATCAACGACCACCGGGGCCAGAACAAGCCGGTGTGCGCCAACGTGGACCTCTACTCCGGACTGGTCTACAAGATGCTGGACATCCCGGAGGAGCTCTACACCCCCCTCTTCGCCATGGCCCGGATGGTGGGCTGGTGCGCCCACCGGGTGGAGGAGGTCTACAACCCCGGAAACAAGATCATCCGTCCCGCCTATAAGGCGGTGGCCCCCCTCCAGCCCTTTGTCCCCCTGGACCAGCGGGGCTGAGCCCGGGCAGAAAAAGGACCGCGTTCCCTTGTGGGAACGCGGTCCTTTTTGGACAGGTCCTATTTTTGGTCCGGCTGCTTCTCCGTTCCCCCCGTCAGGAAGAAGGTGAAGTTCCCGTTGGCCACCTCCACGTCCTCGTCGTCCGTCAGGGAGACGTGATAGACGCACAGGGTGCGGCCCAGCTTCTCCGGGGTAGCCCGGCAGCGGATCTTCTGGTTGGTGCCCTTGGCGGGCCGCAGGAAGTTGAAGGCATAGTTCACCGTGACACAGTAGTGGCCGGTGGCAAAAAAGACGCCGCTGCCCGCCACCGTGTCCGCCAGGGCGGCCAGAGCTCCGCCGTGGACGATGTTGTAGAGGTTCAGGCTGTCCGGGTGGACCTCCAGCTCCCCCTCCTGACGAGCCGTCCTCCATGATCTTGGTGACCGAGATGTGGTTGTAGATGGAGAAGGCGTCCCTGGTCCCGTCCTTCTCTACGGAAAACGGTTTTCCCTCACTGCAGGAAGCCATCCAGGATCCTCCCCTCGGCCTCCTCCTCGGTGAGGCCCAGCGTCATGAGCTTCAGGATCTGCTCGCCGGCAATGCGCCCGATGGCCGCCTCGTGGATGAGCTGGGCGTCGGGGGACTCGGCGGTGATGGCGGGGATGGACTTGATCTTGGCCTCCCCCATGATGATGGAGTCGCACTGGACATGGCCGAAGCACTTGGCCTCCCCGATGACCCGGGGATAGAAGACCTGCTGGGACTGGTCCTGGGCCACGGACCGGGAGATGACCCGGCCGGAGGCGTCCTCCCCGGCCAGGACGATGTCCATTTCGGACTCAGCGGTCTGCTTGCCGTGGGTCAGGAGCTTTTCGGTGATGATGGCCTCGCCGCCGGCCCCCACCACGATCTTGGTGTACCGCTTGGTGGAGTCCACCCCTCTGATCTGGGTGGTCTCCATGTTGATGGAGGCCCCCTCCTCCAGGTAGACGATGGTCTGGGGGTTGAAGATGCGCTCTCCTGTGCCCTCGCCCTCGCCGTAGTGCTTCTCATAGTAGCGGACCTTGGAGTTTTTGCCCACATGGAAGGTGTGGATGCCGTCGTGCTGGCTGGTGTCACAGCCGGAATTGTGGATGCCGCAGCCGGCGATGATGTCCACGTCGCAGTCTTCCCCGATGAAGAAGTCGTTGTAGACCGTCTCGGTGAGGCCGGTCTCGGTGATGACCACCGGGATGTGGACCGACTCCTTCTTGGTGCCGGGGGCGATGTGGATGTCGATGCCCGACTTGTCGGTTTTGGTGTCGATGACGATGTGGGCGGTGCTCACCCGCCCGTCCAGCTTTCCGTCCCTGCGGATATTATAGGCTCCCACCGGAAGGCCGTCCAGATCGGCGATCTCCTTGAGGAGCCTGGCTTCCAGTTTGTCCATGGCTCACGCCTCCTTCATATAGCTGCACCCGGACACGGTGTTGGCCAGGATCTGGGGGAAGACCTCCTCCTTGGGGCCGTGCTGGGCGATGACGCCGTCCGAGACCAGCACGATCTCGTCGGCCAGGTCGATGATGCGCTCCTGGTGGGAGATGACCACCAGAGTGGCCCCCCGCTCGTCGTGGAGCTGCCGGAAGGTCTCGGTGAGCCGGGCGAAGGACCACAGGTCGATGCCCGCCTCCGGCTCGTCAAAGATCATCAGGTCGGCGTTTCGGGCCAGAATGGTGGCGATCTCGATGCGCTTGACCTCGCCGCCGGAGAGGGAGGCGTCCACCTCCCGGTCGATATAGTCGGCGGCACACAGGCCCACCCGGGTCAGGTACTGGCACTCCTGGTCGTGAGTGAGGGTCTCCTTCCCGGAGGAGAGCTCCAGCAGGTCCCGGACCCGCAGGCCCTTGAAGCGGGGCGGCTGCTGGAAGCCGTAGCTGATGCCCTTCCGGGCCCGCTCGGTGACGGAGAGATGGGTCACGTCCTCCCCGTTCCAGAAAATCTGCCCCCCGGTGGGCTGGACCAGGCCCATGATGGCCTTGGCCAGAGTGGTCTTGCCGCCCCCGTTGGGGCCGGTGATGACCACAAATTTGTGGTCGGCAATGGAGAGGGAGATATCCCGGAGGATGCCCAGCTCCTCCCCGGACTCGTCGGCCACCTGGTAGGATAGATGCTTGATCTCCAGCATGGTAAAAGACTCCTTTGTGTGTCTCATTGGATTCTGTCTGCTATTTTACCACAATTCCTATTGATTAACAAGTATTTCTTTTACCGGCCCTAAAAAACTTGTTCCGGCGCTGGGATGCGGCCCCGCTCCGGGACCCCCGGGCCGCTTCCTGCATAGGATGGAGAGAAATCTGGGATTTAGGAGGCGTTGCCCCATGGAATTGGAACAAATGCCCCAGCCGGGGCCCGGCATGTGCGGGAGCGACCGGGAGGTGTTTGAGCGGGTCTGGCGGAGGGTGATGGAGACCGGCGGCGGAGAGAGCCCGGTGGAGGTGGTGCCGGCAGAGGAGGCCGCGCTTCCGGCGCCGGCCCAGCCCCTTCCCGCTCCGGCCGTCCCGGCCCCCGCCGCCGTCGATCCGGAGGACGCCCTGTGCTGCCTGGGACCGGCCTCCGCCGCCTATGGCGGAGCCCTCCAGCGGTTCATTGAGGGGGAGCTCCAGGACGCCGTCACCTATGCCGCCCTGGCCCGGCGGGGCCGGCACCGGGCCGCTGCCCGCTTCGCCGCCCTGGCCGACCAGGAGCGCCGCCACGCCAAGCGGCTCTCCACCGCCTATTTTCTCATCTCCGGGGTGCGCTACCTCCCCGCCGACCGGGCCGTCCCGCGGCTGGAGAGCACCTTCCTGGGGACCCTGCGCGCCCGCTTCCTGGCCGAGCAGCGGGGGGAGGCCGCCTACCGGGCGGCGGCTGAGGGCTGCCAGGACCCCTGTCTGCGCGCCCTCTACCTGGAGCTGGCCCAGGAGGAGCAGGGCCACAGCCTGGCCCTGCGGAGCATCCTCGAGGAGCTCTAGTGTCCCTTTTTCCCGCCCCGCCGGGGTTTTGGGGCCGTTCCCGGCATAGCCGCCCCGCTCTTCGCATATAGATACATCACGACTGCAAGGAGCGTGGGAGAGATGTCTGTGTGAAAGGGAACATCGAGGAGCGGGCCTGCCGGCTGGCCCTTTACATAATCGAGAACAAGGCGACGGTGCGCGCTGCCGCTCAGCGGTTCGGCATCAGCAAGTCCACGGTCCACAAGGACCTCCAGGACCGGCTGAGCGTCTTCAACAGGCCCCTGTATCTCCAGGTCAAGGCAGTGCTGGACGAGAACAAGGCCCAGCGGCACATCCGGGGGGGCATCGCCACCCGCCGGAAGTACAAAGGCGGCTGA
>DWWJ01000019.1 GCA_019119795.1 Candidatus Intestinimonas pullistercoris
ATGGGGCCCCGGGTGATATTGTTTACCAGAGCCAGCAGCACGGCGCAGATGGCGCTGATGGCGAACAGGGTCACCACCAGCTGCACCGGGCCGGGCTCCTTTTTCTTCATAACAGCAGCGGTATCGCTCATGACGCGGAACCCTCCTTTGCGGCTTTCTTGGCGGCCTTCTGCTTCTCCTTGAGCTCCTTGGTCATGCCGAAGCGGGAGGGCTTGCACACCTGGTCGATGAACCACACGCAGACGTTCATGATGAGGATGGCGTAGCTCACGCCCTCAGGATAGCCGCCGAAGTAGCGGATGAACACCGTCAGCAGGCCGCAGCCGATGCCGTAGACCACCTCGCCCAGGGAGCTGGTGGGGCTGGTGACATAGTCGGTGGCCATGAAGAAGGCGCCCAGGAAGAGGCCGCCGCCCAGGAGCTCATAGAGCATCCAGGTGAGACGGTCGTTGCCGCCCTGGGGGAAGAGGAAGGTGAGCACCGCCACGGTGCCGATGAAGGCCACAGGCACCTGGATGCGGATGACGCCCCGGGCGATGAGGTAGATGCCGCCCACCAGCAGGAGGATGGCAGAGACCTCGCCCATGCAGCCGCCGATGTTGCCCACCAGCATGTCCTGGAGGGAGGCGGTGGGCAACACACCGGAGTGCATAAAGTCCACGGAGAGGGGGGTGGCGCCGGTGACGGCGTCAGAGGCGGAGACCAGACCGGCCCACTCGCCGGGCACCGCCCAGGTGGTCATGGCCACGGGGTAGCTCAGCATCAGGAAGGCGCGGCCGGCCAGGGCGGGGTTGAGGAAGTTCTTGCCCAGGCCGCCGAAGAGCTGCTTAACCACCACGATGGCGAAGAAGTCGCCGATGACCAGCATCCAGTAGGGCAGGGTCACCGGGCAGACGAAGGCCAGCAGCACGCCGGTGACAGCGGCAGACAGGTCGCCGTTGGTCTGGGTCTTGTGGAGGAGCTTGCGGTAACCAAACTCAAAGATCTCGCAGGCCGCCACGGAGATGGCGGTGGCGATGAGGGCCCGGGGGCCGAAGAAGAAGACGGCCGCGCACAGGGCGGGGACCAGGGCGATCAGCACGTCCAGCATCAGGGAGCGGGTCCCAATGGGGGAGGAGACGTGGGGGGAGGATGCTACCCCCAGCAGCTTGTTCTGTTCGCTCATGCTTTCGCCGCCTCCTTTGCTTTCTGTTTGGCCTGGAGCCCGCGGATCTCAAATTTGGCCATCCGGAAGGTCTGTACCAGGTGGATGCGGGCGGGGCAGATGTAGTTGCAGGAGCCGCACTCCATGCAGTCCATGACGTTGTAGGCCTGTACCTTGTCCCAGTCCCGCTTCATGCTGTAAAGGCGCATGTAGAGGGGCATGAGGTGCATGGGGCAGGCGTTGACGCACTTTCCGCAGCGGATGCAGGTCTGCTCGGTATCCTGGACGGCGGCCTCGGCGTCGGTGAGGGCCAGGATACAGTTGGTGCCCTTCATCATGGGGGCGGTGAGGTCATACTGGGGATTGCCCATCATGGGGCCGCCCATGAGCAGGCGCTGGGGCTGGCTCTGGAAGCCGCCGGCCATCTTGATGAGGTGCTCGATGGGGGTTCCGATGGGGGCGTTGACGTTCAGGGGCCGGGCCATGGCGCCGCCGGTGAGGGTGACGTTACGGTGGGTGAGGGGCTTGCCCTCGGTGACCGCGTCGTAGATGGCCGAGGCGGTGGCCACGTTGAAGACGGTGACCTTCACGTCGGCAGGCAGGCCGCCGGGAGGCACCTGGCGCCCGGTGATCCGCTGGATGAGCTGCTTTTCTGCGCCCTGGGGGTAACGGGTCTTGAGGGTCTCGATGTGGATGCCGCTGCCGGCGGGGAGCAGGCTCTTGAGGTGCTCCACCGCGTCGAGCTTGTTGCCCTCGATGCCGATGGTGGCCTCCTGGAGGCCCAGGGCCTTCATGATGAAGCCCACGCCGCCCAGGACGGCCTCGCCCCGCTCCAGCATGAGCCGGTGGTCGGCGGTGATGTAGGGCTCACACTCGGCGCCGTTGATGAGGATGGTATCCACCTTGCCCACTGCGCCGGAGAGCTTGACGTGGGTGGGGAAGCCTGCGCCGCCCATGCCGGTGATGCCGGCCTCCTTGACGATGTCGATGATCTCCTGGGGGGTGAGAGCGTCAACATTCTCCCGGTGCCGGATGGCGTCGCAGGGGGTGTCCTGGAAATCATTCTCGATGACCACGGACATCATCTTGCCGCCGCCGGGATGGGGGCGGGGCTCCACGGCCACCACCTTGCCGGAGACACTGGCATGGATGGGGGCGCCCAGACCGGCGATCTCACCGATCTTCTGCCCCACGGTGACCTGATCTCCCACGGCCACAATGGGCTTGCAGGGTGCGCCCACATGCATGGACATGGGGATTACCACCTGGGCCGGAGCTTCCTCCAGGGGGATGACAGGCTTGCGCTCCGTAGCCTCCTTGTGCTCGGCGGGGTGGACGCCGCCATAAAACTTATGACTCATAGCATCACCTCTGACATTACTTCAAACCTCTGCTTTTCTTCTCGATTTTTCCGGCCCGAGGCCACTGAACAAATGCCTGCCGGCGCAAAACAGCCATTTGTTCAGTGGTCCGCCAAGCCGGGCAGTCCCGTGCTCAGCACAGGACCGGGGCGGACCGGAGGTCCGGGCCGCCTTTCCCCCTTGATTCCAGGCCGGCAGAACGCGCCGCGGAATCACTCCTTATAATAGTACTACCAATTAAAAATGTCCAGTGCTTCCAGCGAAAAAACCGGAGAATTTAGAGAAAATAAAATTCCATGATTGAGACAAGCACCCAGATAATCCCAAAATGAGGGAGCGCGGGAAAAACAGGCGCCTCCGCCTTGGCATCCGGCCGCCGGTAAAAAATTTTTTAAGGAATCCCCGCCAGTGCCGGTTGACAAATGGCCGGCGGCGTTGTAAGATAAAAAGCAAATTTATCTCTTTATCCTGCGAAACCGGCAATGAACGGGTAAGTAGGGCGGCCTTGCAAGCGCAGAGAGGGGGCGGCAGGTGGAAGCCCCTGTGAGAGGCCGGCCGAACGTCGCCCCTGAGCTGCTCCGCTGAACCTCCCCTCGGGTCAGTAGGCGGAGACGGGTCCCCCTCCGTTATCGGGGACAGAGCGCGCGGGCGGGCTTTCTGCCCGCGAATTTAGGTGGTACCACGGAGCATGTCTTCGTCCTATGGTTCAGGACGAAAGGCGTGCTCTTTTCGTTTCTCCTGCCCTGAGCATGGAGCTGGTACGATGATACATAGAAGGAGGCTGCGCATATGAAGATGAAGAGCCCGCAAGTGCTTATGGAGTGCCTGCTGGAGCAGGGGGTAGACACCGTTTTCGGCTATCCGGGGGGCACGATCCTGAATATTTACGACGAATTTGAGAGCCACGGCTACAAGAACAAGATCCGGCACATCCTCACCGCCCATGAGCAGGGGGCCTCCCACGCCGCCGACGGCTATGCCCGCGCCACCGGCAAGGTGGGCGTCTGCTTCGCCACCTCCGGCCCCGGGGCCACCAACCTGACCACCGGCATCGCCACCGCCCACATGGACTCCTCCCCGGTGGTCTTTATCACCGTCAACGTGGGGGAGAGCCTCATCGGCAAGGACTCCTTCCAGGAGGTGGACATCACCGGCATCACCATGCCCATCACCAAGTGCAACTACCTGGTGCGCCGGGCGGAGGACCTGGCCGACGTCATCCGGGAGGCCTTCGCCATCGCCCGCTCCGGCCGGCCGGGCCCCGTCCTCATCGACATCCTGAAGAACGTCACCTACGACGAGGTGGACTACGAGCCCCTGCCCCTGGAGCAGCACGCCTCCCACGGCCGTCTGGCGGCCATGCTCCGCCGGGCCTCCCACGACCTGAAGACCCCGGAGCCCGACCACGGGGACATCCAGAAGCTGCTGGACATGATCGCCGAGGCCAAGCGCCCCCTGGTGCTGGTGGGCGGCGGCGTCATCCGCTCCAAGGGGGCGGTGCCCGAGTTCCGGAAGTTCTTCGAGACCCTGAACGCCCCGGTGACCTCCACCATCATGGGCGGCGGCGCCTGCCCCGGCGACCACCCCCTCTTCACCGGCATGGTGGGCATGCACGGCTCCCACGCCTCCAACTTCGCGGTGGACCAGTGCGACCTGCTCATCGGCATCGGCTGCCGGTTCTCTGACCGGGTGGCCCTGGACCCCGCCACCTTCGCCCGGAACGCCAAGCTCGTCCATATCGACATCGACCGGGCTGAGATCGACAAAAACGTCAAGACCGACCACCACATCATCGGGGACGCCCGGAGGGTGCTGGAGCTCCTGAATGAGGGCTTGACTCCCCACGATTACCCCGAGTGGAAGGAGTGGGTCTTCTCCCACAAGGAGGTCCCCCTGAAGAAGGACGACACCCTCCACCCCCACGAGGTCCTGGAGACCATCCAGGCCCTGACGGACGGGCAGGCCATCGTCACCACGGACGTGGGCCAGCACCAGATGTGGTCGGCCCAGTACTACCACTTCTCCCGGCCGGGGCAGCTCATCACCTCCGGCGGCTTCGGCACCATGGGCTTCGGCCTGGGGGCCGCCATGGGGGCCAAGCTGGGCAATCCCGACGTGCCTGTGGTCCTCTGCACCGGCGACGGCTGCTTCCGCATGAACTGCCATGAGCTGGCCACGGTGGAGCACTACCAGGTCCCGGTCATCACCGTCATCTTCAACAACCGGACCCTGGGCATGGTCCGCCAGTGGCAGCACCTCATTTACGGGGAGCGCTACTCCCAGACCGACCTGGACCGGGGCCCCGACTTCGTGAAGCTGGCCGAGGCCTATGGCATCGACGGCGCCCGGGCGGCCACCCAGCCCGAGTTCGAGGCCGTGCTGAAGCAGGCCCTGGACTCCGGCAAGCCCTGGGTCATCGAGTGTGCCATTGACAAGGACGCCATGGTCCACCCCATGGTCCCCGGCAGCACCCCCATCACCGATTTCCTGCTGGACTGAGAAAGGAGGGAGCCTTCATGAATACCAATCCCAACGTGACCCGGCGCACCCTGTCTGTCCTGGTGGAGAACGCCGCCGGCGTGCTCTCCCAGGTCTCCCGGCTCTTCTCCCGGAAGGGCTACAACATCGAGTCCCTGGCCGTGGGCACCACCGACGACCCGTCGGTCTCCCGCATCACCATCGAGGTCATGGCCGACGCCCCCATGGTGGAGCAGATCATGAATCAGCTCCGGAAGCAGTTTTCCGTCTACTCGGTGCAGGAGCTGCTGCCTGAGCGGTCCATCCGCCGGGAGCTGGTGATGTTCAAGGTGAAGGCCGAGAACGCCGACACCCGGAACGAGGTCATCCAGATCGCCAATATCTTCCGGGCCTCCATCATCGACGTGTCCCTGGCCTCCCTGACCCTGGCCCTCATCGGGGACGAGTCCAAGGCCGACGCCATGCAGAAGCTGTTGGAGTCCTTCGGCATCCTGGAGCTGGTTCGCACCGGCATGGTGGCCCTGGAGCGGGGCGCCTACACCATCAGCGACGAAAACAAGGAAAAGGCCGAATTCAACCTGGGCAAGGCGACGCTGTAACGCTTCTTTCGGCCTTTTCCAGGGTCCCCGCAAAGCGGGGCGGCGCGATAAGCGCCGTGCAAGGGTTTCGGGGCAACGGCCCGAAACCCTTGGCGCAGGGGCGATTCACTCGCCCCGAGCATGTGGAAAAAAGACGGGGTCCCCACAGAATGGTACATTCTGTGGGGAAGAAAGGCCGAATTCAACCTGGGCAAGGCGACGCTGTAACGCTTCTTTCGGCCTTTTCCGGGGCCCCTCGCAAAGCGGGGCGGCGCATCAAGCGCCGTGCGAGGATTTCGGGCCCGTCCCATTTTTGGAAGCGCAAAAAACATTCGATTGTATCACAGTTATCATTCTTTGAAACGCTGCTGTGATAAAATAAAAAAGCACGGATACAAAGGGAGATCACGATCTTACGGAAATAAAAGGAGTGTATCACCATGGCAAAGATGTACTATGAGAAGGACTGTGAGCTCAGCTACCTGGACGGCAAGAAGATCGCCATCATCGGCTACGGCTCCCAGGGCCACGCCCATGCCCTGAACCTGAAGGACTCCGGCTGCGACGTGTGCGTGGGCCTGCGGGAGGGCTCCAAGAACTGGGCCAACGCCGAGAAGGCCGGCCTCACCGTCAAGACCATCCCCGAGGCCGCCAAGTGGGCCGACATCGTGATGATGCTCATCAATGACGAGGTCCAGGCCGAGGTCTACAAGAAGGACATCGCCCCCTACCTGGAGGAGGGCAACGCCCTGGCCTTCGCCCATGGCTTCAACATCCGCTATAAGCAGATCGTGCCTCCCGCCGGCGTGGACGTCTTCATGGCCGCCCCCAAGGGCCCCGGCCACACCGTCCGCTCCACCTATGTCAACGGCAAGGGCGTGCCCTGCCTGGTGGCCGTGGAGCAGGACGCCACCGGCAACGCCTACAAGATCGCCCTGGCCTACATCGCCGGCATCGGCGGCGCCCGGGCCGGCGTAATGGAGACCACCTTCCACGACGAGACCGAGACCGACCTCTTCGGGGAGCAGACCGTTCTGTGCGGCGGCGTGGTGGACCTGATGCAGTGCGGCTTCGAGACCCTGGTGGAGGCCGGGTACGAGCCGGAGAACGCCTACTTCGAGTGCATCCACGAGATGAAGCTCATCATCGACCTCATCAACAAGGGCGGTGTGGCCGCTATGAACTTCTCCATCTCCGACACCGCCGAGTTCGGCGAGTACGTCTCCGGCCCCCGTGTCATCCCCCACGAGGAGACCAAGGCCCGGATGCGGGCGGTGCTCTCCGACATCCAGGACGGCACCTTCGCCGGCAAGTGGATCGCCGAGAACAAGAATGGCCGCACCTTCTTCAACTCCAAGCGGGACAACCTCAAGAAGCACCAGATGGAGATCGTGGGCGAGGAGCTCCGCAAGAACATGATCTGGGGCGGTGACAAGGACCTGGACACCGCCTCCAACTGACACCTCAGCCTGACCACAACAGCGAAAAGCCCGCTCCGGTAATCGCCCGGTAGTTATAGGGAAGGTCCCTAAACAACGAGCAGCCGGACCCTATCACACAAATGAGAAAGCAAGGAGCCACATCCGGCCCCTTGCTTTTTCTTATCTCATAGTCCCATGCCCCGCAGGGCATCACAGCGACGCAATTCCCACGGAGACCAGCTTCCAGTCTCCCACCAGACCACCGACGGGGAATTGCATGGAGCGGAACCAACCTTTGACCCCGCCTTGCACCCAGCCATCAGAGACCACCCAGGCCCCACCCGTGGCGGGCCACCAGTTACCAAGGTTCCCAGCAGCTACACTCTGAACAACTATCTGCAAAGGCTGTCGTGATAAACAATGATAGCAGAGTTATGATGCATAACAACAAAGCTGTTAGTCTACGTGCTGTTCGCATTGTTACACCTCCAATTTTTCTGCTTTAATAAGTTGGATGGGGTGAAATATTTCACCCCATCCTTGTTATTCCTATATTATTGCATGTTTGGTAGCCATATACCACCATTAGAGTCAATGTCCCCTCCCATGGACTCTACCCAATCTTTCATAGCCTCTTTATCTTCTTCAGATACAGGCTGCTCATTGGAGTCTGTGGTATAATCTCCTGCTTCATTAGGTTGTATTCCGCTGCTGCTTCCTTGGTTACCTGATGTAGTTCCGCCTTGACTGTCTTGGGTGCCTTGGTTAGTGGTGCTACCGCCGGGGGTTACGGTGCTGGAGTTGCCACCAGTGTTTCCTGAACCACCTTGGTTTTCACTGGTCTGGCCTGCATCACTTCCAGCGCTAGAATCAGGGTTTCCACCACCATCACTCGGAATTACTGGTGTCTGTGTTTCTTGCTGTTGCTCCTGGGTGGGTTGCTGAACAGGCTCCGGGACAGGTGTTTCCGCTGAGGGTGTCTCTTGGGAAGGCATTT
>DWWJ01000158.1 GCA_019119795.1 Candidatus Intestinimonas pullistercoris
CACTGTGGCACTTTTGCGTCTTCCTTCTTTGACAGATTATAATTCTGCCCCACATCCAGCCCACACTTGCGCTTAATCTGCGAGATGTATAGGGACGATACCTTCAAGCCATACTTCTCCAGCACATACGCCTTAATCTCGTCATAGGTAGCCTTGCTCTCCGCCGATGTCAAATCCAGCTCATCCAGATTCAACTCCACCTCTATATGCTGCTTGGCATTAAGTTTGGACAAAAGTACTACCGTCTCCACATGCGCGGTCCTGGGGAACATGTCCACGGCCAGGGCCTGCTGGGGGCGGTAGCCCTGGGCGGACAGGCGGGCGAGGTCCCGGGCCAGGGTGGCCGGGTCGCAGGAGACGTAGACGATCCGCGTGGGGGCCATCTGGACCATGGCGTCGATGACCGCCGGGGCCAGACCCTTTCGGGGCGGGTCCACACAGATGACATCCGGCCGCAGGCCCTCTCCGGCAAAGCGCTGGGCGGCGTCGGCGGCGTCGCCGCAGAAAAACTCTGCGTTGGTGATGCCGTTGCGCCGGGCGTTGTCCCGGGCGTCCTCCACAGCGGCGGGGACGATCTCAGCCCCCACCACCCGGCCGGCCTGCCGGGCCATCACCAGGGAGATGGTGCCGATGCCGCAGTAGAGGTCCAGCACGGTCTCCCGGCCGGTGAGGCCGGCAAGCTCCACCGCCTTCTGGTAGAGGACCTCGCACTGGTCCCGGTTCACCTGGTAGAAGGAGGGCACTGAGATGCGGAAGGTGAGGCCGCAGAGGGTGTCGTCCAGGAAGTCCTCTCCCCAGAGGGTCCGGTAGCTCTGCCCCAGCACCACATTGGTCCGCTCCCGGTTCACCGACAGCACCACGCCCGTGAGGCCGGGGGCGGCGGCGCGCAGGGCCTCCACCAGCTCCCCCTCATGGGGGAGGGCCTCCCCGTTGGCCACCAGGCAGCAGAGGACCCCGGTCCGGGAAAAGCGGAGGAAGAGGTGCCGCAAAAGGCCCTGGTGGGCCCGCTCCTCATAGGCCGGGACCTGATAGGTCCCCATCCACTCCCGCAGGGCCTGGGCCAGGGCGGAGGCCGTCTCCGGCTGGAGCAGGCAGTCGGCCACATCCACCACGTCGTGGCTCCGGGCCCGGAAAAAGCCGATTTTCGGCCCGGCCGGGCCCGAGGAGATGGGAAGCTGCACCTTATTCCGATAACGGTCCGTATTTTTTGCGCCCAAAATCACAGAAATGGGAAGGTCAAGCCCCCCGATCCGGCGGAGGGCGTCCTCCACCCGCCGGCGCTTGGCCTCCAGCTCGGCGGCGTAGGTCATGTGGCGGAACTGGCAGCCGCCGCATTTGGGGTAGTAGGGGCAGTCGGGCGTCTCCCGGTCTGGGGAGGGGCAGGGGACCTGGAGAGCCTTCCCCCAGATGGCCGAGCGGCCCACCTTCAGAAGCTGGACCTCGCAGACCTCCCCCGGGAGCCCGCCGGAGACAAAGACCACCTGGCCCTCCAGGTGGGCGATGCCCTCACCGTTGAGACCGATGGACTCGATGGTCAGGGGGAGCACGTCATTTTTCTTGGGCACAGTCGTTCACCTCTTAGGTCGGGCTTTCAAGCTCCAGGGCCAGCAGGTCCCGGAGGCCGTCGTAGGGGACGGAGAACTCCAGCAGCCCGGCGGCGTAGGGGGCCAGGGTGTCGGGCTGGTAGTAGAAGACAAAGTGGTCCTCGGTGAGGTAGAAATAGGCGTCATTGAACTGCTCCTCCAGGGCCTCCCGGGTGAAGCCGGCGCCCTGCCCGGCCTCCGCCAGGGTGTCCAGGATGCGGCTCCGGGCCGCCCCGGCGTCGGTAAAGCAGTCGTCCAGGGCCAGCCGCTCCCCGGTGGTCAGGTCAAAGGTCTCGGAAAACTGGTAGTTGGCGGGGTGGGCCGCCCCGGTCACCGAGTTGGCGTAATAGCTGCGAACCAGGCTGGCCAGGGTGTCGGTCTGATAGGCCACCCGGTAGCTGTGGGCCTCCCCATAGGGCAGGAACTCCTCCCCCAGGGTTTTGGACACCTGGTAGTCGCCGGAGGCATAGACCGCCAGCTCCTGGGCATTCTCCAGGTAGGCGGCCCCCTCTGTGGCGTAGTAGTCGTGGATGGCCGACCAGGCCGGGTCCTGGTCATAATTTTGGATGTCCGGGAAGAGGTAGTCCACCGACATCACCACGGTGCCGTCCTCGGCGGTAAAGTCCTGGGAGAAGTCCTGGTCCGTCCAGACGAGCTCCGCCGGGGCGGGCGTCGTCTCGGCAGGGGCCTCCGGAGTGGGGGCAGGGGTGGTCTCCGCCGGGCCGGGGGCAGCGCAGGCCGAGAGGGCCAGGGCCAGCAGCAATGCGGAGAGCAGGGGCGTTCTTCGGTCCATAGGGGGGCTCCTTTCAGATATCGGGGGGCGGATGTTTTTTACCACTATACCATGCTCCGGCGGCGGCGTAAAGTGGCGGGGCGGAAAAACCGCCGCTTGAAAATGATAACAGGGAAGAAGGGGGGCAAAAATAGGTCCATTCATGATCCGGAGGACATGGAGGGATGAGAAGAACATATGGCCGCGGCCGGCTCTGCCGGAAGGATGTGCCTTGGCAGTCCCCCGGTTTGTTCACAATTTTCTCTTTTTTCTTCCGGCGGGGTATGATATACTAAGCTGATCTCAAAACCAAGGATATGAAGAGGTGTGAAGATAGCATGGGTCTGCTGAAAAAGCTCTTCGGGACCAACTCGGAGAGGGAAGTCAAAGCCATCACTCCCATCGTCGATAAGATCGAGGCCCTGGACGGGGAGTACTCCGCCCTGACGGATGAACAGCTCCAGGCCAAGACACAGGAATTCAAGGACCGCTACCAGAACGGCGAGAGCCTGGACGACCTGCTGCCCGAGGCCTTTGCCGCCTGCCGGGAGGCCGCCTGGCGGGTGCTGGGCATGAAGCCCTACCGGGTGCAGCTCATCGGCGGCATCATTCTCCACCAGGGCCGCATCGCCGAGATGAAGACCGGCGAGGGCAAGACC
>DWWJ01000159.1 GCA_019119795.1 Candidatus Intestinimonas pullistercoris
ATCGTCAGCGCTCACAGCCGAAGCGCCGACAACCATCATGGACAAAACCATGACGAGAGCCAGAGCCAGGCTGAGAGCCCGCTTGAGGTTTCTCATTTGGAATTCCTCCTTCTAAAATTTGAGTTCGGGGCGTTTTTCGCACTTTTTCGGGCCAAACAGAGGGCCCTAGAGGCGTATAACGCCCCTTACATGGTCTGAGAAGTTGGAAAAGCAAAGGAAAAGGGCCGGTCTCCCCGAGACCGGCCCTGAAAAAGTTCGGTTGGTATCCACGCTGGTAGCCATCCGCAGGGAACGAATTTTGAAGGTGCTGTGCCGCAAGGCTTTGCGGCCCTTTTTTGGTAGCATTTTGGTAGCCATTTTCTCCCGAACACATGCTGGTCAGATGGAAGAAGACAAGAAAAGGCTCCGCCCTGCAAAAACAGGGCGGAGCCTTTTAAAAAACAAACCTTATTCCACCCGCTCGCCGGTCATGGTCTGCTCCACGATGCTGTCCATCGTCTCCCGGCTCATGGAGCCGATGAGATAGCCGAAGACATTGCCCTCGGTGTCGATCATAAAGGTGGTGGGAAAGGACCGGACGCCATAGGCGGCGAAGATCTCCCCGGTGGTGTCCATGACCGTGGGATAGGTATAGCCGTGGTCCGACAGGAAGGTCTCCACCTCCTCCACTGTGCCGTCCTGGTTGAAGGGCTGGTCATCGGTCTTGGGATTGGCCACGCCCAGCACCACCAGCTCTCCACCATTTTCGCCCCACTCCTCATAGAGGGCCTGGAGGTCGGGCATCTCCTGCTGGCAGGGCCCGCACCAAGTGGCCCAGAAATTCAGCAGCACCGTCTTGCCTTGGTAGTCCGACAGGGTGTGCTCCGTTCCATTCTGGTCCACCAGGGTGAAGTCCGGCGCCGGGGGCAGCTCCGCGTCCGGGGCTGGCGTCGTCTCCGGAGCGGGGGTCTGGCTGACAGCGGGCGCCTGAGTCTGCTGGGTCTGGGCGGGTGTCTCGCCTCCCGCCGCGCCGCCCAGCCGGGCCAGATAGGAGGTGATGCCCCCCATCCAGCCGGTGAGCATCAGCACGCCCATGAGGATCATCAGGGCGCCCCCTACCTTCACGGTATACCGGACCACCTGCTGATGGCGCTTGAAGAAGTCCAGCAGGGTCCCGGTGAAGAGACCCACCGCCAGAAAGGGCAGCACGAAGCCCAGGGTATAGAGGCCGATGAGGGCAAAGCCGACGGCGGCCGAGGCGGCCGAGGACGCCATCAGCAGCACCGAGGCCAGGGCGGGCCCCACGCAGGGGGTCCAGGCGAAGGAGAAGGTAAAGCCCAGCACCAGGGCCGTCAGGGGCCCCATGGTCAGCTTGTCCAGCCGGAGGGGGAGGCGGCGCTCCGCAGCCAGGAACCGGGAAGAGCCGAAGACCCCCAGCTGGTAGAGGCCAAAGAGGATCACCAGAATACCGCCCACCGTGGTGAAGACGGTCTGGTACCGCTGGAAAAACTGTCCTACAGCGGAAAAGCCGAAGCCCAGCAGGAAGAAGGCGAAGGACACCCCCGCCACAAAGCAGACGGTGTTGACCATCACCTTTCCCCGGTGGTAGCGGATGGTCCCGTCCGCCTCCACGCTTTTGGCTCCTCCGGAGAGATAGCCGATGTAGAGGGGCACCAGGGGCAGGACGCAGGGGGAGAAAAAGCTCAGGATGCCCTGAAGGAACACCGTGACGGCAGACACGCCGGTCTCAAGGGAAAAGCCCATAGCAAACTCCTTTTCTGAAAGGGATTTGCTGGCAGTATATCAGGCCGGGGCCCTGACGTCAAGCAGAAAACGCCTCTCCCGCTGGGGCCCGCATCTGGAACACAGAAAAGCCACCCAAACAGACGAAGGGGCGCGGCAAAGCCGCGCCCCTTCTCTCGGTTTTCCCAGTCGGTGGAGCGCTACCGGCCCTCCACCCAGCCCCGGAAGCTCTCCCAGAGCTCGATGGCCCTGAACTTCACCACATAGCCCTCGGTCTCCCCCGTCATCAGGGCCACCTCCTCCTGGCTGAGGCCCCCCAGGGCGGCGGTCTCCTCCGTGGTCTCGGAGACCGACCCCAGGCACAGGGGTGGGAAGACCACGCACCACCAGTTTTGGCCCGCCCCCTCCCCGATGACCACCCGGAGGGCGGTGTAGCTCCCCTGGGGCAGGGCGAAGTCGCTGTACTCCTTGGTGGGGAACCAGACGTCCTCCTCCAGGGAGGCGGTGACGGAGTAGTCACAGCCCGCCGCCCGGACGGCCGCCTCCCCCGCCGCCTCCAGCTCCGGCAGCGCCGCCTGGAGGACCTGGGCGGCCTCCTCCACCGAGCCGCTGCCCTCCAGCAGGTCCCCGGCCTCGGTCAGGATGCGGTCCCGGACCTCCAGCTTCAGTGCCTGGTCGGCCTGGGTGTCCGAGTTGGCGATGACGTGGAGGCGGAGGACCTTGTCCGCCAGGGCGGCCTGCTCCCCGTCCAGCCAGAGCCCGGAGAGGAGGGCGATGGCCACGCCGGCCATCAGAGCTGCCTCCCAGCGCCGCAGGCGGCGGCTCTCCCGCAGAGTCTCCATCATGGTAAGCACCTTCCTTATGTAGCCTGTGCCCCTATTCTGGCCCGCCTGGAGGCAGCTTAAACCGACAGGGGAAAATTTTTACCGGATTTTAATCTCCGTTCTCCCTTTCTTTTAAGGCCGGGGTGGTACCATGGGACCATCAAAGAAGGAGGGACCCCTATGATCACCCTGCTGACACTGACCGTTCTCTGCCTGGGGGGCGTGGTGGTGGGCTCCGTGCTCATCGCCCTGGTGCTCACCCTCATCGGCCTGCCTCTGGCCATCCTCTTCAGCCTGCTGCCCTGGCTGCTGCGCCTGGCCGGCGTGGTGCTGCTGATAAAGGGCATCCTGGACCAGCCCTTCCGCTGGGAGAACCTGATCCCCGCCGCCCTGGCCTTCGCCCTCTCCGGCGTGCTGCGGTGGCTCTTTTGAGGCGGCCCAAATCTTATGATTTTATTACCTTTTCCCCCGGGCCGTTGACTTCCCACCCGCATCCCGGCTATAATAATGTGGGAAAAGGGGGGAGCGGCATGGAGGCTAACATTCTGGTGGTGGACGACGAGCCGGAGATCGCCGACCTGGTGGGGGTCTATCTCCGGAGCGAGGGCTTTACCGTCTATACCTGCGGCACGGGCACCGACGCCCTGGCCTGCGTCCGGGAGCACCCCCTGGACCTGGCCATCCTAGATGTGATGCTGCCGGATATCTCCGGCTTCGTCCTCTGCGGGGAGATTCGCCGGGAGCACCACTTCCCCGTCCTTATGCTGACGGCTCGGAGCTCCGACATGGACAAGATCTCCGGCCTCACCATCGGAGCCGACGACTACCTCACCAAGCCCTTCAACCCCCTGGAGCTGGTGGCCCGGGTGAAGGCCCAGCTCCGGCGGTACACCCGCTACAACGGCTCGGCCCAGCCCAACACCGGGGAGGTCATCGACTTCAACGGGCTGGTCATCGACCGGAGCACCCATCAGTGCACCCTCTACGACAAGGAGCTGAACCTGACCCCCCTGGAGTTCGACATCCTCTGGATGCTCTGTGAGAACCGGGGCCATGTCATCTCCGCCGAGCGGCTCTTCGAGACCGTGTGGGGGGAGAAATACCTGGACCGGAACAACACGGTGATGGTCCACATCCGCCGCCTGCGGGAGAAGATGGGGGAGCCCAGCCGCAATCCCCGGTTTATCAAGACGGTGTGGGGCGTGGGCTACAAGATCGACTAGGGCGGCGGGGCGGCCCCTCCGCCAGGGACGAAAAAATCCAAAAATTTCAGAAAATAAGGTTGACATTTTGCCGTGAATCGGGTATACTAATCCTTGCCCTGTTCACCGGGGTCAATAAGGCGGCATAGCTCAGTTGGCTAGAGCACTCGGTTCATACCCGAGTTGTCCCCGGTTCAAATCCAGGTGCCGCTACCATGCAGCTTAAGTGCTGCACCGCATGGCGCGTTGGTCAAGCGGCTAAGACACCGCCCTTTCACGGCGGTAACACGGGTTCGATTCCCGTACGCGTCACCAACGTCTCCCATATACGGAGGCATAGCTCAGCTGGTAGAGCGCTCGCCTCACACGCGAGAGGTCACAGATTCGAGTTCTGTTGTCTCCACCAAAAAGTGCCGAAGTCGAAAGACTTCGGCACTTTTTCTTTTGTGCCATAGGTTTACCCGGTGGAGGAGCCAGGGAAGGCGGAGCATCCGCGTAAAATCCCACAAAATTTCACCATCGGCCCCTGAAACGGGGCTTTTCCCCCTCCAAAAGCGCGGCGAGGACCGGGGCTGGAAGGCACATACAACTTCCGGCCCCGGTCCTCGCTGTCTGTGAGGAGGGATTTTATTATGGCAAGCAATTACACGGAAAATTACGGCCTCTGCCAGTGGGAGCCAGGGGACAATTTCGTCCGGACCGAGTTCAACCAGGACAACGCCAGGATCGACGCCGCCCTGGCGGCGGCGGAGGCCGAGACCTCCCGGGTGGAGAGCCTCACGGGGGCGGCCCAGGCGGCGGCGGACTACGCCCTGGACGCCCTGGGCCCGGTGGCCTACAATGTCTACGGCCTGATGCTCCAGCAGTCCTACGAGGGGAAGCCCACCGCCTTCAAGAAGGCCCTGGTCTTTGACGGGTTCGTGGACGGGAGCATGACGGCCTCCATGAGCGCCGGGCTGGTCCGCAGCCAGAACCGGATCACCGCCACCCGGACCGGCCAGGGAAACATCGACCTGGGATACAGCAGCACACACATTTCTCTGGTAGGGGGCGGCTACACCCAGACCTACACCGCCACAGGCAGCGGCACCATCACCGGCCTGAGGATCAAGCACATTCGGGAGAGCGGCTCCAGCACCACCCCCCTGAGCTGGCAGCTTCACCTCAACGGCTCCATGGTCCGGCAGGGCACGACCAGCCTCTCCTATGGGTCCACGGCCAAGGAGGAGACGGTCTCCATCCCCTCCACGCCGGTGAGCAATGGGGACTCCTTCCGCTTTTACCTCTCCTGCGGCAGCAGCGGCCTCCACTTCTACCGGGGGACCTCCGACCTCATCGGTGGTACCATCCTCATCAGCTCCAGCGGGGTCACCGGCGGCACCATCACCACCCCTTCCCTGGCCCTGCCCGGCCGAAAGCAGCTCCGGGCCTGGGTGCGCTACAGCGGGGGCAGCGTGGCTTTGTCGGTGAATGGAAGCGCCGGAGCGGTTGCCCTGGCCCCAGTGGGGACCCGGACCACAGTGGAGCCCGCCGGGGCCAGCTGCACGGAGGCCAAATTCGCCCTGGAGGAGGGCGTCCCACAGGACGGAAGCCTCTCCTTCACCCTGACCCTCTCCCTGGGGGGCAGCACCACGATGACCGTCTATGACTATGGCATTCTCTTGCTGTAAAAGGAAAATAGGGAGAGCCCCGGGCAAAAAAGCCCGGGGCTCAAGTTTTGCAATTTTAGATGTGGTCGGGAACGCATTCAGTTGAAGGTGATGCCGCTCACGTCCAGGGTGATCACCAGATCGGGGGTGAAGGGAGCCAGGTTCGTCTCAGCCTGACCAAAGGTCTGGTTGTTGGCGCCGAACTTGATCTCGAAGACGATGGGCTCGCCGCTAGCCACGGCATCGGAGCTCACCAGGGTGTACATGCGGATGTAGCCGCCCTCTGCGCTGCTCAGAGTAGGATTGGGATCCTTATTGGTAACTTTATCGTAGACGTTATCGGGGAAGGTACCCGCAATGTCAGCGTAGGTGGGGTTCACAGTACGAACCGCATAGCCGCCCTGTGTATTCGCCAGAGTGTACTGCGCGGCAGTATAGGGGATGCGGGTCTCCACCCAGGTGAACTTCACGTTGGGGTCCGTTGCCACAGTACCTGTGAACATGCCGTTAGCACTGGTGCCGTCAAACAGGCCGTCGGACTGGTCGTCGGTCTGGGTCTCGGGCACCACCACGGTCACCTCACCGGTGACGGGGTTGATGTCGTCAGCGGTGATGGTGTAGACAGGGGCGGCGGGATCCTGAGCCTTGCCGGTCACCTTGAAGGTATAGGTGTAGGCGATGTCGGGAGAGCCGTCCTTGCTGACGGTCACGGTCAGGGCGTAGGTGCCGTTGCCGGTGATGGCGAAGGAGTTGCCAGCGCCCAGGGCGACCTCAGCGCCGTCCTTGGTCAGAGCCAGGGCGACCTCGGTACCGGCATCGGGAGTCACGGCGAAGGCCAGCAGGTTGGCGCCATCGCCATAGGTCACGGCCACAGCGGTCTCAGCGTCCTTGTTCAGGGTGACCTCGGTCGCGCTGTCGATATCAGCGCTGGAGTTCATGGTCTCGATCAGCTTGACGCTGGTGGGAGCAGCCAGCTCCTCAACGCCGCTCCACAGGATGACGTTGTAGGTCAGGGTGCGGGTGGCGTAGCCGTCCTCGGCCACAGTCACGGTTACCTGGATGGTGGTGCCCTCCTCGGTGCCATCAGCCTTGTAGATGGTAACGGGGCTCACGATGGCATTGCCGGTAGTATTCTCAACCTTGCCGTCGTTGGCCAGGGTCTGCTTAACACCGTCCACAGTGGCGGACACGGTGACGGTCTGACCGGCGTTGGCAGTCACGTTCAGGGTCAGCTTGTCATTGTTCGCAACACTGTAAGCCACATAGTTGCCGTCAGCGTCCACAGCGGGGGCAATATCGCCGCCAGCCAGGTCCATGTCGCCGGCAGTGGCCAGATCCTCGTCCTGACGGTCATAGACGAAGGCGGTGACCACAATGCCTTCGCTGTCCAGGACCAAGCCTACCAGGTCGTTCTTCCGGAGCGTGGTGGAGAAGACGCCGTCATCGGGCTCCTCCACGTTCCAGACCTGGGCGCCGCGGGTGGGATAGCTGCCCACGCGCTGAGAGGGGTCCTTGGCGTCGGCCACGGCCACAGTGTTGTTGTAGACGCCGGTGACGATCAGGCCATTCTCCACCAGAGTGTCGTTCACGTCGAAGTTGACGTAGTCGCCGTCCAGCTGGTACTCGTGGACCTCGTCAGAGCCCACACCAGCGTCGTCCTTGGCGGACAGGCTGCCCACCTCGCCGTTCTCGAAGACCACGGGGTAGGTGTAGATGGTCTCGGTGCCGGAGGTGGTCTTCCGATAGTTGCCAGTGACGAAGGCGTAGTTGGAGTTGGAGGTGTACTCCTCGTTCACGGTGGCGAAGATGGCACGGGCCTCCAGGGCAGAGGTGCCAGTGCGCTCATAGTAGATCGCCTGGCTGGTGCCCACGGTCTCCAGCTCCTTGGCGCGGAGGTTGGCCAGGCCCTGGACAGCGGTGTAGTTGCCGTCGATGTCCTTGATGAAGAACACGGTCTTGTCATCGGCGGTCAGAGTGTCTGCGCCGAAGTCATAGCGGGACACGGTGTTGGTCAGCTCCAGCTTGTCGCCGGTGGTCGCGTCCGCATAGTTGTTGGTGGCATAGCTGGCAAGGCCCAGAGTAACGGTGTCACCGTCCAGGGAGTAAGTCACCAGCTCATCGACAGCGGCATTGGCGCCCAGAGAACCGTCGAAGTCCGCATCGTCAGTGAGGGCCAGATACATCGCCCGCTCTCTCGCGGAGCTGGTGGACAGGTCGGTGTCGGTGTTCCACTTCTTAGCAGAGGCGGCCAGGTTCACGTCGAACTTGCCAGTGGAGCCGTCGGCCAGGATCAGCTTGACCTCCACAGAGTAGAAGCCCTTGGCAGAGCCGGTGGGGTTCACGCCAGTGATCACGGCGTAATTGCCGGCGGCGGCGTCATCCTCCACGTAGCCCAGCACATAGCCGTAGGGATCCAGGTACAGGGTGTAAGAGCCGTCCACCATCTCCTGCATGAAGCTGTACTCCAGCTCGTCCAGGTCGGGGGCCAGGAGCTCACCCTCACCGGCGGTGTAATCCACCTCGTCGATGGTGATGGAGCTCATGTGCGGGGTGCTGGAGGTGTTGTTGAAGGAGGTGACGGTGCCGGTGACGGACTCGGCCACGGCCAGGACGTAGACGCCCTCATAGTCGTAGACCAGCACGTGGTCGTCCACAGCCACATCCTCGGGGTTCTGGATGTCGTCAAAGTCGATGGAGCCCAGGCCGGAGAGGTTCATCTTCGCAGTGGACTCGTTGTAGGTGTTCACCAGGGCCAGGCCGGGGGTCTTCTGGATGACCACGTCCACGCGGCCGTTGGCATCGTTGTCGATGAAGGTCTGCTCCACGCCGGGGATATCCTCGACGCCGTCCACACCGTTCCAAGTGGTATCCTGAGCGGTGACCTGTACGCCGGTCGCGCCGCCAGTAGGCATGGACAGGCCGGCGCTGCGGAGGGCGCTCTTCACGGCGTCATCGTCCTTCAGGCGGCCAGAGGTGGTGACCACAGTGTTCTGGTCGGAGGGGATAACGGTACCGATGACCTCCATGTCAGCGGCATTGGGGGCCAGGTCGCTGAGGCCCTTGACGTAGATGACCACGCGCTGGCCCAGCAGGGAAGTGTCGATCTCCACGGGGTAGGTGACAGGGCGGGGATTGCCAGCGTCATCCTCCCAGGGCTTGCCGTTGTACTCGATGTCGGTCAGGCGGGACTTACCGGCCACAGTGGTGCCGCTACCGACAGTGGGATGCTCCGTATCCGCCAGGGACAGGAGACTGGTAGCCTCCACCACGCCTTCCACCTTGCGGACCTGGAAGCGCTCATACAGGACGGTGGAGTCATGGTCCACACCGTTGATGGGCTGAGGATAGACGATGCCGTCGTAAGAGCCCTCCAGGTTGCGGTACTCCACCATATCGGACTGCACCGCGTTATAGAGCATCTGGGCGGTATCGTCACGGGTCAGACCGTCATCGGGGTTGATGGTCAGGCCGTCGAACAGGTCGATCTGGTTGGCCACAGCCTGGACATTGATGGCCCAGTTGGCGCCGGTGAAGCCCTCCAGGTCGCTCCGGTAGCCCAGGGCGGTGAGGATCATCTTGGCAGCCTCGGAGCCGGTGACGTCATCGTTGGGGCCGAAGGAGCCGTCGCCCCGGCCGTCGATGATGTGCAGGTTGGCCACGTAGGAGATGTAGTTCTGAGCCCAGTGGCCGGCGGTGTCGGCAAAGACCACCGGGGTCTCGCCCAGGGTGGGGTCCTTGCCGCCATTGAGCATGACGGAGATGAGCTTGGCCATCTCGCCGCGCTTCACGATGCCGGTGGGGTTGTAGGAGCCATCGTCGTTGCCGTCGATGACGCCCAGAGAGACCATGGTGGTCACGGCCTCAGTGTTGACGATCTCATCCGC
>DWWJ01000003.1 GCA_019119795.1 Candidatus Intestinimonas pullistercoris
GAGGCCAGGGCGGCCTGGAGGGAGTTAATCATATAGGACGCCTCCGTGAGGGGCTCCGCGGTCTGGTTGACATACTGGAGGAAAGCCTGGACCACGCCCACCGTCATGGTCCCGTTGAGCATAGCCCGCCCGGCGATGACCGCGATGACCACCTGGGCCAGCCGGGTGAGGAGCCGGATGAGGGGGTTGACGCAGTTGGTGAGGAAGTCGGCCCGCAGGTTGGCCACCCGGTTGGCCTCGGCAGCCCGGGAGACGGCCTGGATGCTCTCGTCCTCGTGGTTATAGGCCTTGATGACGTCCCGGCCGTTGTAGTACTCCTCCACGATGCCGGTGAGCACGGCGATGGTCTCCTGCCGCTCCGCGGCGCAGGCCAGGTTCTTTCGGGCCACGATGTTGGTGACCACCATGCTGACCACCATGAACACCAGGAACAGGCCCGTCAGGGGCACGCTGTACCAGAACATGACGATCAGGGAGCCAATGATGGTGCCGATGGCCACAATGAGCTTCAAAAGGCCGGTCTGGAGGGTCTCCGCGATCTTGTCCAGGTCGCTGGTGACCCGGCTGAGAATCTCGCCGGCCTTGTTCTGGTCGAAGAACCGCAGGGGCAGGCGGTGGAGCTTCCGGGCGATCTGGCTCCGGAGCGAGAGGACCAGGTTCTCCGCCACGTTGGCCATCAGATAGGACTGGAGGTAGTAGAACAGCCAGGTGAACAGGTACTGGATGGTGAGCTGGATCAGCTCCCTGCCCATGGTGGCGGTGACCGAGAAGGGGGTGCCCGCCTGCCAGGACGCCTTGATATTCTGCCACAGGTGGTCGATGACGATGGCGCTGTACATGTGGTTCCAGATGCTCAAGATCACGTAGATGACGATGGACACCGCCACCACCGTGAGCCGGACGCGCTGCCCGTGGAGCTGGCTGAACAGGCGGACCACGGTGCTTTTGGTGTTACGCGGGGTCTCATACTCGATGCCCGCGAATTTCTTGTTGGGACTCATGCCTCCTGAGCCTCCTTTGTCTGGTATTCATAGATCTCCTGGTAGACCTTGCAGGTCTTCATCAGCTCCTCGTGGGTGCCGATGCCCGCCATATGGCCCTCGTGGAGGACGATGATCTGGTTGGCGTGGCGGATGGAGCTCACCCGCTGGGCGATGATGAGGACGGCGGCGTCCTGGGTCTCGGCGGCCAGGGCCTTCCGCAGGGCGGCGTCGGTCTTGAAGTCCAGGGCGGAGAAGCTGTCGTCAAAGATGTAGAGCTCGGGCTTCTTCACCAGGGCCCGGGCGATGGAGAGCCGCTGCTTCTGGCCGCCGGAGAAGTTGGTGCCCCCCTGGGCCACGAAGGAGCTCAGCCCGTCGGGCAGAGAGCGGATGAAGTCTCCGGCCTGGGCCACGTCGGCGGCGTGCATCAGCTCCTCCACGCTGGCCTTGGCCCGGCTGTAGCGCAGGTTGTCGGCGATGGTGCCCGAGAAGAGCCAGGCCTTCTGCTGGACATAGGCCAGGTGGTCCCGGAGATATGCCTGGGTCATCTGGCGGATATCCACGCCATTGAGTTCAATGGCGCCCCCGGTGACATCGTGGAACCGGAGGATCAGGGAGGCCACGGTGGATTTTCCGCTGCCGGTGCCGCCGATGATGGCAGTGGTCTCCCCCCGGCGGCAGACGAAGTTCAGGTGGCCCAGGGTGTCCTCTTCGGCGTCCTTGAAGCGGAAGGTCACATCCCGGAAGGCCAGGACCTCGCTGCTGGAGGAGTCTGTCTCAGGGTCCTGCTCCACCAGGTCCACGATCTCCGGGCTGTGGTCCAGCACCAGGCGGACGCGCTCGCAACACTCCAGGGCCCGGGGCAGGATGAGAATGACCATCTGGGCCATCATCAAAAAGAATAGGAGCATCATGGCGTACTCAATGACAGCGGTGATGTCTCCGATTCGGAAGACGCCGGCGCTGATCCGCGCCCCACTGAGCCAGTAGACCACCACTACGAAGAAGTTGATGCAGAAGAAGGCGAGTCCGTCCAGGTTGGCAAAGAGGCGGTTTGCCTTGATGGAGGTGGCGGCATAGTCGGAAAAGGCCCCCACCATGCGGCCGGTCTCCCTGCCCTCGTTGTTGAAGGCGCGGACCACCCGGACGCCGGTGAGATTTTCCAGCAGGACGGTGCTCATGCGGTCCAGCAGCTTCTGGAGCCGACGGAACAGGGGGGCAGCACTGCGCATGATGACCCAGGCCAGGGCCAGTACCACCAAGGCCACCGCCAGAAGAATCCCCCCCAGACGGACGTCCAGGAAAAAGGTCAGTACCAGGGAGAGGATGCAGACCAGCGGGACCGGAATGATCATCTGAATGGTGCTGGTAAGGGCGAATTGGATGGTGGTGATGTCCGAGATGGTGCGGGTGGTGATGGAGGCGGTGCCGAACTGCCGGAAATCATAGACCGATAGCTTCAGGGATTTGGCGTAGACGGCCTCCCGCAGGTCCTTGCCCACCCGGGCAGAGAGGGCGGCGCAGGCGTATCCCCCCAGGATGGCGCAGGTCCCCGCCAGGACGGAGACCACCGCCATCTGGAGGCCAGTGTGCCAGATGTCCGAAAAGGCGGCGCCGGAGGTGCCGTCGTTGAGCATCTCGGCCACCAGGGTGGGGATAAACAGGGCCCCTGCCACGTCTACGATCAGCAGCAGGATGGTCACCACACATAATTTCCAGTGGGGCTTGAGAAATCGCAGGATCAGATTCATGGTTCCATTTGCTCCTTTTTGTGATTAGGATAGAAAAAGAGCGCCCGGTCCGACGGAAACCGAGCGCACTCGACATCTTCTCCGACCGTGTGACTGCGGTCACAGGTCCTCCGATGAACTGAGATGGGTTGTTGGGTGGGCGCGCAGCGACCGCAGCAGGGCGGCGCTGAACTGCCGGGTGAGGCGCACCAGCATGGTCTGCTCCTCCTCCGTCAGGGTCTTCCAGGCCTCCTCCTCCAGCCGGCCTACCCGGAGGATGTTTTCCTCCACGAAGCGGTGTCCCTCCTGGGTCAAAATGGCCCGCTTGCTCCGCTGGTCCCGCTTGGAGGGCTCCAGACGGATCAGGCCCTTCCGGATCAACAGCTTGAAGGCCGAGTTCAGGGTCTGGCGGCTGAGGCTGAGCTGCTGGCTGATCTCCCGCTGGGTCTCCACCCCCTGATGGATCAGCGACAGGGCCCAGTATTCCGTCCCTGACAGGCCGCAGGACTTGGCCAGTTGGCCGTATACCGAGTCAAATTCCATGGACGCCTCCCGGAAGGCATCCAACCGGGTGCCGGACGCCGCGTCAGCAGGCATCGAACCGCCCCCTTTCTCCTAAATAATCCGAAAACATACTTTATGATTTCGGACAGTTTGAGATGATACCACGGACCCCCACCAATGTCAAGGGGAAATTTTCTTTTTTTCGGCCGCTTTCCGGCGGCAGGCCTCGGGGGATCTCCCGGATGGGACAGCGGGCCCATATGGCCCGCCTTTCTGGCCTCCTGCCGCGGGGCGGAGGGGTATGAAAAGACTGGAACCGGAGGCGCTCTGTCTGGCAGAGCGCCTCCGGTTCCAGTCTCGGGCAGTCCAAAAAGCTTGCTGGGCCCGCCGCCCATTTTCAAACAAGCCCTAATCCTCCTCCCGCTGGGTGGAGAGCAGGTCGGGGCAGTACCGCTCCAGGCCCAGGCGGTAGAGGGCGGCCATCCGGGGCTCCAGAACGGGGCAGTAGGTCTCGCCGCCGTCGGCCTCCGTCACGAACCAGTCGGCCCCGTCGGTGCGGATGACGGGGGCCAGGTCCCGGAGGGAGTAGGTGTCCAGCAGGACCGTCCCCTGTCCCAGGAACCGGCAGCACAGGCTCTCGTGGGGGGCGGCATCCACCACGGCCAGGTTGAGCTCCTTGAGGTAGACCCCCACCGCTGCCCCGCCCGCCAGCTCCTCAATGGGGAGCTCGGCGGCCTGGTGGAGGGCCTCGGCGGTCTCCCGGTTGCTCCAGGCCGGAGCCAGGAGAAAGGTCCTGGTCAGGGGCAGCTTGGCCCGGCCTGTGGGCTCCACCGCGGAGAGGGGCAGCAGATCGTCCAGCACAAAGGGGCTGGTCTCGGTTTTGGGCAGGAAGATCCGGGATGCGCTGTCCGCCATGAGGCTGTTGAGCAGGGTGCGGATCATCCAGTCCAGGAGGACTGTGGCGTCCCAGCCGTGGGCGCGGAACTGCTCCAGGGCCATCTCCCGGAATTTCATGGTGGAGGCAAAGTCCAGATGCCCCAGCGGCGGCAGCGGTCCATTCAGCGGCTGGGCAGGATTTTTCCCGAACATAGATCACCACTCCAAGCAATGTGCGAATTCTGTTGTATTTTAGCACAGGACAGCCAAAGCCGCAAGGCATCTTCTTTCATTCTCCTGCCCGCCGCCTTCCAATCTCCGCAAAATCGCATTTTTTGTGAACAGACTGTGGTACTTTTGTAAACATTAGCACTCTCGTCTTGACAGTGCTAATTTCCGGTGCTATCATAAAGCTGTTCCAAGAGAGAGGGGCCGGACAAGAAGATGAGGCCCCTCCCGCAGGGCAAGAAATAAGTGCAAGAAATGGAGGAATGATTTATGTTGCCCAGCATTTTCAGCGAGAATTTGTTCGATGATTTCTTCAATGACGATTTTATGCGCCTCCCCGCCTGGGGCCGGCACGACCCCCTGTACGGCAAGCGCGGCAAGAACCTGATGAAGACCGACGTGCGGGAGACCGAGGACACCTATGAGGTGGACATCGACCTGCCTGGCTTCAAGAAGGACGAGATCACTGTGGACCTGAAGGAGGGCTACCTGACCATTCAGGCCGCCAAGGGTCTGGACAAGGACGAGCAGGACAAGAAGGGCAAGTACATCCGTCAGGAGCGGTATGCCGGCGCCTGTAGCCGGAGCTTCTACGTGGGCGACATCAAGCCCGAGGATGTCTCCGCCAAGTATGAGGACGGCATCCTGAGGATCTCCCTGCCCAAGGCGGGAAAGAAGGAGCTGCCCAAGCAGTCCACCATCGCCATCGGCTGAACAGGCATGCAAAAGGGGCGCCCCCAGTGGGGGCGCCCCTTTTTGCATCTTCTGCCGCCCGGATCAGGCGCCGGAGCGGCCGCTTTTCCCCTTGCACACCAGCTGGGTCATGGTGCCCATGGGGCAGCACACGCACCAGGTCCGGGGCCGGAAGAGGAGCATGAGGATTAGCCCCAGCACGGTGGAGGTGAGCATCACGCTGTAAAAGCCGAAGGCGAACTGGGCCGCCCAGGCGGGCACCCCTCCGTGGTAGGCCCAGTCCCAGGGCAGGCGGAAGGTCCACAGCAGGGTCACCGCCTCCCCCAGGTCCCGGGCGCCGGCAAAGACCAGGTAGGTCACAAAGAGCATGTTGCCGAACATCGCCAGGAAAAAGACCAGAAAGCCGTACCGGAAGCCCTTGCTCTTGAGCCAGCCCGGCACCCGGAGCCGCCGGGACAGGCCCAGCCGGCCCCCCAGCAGCTCGAAGAGCTGTCCCCGGCCGCAGTAGCGGTTGCAGTAGGCCTTTTCCTTTCCGAAGAGGGCCAGGAGCAGAGGGATAAAGAAACACAGGAGCCCCAGCCAGGCAAAGAGGATGTTGAAAAAGCCCAGGATCAAATAGGCGGCAGAGAGGACCCACAGCCATTCATACCAGTGTTTTTTCTTCATGAGGCCTCCTCTCTGGGCGCCAGGGTGATGATCTCGGCGGGGCAGGCGGCGGCGCACTTGCCACAGCCCACGCACCGCCCGGCGTCCACCTGGGCGTATATCCCCCGGTAGACCGCCACGGCCCCCAGGGGGCACACCTTGACGCAGCATCCGCAGGCCACACACTGCTCCCTGGGCACCTGGGCCAGCTTACGCGCCATGGCTGCCTTCCCCAGTGGGGACCCCGCACAGGTGGGTGGGCGTGGCGTCGTGGACCCGGTCCTGGGCGGCGTAGGACCAGAACCGCCAGCCACCGGAGAGGTTGGAGCACCGGAAGCCCTTCTGGCTCAGGATGCGGCAGGCCAGATAGCTCCGCAGGCCGCTGAAGCAGTTGACATAGACCTTTTTGGCCGGGTCCAGCTCCCCCAGCCGCTCCCGCAGGCTGTCCAGGGGGATGTGGACGGCGTCCGGCCGCAGGAGGCCCTGCTGCTTCACCTCGTCCGGGGTCCGGACATCCAGGAGGGTCACCGAGCCGTCGGCGGGCAGTCCGGCCACCTGGTCCCAGTGGTGCTGCTCCACCAGGCCCTCCCGGAGGTTCTCGATGACATAGCCGGCCATGTTCACCGGGTCCTTGGCCGAGGAGTAGGGGGGCGCATAGGCCAGGTCCAGCTCGGTGAGCTGCCGGGCGGTGAGGCCGGACCGGACGGCCTCGGCCAGAACGTCGATGCGCTTATCCACACCGTCGAAGCCCACGATCTGGGCCCCCAGGATGCGGCCGGTGGCCGGGTCGAAGAGGGTCTTGACCGTCATGTTTTTGGCCCCGGGGTAGTAGGAGGCGTGAGAGGCGGAGTAGGTCACCGCCTTGTCATAGGCCACTCCGGCGGCCTGGGCGGCCCGCTCGTTGAGGCCGGTGGCGGCCGCCGTCATGCCGAAGAGCTTGAGGATGGAGGAGCCCTGGGCTCCGGAATAGCTCCGGTCCAGGCCGCAGATGTGGTCGGCGGCGATGCGCCCCTGGCGGTTGGCCGGCCCGGCCAGGGCCACCAGGGCCTTCTGCCCGGTGACGGTGTGGGTGAGCTCCACCGCGTCCCCCACGGCGTAGATGTCCGGGTGGGAGGTCCGCATGTGGGCGTCCACGGAGATGGAGCCCTTCTGCCCCAGGGCGAGGCCCGCCCGGCGGGCCAGGTCGGACTCCGGGGCCACGCCGATGGCCAGGATCACCAGGTCGGCGGGCACCGGCTCCCGCTCGCCCAAAAGGGTCTCCAGCCGCCCGCCCCGGCGGCGGAAGCCGGTGACGGCGGTGCTCAGCCGCAGGTCCAGGCCCTGGCCCCGCAGGTAGGCGTGGACCTCCCCGGCCATGTCCCGGTCCAGGGGCAGCAGCACCTGGTCATCCAGCTGGATCATGGTGGTGTGGACCCCGGCGTGGATCAGGTTCTCCGCCATCTCCAGGCCGATAAAGCCGCCCCCCACCACCACGGCGGAGCGGGGGCGCTCCCGCTCCAGGAAGGTGCGAATGCGGAAGGTGTCCTCCACCGTCCGCAGGGTGAAGATGCCCTCCAGGTCGATGCCGGGCAGGGGCGGACGGATGGCCCTGGCCCCGGGGGAGAGGATCAGCTTGTCATAGGTCTCAGTGTATTCGCTGCCGTCGCCCAGCCGCCGGACGGTGACGGTGTGCTCCTCCGGCTGGATGGAGAGGACCTCGTTCTGGACCCGGACGTCGATGCGGAACCGGGCCTGGAAGCTCTCCGGGGTCTGGAGGGTCAAGACCCCCTTGTCCTGGATGGTCCCCCCGATGTAGTAGGGCAGGCCGCAGTTGGCGTAGGAGACATAGCCGCTCCGCTCCAGAATGACGATCTCGGCCTCCTCGTTCAGGCGGCGCAGGCGGGCCGCCGCGGTGGCCCCTCCGGCCACGCCTCCGACGATGACGACTTTCATGACGCTTCCTCCTCACATTTGGTCTCCAGGGGGCCGCGGTAGCTGCCGATGCCCCCCAGGTTGGTGGCCTCATAGCCCTGCCGCTTCAGCCAGCCGCAGGCCTGGGCGCTCCGGGCCCCGCTGAGGCAGTAGGCGAAGACCGGCCGGTCCTTGGGCAGGTCCAGCTCCCCCAGGCGGTCCAGGGGCAGGTTCCGGGCCCCGGGCACATGGCCGGAGCGGTACTCCTCCGGCGTCCGCACGTCCAGCAGGACGGCGTCGGTGGTCTCCCTCCACTGCGCCAGCCCCTCTTCCATGCCGGGGCGGCGGGTCAAAAAGTCAAACAAGCCCATGATAGCTTCCTCCTTTGTTCCGGGCGGATGCGAAAGGCGGGCCGCCTCCGGCTCCGGGTTCCTTGTGAGAACCAGGATACCAGAAACGGCCCGCCGCTTCTGTGACAAAATCACTTTTCCCGCAGGCTGTCTCCCGCCAGCCGCTCCAGTCCCGCCCGGTCCAGCAGCCGGACCCCGCCCCGGCTCAGGCCCACCAGGCCCTCGGCCTGGAAGTACTTGAGCATCCGGGTCACCACCTCCCGGGCGCTGCCCAGGTGCCGGGCGATCTGGTCGTGGGTCAGGGAGAGCTCCCCGCTCCCCGCCAGACGGCCCTCCTCCACCAGGAAGGCCGCCAGGCGGCTGTCCAGCTTTTTGCTCAGGATCTGGTCCATGAGCCACATCACGTCGGAAAACCGCCCGGCCATGAGCTGGTTGGTGAAGTTGGCCACCGGGACGGAGGACTCCATCAGGTCCCGGTACACCGGAGCCGGCAGGAGCAGGGCCCGGGTGTCCCGCTGGGCCTCCACCATCACGTCGAACTGGATGCCCCGCATGGCGCAGGAGGCGGAGAACAGGCACAGGTCCCCGGGAAAGAGGCGGTAGAGGGTAAGCTCCTTCCCCTCCTCGGTGAGGAGGTAGGCCCGGAGCTGCCCAGTCAGGGGCAGGACCAGTCCGGTGCAGTCCTCGCTCCCGCCGGAGACGAGAGTCCCCTGGGGAAAGGTCCGCTCCACGGCGGCCCGGGACAGCTTCTCCCGCTGCTCCCGGGTGAGCTCCCCCCAAAAGGGGAGATGGGCTTCCAGCTCCATTGTGGTTCCCTCCTTCAGGCTCGTTTGATCCCTGCCCCTGTGCCCGGCGGTCTTCAGCCGGCCCGGCCCCGCCGGAGCGTGCGGCTCCCCCGCAGGTCGTAGGTGCGGAGGAAGGGGCCCAGGTCCGCCCCCATCTCCAGGTAGCGGAGCAGCAGCGTTCCGCAGGCCCGGCTGTCACTGCCGGCGTGGTGGTGGTCCAGCTCCAGCCGGAAATGGTGGCAGAGGGTGTCCAGCCGGTGGTCGGGCAGGCCGGGCAGCAGCCGGCGGCCCATCTGGCAGGTGCAGACATAGGGCACCTGGGGCCTCCAGGAGATCCCATAGCCCCGCAGGCACTTGGAGAGGACCGAGAGGTCAAAGGGGGCGTTGTGGGCCGCCAGCAGGCCGCCGCTCATCAGAGGCTCCAGCTCCCGCCAGAGCTCCGGAAAGGTGGGGGCCCCCGCCACGTCCTCCGGCGTGATGCCGGTGAGGGCCATGTTGAACCGGTCGAACCGGGCCTCCGGGTCCACCAGGGTGTAAAATTCCTGAACGATGGCCCCGCCCTCCACCACGCTGACGCCGATGGCGCTCATGCGGTCGTTGGCGAAGTTGGGGGTCTCCACGTCAAAGGCAATGTATCTCTGCGCCATGCCGCTCCTCCTGTCCCACAGCCGCTTCTTTCTACAGTATAGTGGATGGAGCGCCCTTTCGCAAGCCCTTCCCGCCGCGCCAGGAAGAAAGGGCCTGTTTTTCCGCCCCTCCCTGTGGTACAATGGAGCCAGGACCCGGCCGCTCCGGCGGCCGCGCTCCGGCAACACAAAGGAGGATGCTGCTATGCTGCTGGAAGTGGGAACCAAAGCGCCGGACTTCACGCTGCCGGACAAGGACGGCCAGAACGTCTCCCTGTCCGACTTCGCCGGGAAAAAAGTGGTGCTCTATTTTTATCCCAAGGACAACACCCCGGGCTGCACCCGGCAGGCCTGCGCCTTCGCCGGGGCCTATGAGGCCTTTCGGACCCTGGACGCGGTGGTCATCGGGGTCAGCAAGGACTCCGCCGCCTCCCACCGGAAATTCGCGGAGAAATACAATTTGCCCTTCCTGCTCCTCTCCGACCCGGAGCTCACCGTCCTCCAGGCCTATGGGGTCTGGCAGGAGAAGAAGCTCTACGGCAAGGTGAGCATGGGGGTGGTCCGCACCACCTATCTCATCGACGAGAACGGGGTCATCGAGAAGGTCATGCCCAAGGTGAAGCCCGACACCAACGCCGTCGACATCCTGGCCTACTACCAGGACAGGGCCTGAGGGGCTCTTCCCCCAAATGCCAGACAGCCGGGCGG
>DWWJ01000020.1 GCA_019119795.1 Candidatus Intestinimonas pullistercoris
GCGGGTGCCTCTCTCAGGGCCGGGGTGGTCAGGTGCCCTCCCTTGCGGCAGAGTGGGAGACCTGTGCAGGGTGCGGTGCCCCCGGTGCACCGCCGCACTCTGCCGCGAGAGTGGCACATCCAGGCGGCGGCCAGATAGAACCACAGTCTGTCCCTGTTCCACCATGGCATGGCCGTAACGGCCGGGGCTGGTCCCCAAACAGTGCGTAAAGACGAAGGCCGCCGTGTTCCACCACAGACGCATCGTAGACCGGCCTCCTCTTTTTCTTTGGAGTCAAGGCCCGTTTCTTTTTCCGCAGAAAAAGAAATGGACCTTGCCCCCGCGGCGGGGAGCCGCCCCCTTGCCGGGAAGGCACCCCCCGGAGGGACTCCGCCCCGCGGCGGGAGCTGCACCCCCGGCAGGCTGCCGGAGCCCCCAGGGGCCCCCTGGAAAGGGCGCCCTCAGTCGTGCTCGATATAGTAGGGCTTCATCAGGCTGGGTTGCTCGGTGGAGTCCTTCACCGCTCCGCTCTTCTGGGGAAGGACCGGAGAGCGGCCGCCCCGGGGGCCGTGCCCCCGGTCCCGGCGCTTCTTGCCCCCGGGGGCGGGAGCGGCCTTGGGGGGCTGGGCCTCCCGGACCTTCTGGGCCGCCTGGGCGGGGGCCTCCTGGCCGCCGCTCTTCTTCCGCCGCCGGCGGCTGCGGCTCTGGCCGGAGGGCTCCTCCTTCCGGCGGTTTTCTGTCTCCCGTTTGGGCTGGGTCAGCTTCCGGGGGGCCAGCAGACGGGCAGTGGCGTCCATGATGTGGTCGGAGGAGAGGGGGTCCGGCCGGGAAAAGTCCCCGTAGACCTCCTGGGTGGTGCCGGCGGTGCGCTCGGGGAGGACCGTGTCCAGGATGCTGGGCCGGTCCGCCTTCTGCCACCGGGGCTCCCGCCGGCGGGCGGGGGCGGGGGCCTCCTGGGGCGGGACCGGGGCGGCCTGCCGAGCGGCCTTTTCCTTCCGGGCCTGGGCGGCCGCCTTGTTGGCGGCGTCCCGCTCCCGGCGGCGCGCCTTGGCGGCGGCCCGGGCCTCGGCGTCCTCGGCGTTGACCACCCGCCCCTTGGCGTCCTTGGGGGCCTCGAAGACCTCCATGGGCCAGGGGTGGTCCTCCACCACGGGCAGGGCCCGGCCCAGGAGGCGCTCGACGCCCCGGAGGGCGTCCTTCTCCGCGAAGTCGCAGAAGGAGATGGCGGTGCCCCCCCGGCCGGCCCGGCCGGTGCGGCCGATGCGGTGGACGTAGGTCTCGGGCACCTCTGGCAGGTTGTAGTTGAAGACGTGGGAGAGCTCCTCGATGTCGATGCCCCGGGCGGCGATGTCGGTGGCCACCAGGCACTGGACCCGGCCGGCCTTGAAGTCAGCCAGGGCCTGCTGCCGGGCGGTCTGGGACTTGTTGCCGTGGATAGCGGCGGCCGAGATGCCCGCCTTCTGGAGGTCTCCAGCCACCTTGTTGGCGCCGTGCTTGGTCCGGGTGAAGACCAGGGCGTTCCTGACCTCCAGGGTCCGGATGAGATGGGCCAGGAGCTTGGACTTGTTCCCCTTGTCCACATAGTAGAGCCGCTGGTCGATGACCTCCACCGGGGAGGAGACCGGGTCCACCGCCACCCGGGCGGGGTCGTGGAGGAGGCCATTTACCAGGTCCATGACCTCGGGGGGCATGGTGGCGGAGAAAAAGAGGGTCTGCTTTTTCTCCGGCAGCAGCTTGAGGACCCGGCGGACGTCGTGGATGAAGCCCATGTCCAGCATCCGGTCGGCCTCGTCCAGGACGAAGATCTCCACCCCGCTCAGGTCCAGGAGTCCCTGGCCCTGGAGGTCCAGCAGGCGGCCGGGGGTGGCCACCAGGATGTCCACGCCCTTTTTCAGCTTGTCCACCTGGGGCTGCTGTCCCACGCCGCCGAAGATGACGGCGGAGCGCAGGGGCAGGTTGCGGCCGTAGGCCTGGAAGGACTCCTGGATTTGGAGGGCCAGCTCCCGGGTGGGGGTGAGGATGAGGGAGCGGATATACCGGGGCCCCACCACCACGTCGGCATTGAGCCGCTGGAGGATGGGGGCGGCAAAGGCGCAGGTCTTGCCGGTGCCGGTCTGGGCGCAGCCCAGCACGTCCCGCCCCTGAAGGGCGGGGGGGATGGCCTTGCGCTGGATGGGGGTGGGAGCGGTATAGCCCTGGGCATCCAGGGCCTTGAGAATGGGGGCGATTAGCCCTAATTCCTTAAAGTTCATCTTGCTTCGGTCCTTTTCCTTCATTTTACAGAGTGAGGCGGGAGGGCCCTTGTGACCCGTCCAGGGCCTGGAGCACCGCCGCCACGGTCTCCTCCAGGGTCTGGTCTCCCACGTCCACGGTGAGGTCGGCATACCGCCGGTAGAGGGGCGCCCGGCAGGCAAAGAGGTCGGCCAGGGTCTCCCCCGGAGCCATGGCGATGCCCCGGGTGTGGATGTTCTGGAGCCGGCGCTCCAGGGCCTCCAGGGGGAGGTGGAGGTAGACCACCCGGCCCAGCTCCTTCAGCCGGGCCATGGACCGCTCCCGGCACACCGCGCTCCCCCCGGGGGCGATGACCGTGTGCCGGCAGTCCAGGGCGCAGAGGGCATCGGCCTCCCGGTCCAGAAAGGACTCCACCCCCAGCCGGTCCACCAGGTCCTGGAGGAGCATCCCCTCCTGCTCCTGGAGCAGCAGGTCGGTGTCCAGGAAGGTCTTCCCCAGCGCCTTGGCCAGCAGCACGCCTACCGTGCTCTTGCCGGCGCCCGGCATCCCGATGAGAATGATGTTGTCCACGCCGCGGTCCCTCCAACTGAAGATCATATCGGGCTATTATATCAAAAAAAGCCTCTTCTGGCAACCTGTTCTGCCGCCCTCCCTTCTCCCCTATCCTGCCCCAAAAGGAGGGCCCCCTTCCAAATTTGTTCTTGACATATGCCAGAAAAGAGTGTACCATTTAGATAACTGGCATATACCAGAAATCGTGGAAGGGAGGCGGCGGCCATGCCCAGGCCCTGCAAGCGCCGGCGGGTGTGCCTTCTGCCGGAGCGGCGGTGCTTCCGCCCGGCGGAGGAGCGGCCCGGCCAGGCGGTGGAGATGACGGTGGACGAGTTTGAGACCATCCGGCTCATCGACCTGGAGGGCCTCACCCAGGAGGCCTGCGCCCGGCGGATGGATGTCTCCCGGGCCACGGTCCAGGCCATCTACGGTACGGCCCGGACCAAGCTGGCCCGGTTTTTGGTCCAGGGCCGGGAGCTGGTCATCGGCGGCGGGGAATTCGTCCTCTGCCCCGGCGGGGCCCCGGGCTGCGGCCGCTGCCACCGGCCCTGCAGGGAGGAACAGGAACATGAAAAAGATCGCGGTCCCCTATGAAAACGGCCAGGTTTTCCAGCACTTTGGCCACACGGAAAAATTCAAGGTCTACACCGTCAGCGACGGGGCGGTGGCCTCTGCCGCTATTCTCAGCGCCAACGGCGCGGGCCACGGGGCTCTGGCCGGCCTGCTGCAGGAGAGCGGGGTGGACACCCTGATCTGCGGCGGCATCGGGCCCGGCGCCCGGACCGCCCTGGAGGAGGCCGGCATCCAGCTCTACGGCGGCGTCTCCGGGGAGGCCGACCAGGCGGTGGAGGCCCTGCTGGCCGGGAAGCTGGCCTTCGACCCCAATGCCGCCTGCCATCATCACGGCGAGGGAGAGGAGCACCACTGCGGCCAGCATCATGGTGAGGAGCACAGCTGCGGCGGCCACGGGCACCACTGCGGCCACGGCCACCACGGCGCATAATGCCCGGCTTTCCATAGGAGAAAAAGTATCGGGGCCCGGAAGGATCTTCCGGGCCCCGGTGCTTTTGTCGGGTACATAGCAAAAACCGGACGCCTGCTCCTGACGTCCGGCCCTGCCAAAAGGAAAGAGGATACAATGAAATGAAAAGAAACTGTCTCTTGCGAGTATTATAGTACCCCAGAGTTATTAACAATCAAATCTTGAATTGTTACAAGAGCATTAAATCTTGGACACTTCCTGTAAAGTTCGTGTAATTTAAGGGCTCCTGTCTCCTTTCCTAGAAAAAATAGGAAAAGCGGCGGACTGCTCCGCCGCTTTTCCTGAAGGATTGGAGGATAGAATGAAAAGAAGTTCTGTCTCTTGCAGATGCTATCCTATCAGGTGTTTGTTACAAAACAAGGCCCTGAGTTGTTACAATTCTATGAAATCCCTCCCCGGGCCCCGCCGCCGGAGCGCAGACCCTGGAAAAAATCCTGGAGCAGGGCGGCACACTTCTCCCCCAGGATACCGCCGTAGACCCGGGGGTGGTGGTTGAAGTCCTCCATAAAGAGGTTGAGGACGGAGCCGCAGGCCCCGGCCTTTTCGTCCCGGGCCCCGTAGCAGACCCGGTCCAGCCGGGCATTGAGGATGGCCCCGGCGCACATGGGACAGGGCTCCAGGGTGACGTAGAGGGTGCAGCCGTGGAGGTTCCAGCCCCCCCGCCGCTGACAGGCGGCCCGGATGGCCTCCACCTCGGCGTGGGCCAGGGCGTCCCCCCGGGCCTCCCGGCGGTTCCAGCCCTCCCCCAGGATGGTGCCGTCCCGGTCGGCCACCACGCAGCCCACCGGCACATCCCCGGTGGCCAGGGCGTTCCGGGCCAGCTCCAGGGCCCGGCGCATATAGTCTTCCCGGTCCATGTCCGCCTCCGCTCTCCGGGCGGTCCGCCCGGCCGTTTTTTCCATCATACCTGTTTTCCGCATGAGACGCAAGGGGAACGCATAAGTTTGGTATTGAGCTTCCTCCGGAACTATGTTATCATTTGGAAAATATGGCGGTGATCTTGTGGGGTGGACCCTGACCTGTCTCCTCCTGGCGGTGAGCCTGGCCCTGGACGCCTTTGCCGTGGCGGTGTCCTGCGGGGTGTCGGTGCCCGGCTTCGGGCGGCGGCAGGCCCTGCGGGTGGGGCTCTGGTTCGGCGCCTTCCAGTTTGCCATGCCCCTGGCGGGCTGGGCCCTGGGGACCGGCCTGAGCCGGCATATCCAGGCGGCGGGCCGCTGGCTGGCCGTGGGGCTGCTGGCCTTTCTGGGCGGAAAAATGGTGGCCGAGGCCCTGGACGGGGCGGCCTCCGGCGGAGAGGGCCCCCGCCCGGAGGGCCTCACCGCCCGGCGGCTGTGCCTGCTGGCCCTGGCCACCAGCGTGGACGCCCTGGCTGTGGGGGTCTCCCTGGCCCTGTGGGAGGGGGCATCCATCTGGGCGGCCTCCGGCATCATCGGCGCGGTGGCCTTTCTCCTCTCGGTGCTGGGCGGACTGGCGGGACGGAGGCTGGGCGGGCTGTGCCAGCGCCGGGCCAAGCTGGCCGGGGGCCTGGTGCTCCTGGGCATTGCCGCCCGTATGCTTTGGACATACTTCAGATAGGGCGCCGGTGCGCCCGCGCAAGGAGGCACATGAATATGAAGGATGTTTTACTGTTCAAGCTCACCTACTGTCCCCACTGCAGGCTGGCCCTCCGGTTCCAGGAGGAGCTCCTGGCGGAGCATCCGGAATGGCGTGACATCCCGGTGCGGGTCATCGACGAGGCCGAAGAGGCCGCCCTGGCCAACACCTACGATTACTATTATGTCCCCACCTACTATGTGGGCGGAAAGAAGGTCCACGAGGGCCACGCGGAGAAGTCCGACGTGGAACGGGTCCTCCGTCTGGCGGCGGAGAGCTAGGGGGGCCGGCGTGCCGTTGCGCCAGGCAGAGAACTCCCCCTCCCCACCTTCCCGGTCCTGCCACAGGGAGGGAAGGATCTACTCCGAATCAGAAAAGAGCGCTTCCCCAGTTCTTCAGACTGGGAGAGCGCTCTTTCTGTCGGCTCAGTGGGCCAGGTCCTCCGGGCGGTCCACATCCTCCAGCTCACCGGGGGAGGCGGCCTCCACCAGCCGCAGCCGCTCCGGGTGGCGGCGGAGGACGGCGCTGCCTCCGGTGTCCCCGGTGAGGGCCAGGAGCTCCGGGTAGAGGGCCCGGGGAAAGACCACCGGATTTCCCCGGCGGCCCTGCCAGGACAGGGCGTGGATGGCCTCCGGCGATTTCTCAAAGGAATCTAAGAGGCGGAGAATACTCTCTGTTGTCAGACGGGGCTGGTCGCAGACGGCGAAGAGGGCCCCGTCGGCGTCCTTGGCCGCCAGGAGCCCCAGCCGGATGCTGGCCGAAATGCCCTCCCAGGGGTGGCAGTTGAGCACCGGCAGGCAGCCCAGCCGGCCTGCCTCCGCCAGGACCTCTCCGTATTGGCTCACCACCACCGCCCGGTCCAGCCGGTCCAGGGGCAGGACCTCCAGGGCCCGGCGGTAGAGGGGGACCCCCTCCCAGGTGTCTAGGAGCTTGTTGGAGCCGTACCGCCGGCCGTAGCCGGAGGCCAGCAGAATGGCGGCCACGCCCATGGGCGGCCCCTCCTTTCTGAGGAAAAACTCAGCGCCAGAACTGGGCGGGGCCCCGGCGGACGTAGCGGCCCCGGCGCTCCCGCAGGACCTTCCCCTCCCGGACGGCGATCTCGCCCCCCAGCAGGACGGTGTGGGTCCGGCCCTGGAGCTCCAGGCCCTCGTAGGGGGTGTAGTCCACGTTCTGGACCTGCTCCGACGCCCGGATGGTCCAGCGCCAGTCCGGGTCGAATATCGTGAGGTCGGCGTCGCTCCCCACCGCCAGACAGCCCTTTTGGGGCCACATGCCGAAGAGCTTGGCCGGCTGCTCCGCCAGCAGGCGGACCAGGTCCTCCGCCGTCATCCGGCCCGCCCGCACCCCGAAGGTGTAGAGGAGGGCGGGGCGGTGCTCCACCCCGGGCAGGCCGTTGGGGATCTGGGAGAAGTCCGCCCGGCCCAGCTCCTTGACGCCGTGGAAGTCAAAGGAGCAGTGGTCGGTGCCCACAGTGTCGATGTCCCCGGCCTGGATACCCCCCCACAGGGCGGCCTGGTCGGCCAGGGACCGGGCGGGGGGCGAAAAGACGTACTTGGCCCCCTCAAAGCCGGGGAGCCGGTAACAGCTCTCGTCCAGCAGGAGGTATTGGGGGCAGGTCTCCACATGGAGCTTTTGCCCCCGGGCCCGGGCAGCCCGGACGGCCTCCAGCCCCCGGGCGGTGGAGAGATGGACGATGTTCACCGGCGCCCCGGCCAGCTCAGCGATGGTGAGGTAGCGGGTCACCGCCTCGGCCTCCACCGCCGCCGGCCGGGACAGGGGATGGGCAGCAGGGCCCAGGTTCCCGGCGGCCTTCTGGGCCCGGACGCCCTGGGTCACCAGGTCGCCGTTTTCGCAGTGGCAGCCGGTGACGCCCCCCTCCTCCGCCACGGCCTGGAGGACCTCATAGATGACCCCGTCCGGGAGGCGGAGGTTGTCGTAGGCCATATAGACCTTATAGGAGGTGACCCCGGCGGCGGTCATGTCCCGGAGCTCGGCCCGGATGCGCTGGTCCCAGTCCTTGATGGTCATGTGGAAGCCGTAGTTGCAGCAGGCAGCGCCGTCGGCCCGGCGGTGCCAGGTCTCCAGGGCGGAGGCCAGGGAGGCCCCCCGCTCCGGCTCGGCGAAGTCCAGCACGGTGGTGGTCCCCCCGGCCAGGGCCGCCCGGCTGCCGGTGAACCAGTCGTCGGCGGTCTC
>DWWJ01000160.1 GCA_019119795.1 Candidatus Intestinimonas pullistercoris
GCCCGAGACCGATGAGGGCTATGTGGAGCTGGTGGATGCCAAGGAGGACGCCGAGGGCCAGATGCACGAGGCATCTGAGCGCACCAACGTGTGGGCCTGGAAGCACCCCCACAAGGCCGACGGTACCGTCACCTATACCAAGCTGCAGGGCAGCGTGGTCTTTGAGAACGTGGACTTCGGCTACGACGAGGGCAAGCTGGTCCTCCACGACATCAGCCTGTGGGCCAAACCGGGCCAGAAGATCGCCTTCGTGGGGGCCACCGGCGCCGGCAAGACCACCATCACCAACCTCATCAACCGCTTCTACGACATCGCCGACGGCAAGATCCGCTACGACGGCATCAACATCAACAAGATCAAAAAGCCCGACCTGCGCCGGAGCCTGGGCATCGTCCTCCAGGACACCCACCTCTTCACCGGCACCGTGATGGAGAACATCCGCTACGGCAACCTGGAGGCCACCGACGAGGAGTGCATGGCCGCGGCCCAGCTGGCCAATGCCGACGGCTTTATCCGCCGCCTGCCCGACGGCTACAACACCATGCTCACCGGCGACGGGGCCAACCTGAGCCAGGGACAGCGGCAGCTTTTGGCCATCGCCCGGGCCGCCGTGGCCGACCCTCCGGTGCTCATTCTGGACGAGGCCACCTCCTCCATCGACACCCGCACCGAGAAGCTGGTCCAGGACGGCATGGACGCCCTGATGACCGGGCGGACCACCTTCGTCATCGCCCACCGGCTCTCCACGGTCCGCAACTCCGACTGCATCATGGTCATGGACCAGGGCCGCATCATCGAGCGGGGCACCCATGACGAGCTCATCGAAAAGAAGGGCCGGTATTATCAGCTTTATACCGGAAATGCCATTTCGGAATAGGGCGTTTTTTTACAAAATTTTGTCTGACGAAACCGCGGCAGAATATGTTATAATGGAGAAAAAGCAAAGCCGCACCCGCGGCGTCCGCCGGTCCCAGGGCCGTCCGGGCGCCGGGGGTGCGGCGCGGCATATCCGGCGGGATACGCCGGAACGGTTTGGACTGAGGCTATGATGAACAGAGAAAAACACACCCTTCAAGTGGGGATCGACGTGGGCTCCACCACCACGAAGATTGTGGCCCTGGATGCGCAGACCCGTCAGGTCCTGTATTCCGACTACCAGCGGCACCACGCCGCCCAGGTCAAGAGCGTCTCGGACGCCCTCTGGAAGCTCTACGCCGCCCTGCCCGAGGCGGGCGAGGTCCATCTGGCCCTGACGGGGTCGGGGGCCAAGCTGCTCTCGGAGGCCCTGGGGGTCCCCTACGTCCAGGAGGTGGTGGCCAACGCCATCGCCCTGCGGGATGCCTACGGCCAGGTGGGCACCGCCATCGAGCTGGGGGGACAGGACGCCAAGATCATTTTCTTCCGGAAGGACGAGGCCACCGGGGACCTGGAGACCGCCGACATGCGGATGAACGGGAGCTGCGCCGGGGGCACCGGGGCCTTCATCGACGAGGTGGCGGCCATCCTCCATGTGGACATCCAGGACTTCGACGCCCTGGCGGCTAAGGGAAGCTGCGTCTACGACGTTTCGGGCCGCTGCGGGGTGTATGCCAAGACCGATATCCAGCCCCTGCTGAACCAGGGGGTGGCCAAGGAGGACCTGGCCCTCTCGGCCTTCCACGCCATCGCCAAGCAGACCATCGGCGGCCTGGCCCAGGGCCTGGAGATCCGGCGTCCGGTGGCCTTCGAGGGCGGCCCCCTGACCTTCAACCCCACCCTCGTCCGGGTCTTCGCCCAGCGGCTGGGCCTTGGGGAGGGGGATATCCTCATCCCGGAGCGGCCGGAGCTGATGATGGCCCGGGGGGCGGCCCTGTCCCTGCGGACCATGTACGCCGGGGCCGACACCCGGGTCAGCCTGGAGACCGTGATGGAGGCCCTGGGGGAGCTGGAGCACACCGTGGCGGACAGCGCCGGCAGCGGAGCCCCCTTCTTTGAAAGTGAGGAGGAGCGCCGGGCCTTCCAGGCTGCCCACGCCCTGCCGGACTGGCATCCAGCCCAGCTCCGGCGGGGGGAGACTGTCCGGGCCTGGCTGGGCATCGACTCAGGGAGCACCACCACCAAGTTCGTCCTGATGAGCGAGGACGAGGAGATCCTGGACACCTTTTACGCCCCCAACCAGGGGGAGCCCCTGGCCGTGGCGAAAAAGGCCCTGCTGGCCCTGCGGGACCGCTACCGGGCGGCGGGGACCACCCTGGATATCCTGGGGGTGGGGACCACCGGCTATGGTGAGCAGCTCTTTGCCAACGCCTTCTCCGCCGAGTGCCATGTGGTGGAGACCGTGGCCCACGCCCGGGCGGCGGCCAAGTATGTGCCAAACGCCACCTTTATTCTGGACATCGGCGGCCAGGACATGAAGGCTATCTGGCTCTCCCACGGCGTCATCACCAACATCGTGGTCAACGAGGCCTGCTCCTCCGGCTGCGGGTCCTTCCTGGAAAACTTTGCCGCCTCTCTCCACATCCCGGTGGAGCGCATCGCGGAGGAGGCATTTGACGCCCAGCACCCGGCCTGCCTGGGCAGCCGGTGCACCGTCTTCATGAACAGCAGCATCGTCACCGAGCAGCGCAACGGCAAGCTCCCCGGCGACATCATGGCCGGGCTGTGTCGGTCCATCATCGAAAACGTCTTCACCAAGGTCATCCGGGTCTCCAACCTGGACTCCCTGGGGGACACCATCGTGGTCCAGGGGGGCACCTTCCGCAACGACGCCGTCCTCCGGGCCCTGGAGCAGTACACCGGCCGGCAGGTCATTCGGGCCCCCTACCCCGGGGTCATGGGGGCCATCGGCGCCGCCCTCCTCACCAAGGAGCGGATGGCGGGGCGGCCCCGGACCTTCCTCGGCCTGGACGCCCTGGAGGACTTCACCTACACCCAGGAGGCCAACGCCCCCTGTCCCTTCTGCGCCAACCACTGCAAGCGGACGGTGGTGACCTTCTCCAATGGCAGCGCCTGGGTCACCAATAACCGCTGTGAGCGGGGGGAGGTCCTGGGGGACCCCAGGGACAAGGCGGTCCAGGCCCAGCTCCGGGAAAAGGTCCAGGAGCGGCAGCGGGTGCCCAACCTCTTCCGGCTCCGGGAGGAGCTCCTCTTCCAGGAGTGGCCCGTCCCGGCGGGGGCGCCCCGGCGGGACCAGGTCATCGGCCTGCCCCGGGTGCTCTCCTTCTGGGACACCATGCCCTTCTGGAGCACCTTCTTCCGGGCCCTGGGCTTCCAGGTGCGCCTCTCGGCCCCCAGCACCCGGAAGATGTACGAAAGCGGCCTGTCGGCGGTGACCTCGGACACCGTCTGCTTCCCCGCCAAGCTGGTCCACGGCCACATCCGGGACCTGGTGGAGCGGGGGGTGGACCGGATCTTCCTGCCCTCGGTGACCACCGTTCCCACAGAGAACACGGAAAAGACCAGCGAGTCCATGTGCGCGGTGGTGAAGGGCTACCCCATCGTGGTCCGGAACTCGGACGACCCGGAGCGCCAGTGGGGCGTTCCCCTGGACGCTCCGCTGTTCCACTGGTACACCGACGCCGACCGCTCGGAGCAGCTTGCCGGCTGGATGGCCGAGACCTTCCAGGTCTCCCCGGCGGAGACCGCCGCCGCCATCCGAGCCGGAGACGCCGCCCAGGCGGCCTTCCGGAGCCGCCTGCGGGAGGAGGGGGCCAAGGTCCTGGAGGAGGCCGCCCGGCAGGGGACTTACGCCATGGTGCTGGCCGCCCGGCCCTATCAGAACGACGCCCTGGTGAATCACGACCTGCCTGAGCTCTTCACCAGCCTGGGCATCCCGGTGCTGACGGCGGACGCCCTGCCGGAGGCGGAGGCAGTGGACCTGAGCCGCAGCACCCTGGACATCGTCAACAACTACCACGCCCGGATGCTCTCCTCCGCCATCCTGGCGGCCCGGAGCCCCCACCTGGAGTACGCCCAGATCGTCAGCTTCGGCTGCGGCCACGACGCCTACCTCTCCGACGAGATCATCCGGCTCATGCGGGAGATCTCGGGCAAGACGCCCCTGGTGCTCAAGCTGGACGAGAGCGACGTCCAGGGCCCCCTGCGCATCCGGGTGCGCTCCTTTGTAGAGACCCTGGCCATGCGCCGGAGCGGGAAGACCTGGCAGGCGCCCAAGCCCTTGAGGGACCCCTACCCGGTGAAATTCACCAAGGGGGACCGGAAGGAGCGGGTGGTCCTGGTGCCCAACACGTCCCACGCCTTCAGCCGGCTCATGTCGGCGGCCATGAAGAAGCAGGGCCTCCGGACCGAGCCCCTGCCCATCGGCCGGGAGGAGGCCATCCGCCTGGGCAAGCAGTATGTCCACAACGACATCTGCTTCCCGGCCCAGATCGTCATCGGGGAGGCTCTGGCCGCCCTGGAGAGCGGGAAATATGACCTGGACCATGTGGCCATCGCCATGGGCAAGTACATCGGCGACTGCCGCCTGACCCACTACGGGGCCCTCCTGCGGAAGGCCCTGGACGACGCCGGCTATTCCCGGGTGCCCATCCTCACCAACGACGACAAGGACCGGCACAATCTCCATCCCGGCTATAAAATGAGCCTGGGCACCGCCATCCGCATCGCCTTCGGCCTGCCCATGATCGACGTGCTGGAGGAGCTGCTGCGGAAGATGCGTCCCTATGAAACGGAGCCCGGGAGCGCCAACCGGGCCTTTGAAGAGGCCATGGACCTGGTGATGGACGGCATGGAGCGCCGAGGCGTCCTGGGGGCGGAGCAGGGCTTCCGCCAGGCTATCCGGCGCATGAAGGCGGTGGCCTGTGACCGCTCTGAGCCCCGCCCCAGGGTGCTCATCGTGGGGGAGTACCTGCTCAACTTCCACCCCGGCGCCAACCACGACATTGAGGATTACCTGGAGCGCAACGGCTTTGAGGTCATCGAGGCCCGGATGACCGACGTCATCCAGAAGACCTATTTCAACAAGGACGCCCAGGTCAAGGAGTACCACGTCCACAAGCCCCTGATGGAAAAGGCCTGGTATGCCCTGGCCGACGCGGTCTTTGACCTGGCGCACAGCCGGACCGACCGCATCGCGGCGGAGCACCCTCTCTACGAGCGGGCGGTCCGCCTGCCCGAGCTGGTCAAGGCCAGCGACCCCATCATCCACCACACCTTTGACGCGGGGGAGGGGGTCCTGATCCCCGGGGAAATTCTCCACCACGCCGCCCACGGCTGCCGGGCCTTCGTCATCCTCCAGCCCTTCGGGTGCCTGCCCAACCATGTGGTGGGCCGGGGCGTGGTGAAGCGGCTCAAGGAGCTCTACCCCGACGCCCAGATCCTCCCCCTGGACTACGACCCTGACGTGAGCTTTGCCAACATTGAAAACCGGCTGCAGATGCTGGTGATGAACATGAAGAGCAAGGCCGGGGAGCCGGAGGAGGCGGCCGGCCAGGACATGGCCAAGGCCATGTGAGGCGGCCAGGGAAAACGAGCGCCTGCCTCAAAAAACAACGGAATTTTTCAACGATCTACAAAGCGGCCCGGCGGGTATCCCGCCGGGCCGTCAGCGTATGGTGTGGAAGGAGCCGTCACATGCCAAGTCGCTGGGAGACGTTTTCGGCCACGTCCTCGGCGGCCCGGACGGCCTTTTTGGCAGTGGCCTTCAAAGTCTTCTTCTGCGGGGCCAGCAGCATCCCCAGGGCCGCGCCGGCGGCCATGCCGATGCCGATGTTCCGCATGGTGTGTTTTGCGTCCATTTTGTTTCCCTCCTTTTCAGGTCCTGGGGTTATTGTACCCCGAATTCACAAAAAATCCATTGCCAAACGGCGCGGCATCTCTTATAATATTTGTGCCATCATTTTCTTCCCCTTCGGGTGGGATCAGAAAGGATCGGAACTGCAAAGGGGGCGTCTGTACGCCCTTTTTCTGTGCCCCGGCCCGGGGCACGGCATATCAACGGAAGACTGATGAGGCCGGGGCAGGGGCCTGTCCCCCGGAGCCCGGCTGGAAAGGAGCGATGACGTGAAGCTTCTCATCCAAAAAGGCCGCCTGGTGGACCCGGTGGGGGGCATCGGCGGCGTGATGGATCTTCTCATCGAGGACGGCCGCCTGGCTGTCATTGGCAGCGACCTCAGGGCGCCGGATGCCCAGGTGCTGGACGCCCGGGGCCTGACGGTCTGCGCCGGACTGGTGGATATGCACGTCCACCTGCGGGAGCCCGGCTTCGAGTACAAGGAGGACATCGCCAGCGGCACCGCCGCCGCGGCCCGGGGGGGCTTTACCTCGGTGGCCTGTATGCCCAACACCAGGCCGGTGATCGACACCCCGGAGCAGGTCCGCTGGGTCCTGGACCGGGCGGGGGAGTGCTGTGGGGTCCGGGTGTGGCCCATTGGGGCCGTGTCCATGGGGGAGCGGGGGGAGGCCCTCACGGACGCCCACGCCCTGAAGGAGGCGGGAGCCCCCGCCCTCTCCGACGACGGGGTGCCCGTCCAGGACGCCAACCTCATGCGGGACGCCCTGATCCTGGCCAAGCGGGCGGGGCTCACCATCCTCTCCCACTGCGAGGACGCCAGCATGGTCCGCAACTACGCCGTCAACGAGGGCCGGGTCTCCCGGACCCTGGGCCTCCCCGGCCGGCCGGCCATCGCCGAGGAGCTGATGGTCATGCGGGACGCCATGCTGGCCGAGGAGACCGGCGGAGCCGTCCACATCTGCCACATCTCCACCGCCGGCAGCGTGGACATCGTCCGGCAGTTCAAGAAGAAGGGGGTGGCCATCACCTGTGAGACCTGCCCCCAGTATTTCACCCTCACCGAGGAGGAGGTCCTGAAGCAGGGAAGCCTGGCCCGGGTCAATCCGCCCCTGCGGACCCGCCAGGATGTGGAGGCCATCATCGAGGGCCTGCGGGACGGCACCATCGACGTCATCGCCACCGACCACGCCCCCCACTCCGCCCAGGAGAAGGCCCGGCCCCTGGCCGAGGCCCCCAGCGGCATGGTGGGGCTGGAGACCGCCCTGGGGGTGACCCTCACGGCCCTCTACCACACCGGGAAGATGGACCTGTCCGACCTGTTGAAGAAGCTCACCTTCCACCCCGCCTGCATCCTGCGCATCCCCAAGGGGCGGCTGAGCCTGGGGGGAGAGGCCGACTTCACCATTTTCGACCTCAACCAGGAGTGGACGGTGGACCCGGAGCGGTTTGCCTCCAAGGGGAGGAACACCCCCTTTGCCGGAAAGCGGCTGAAGGGAAAGGTCAAATATACCATCGTAGGCGGCAAGATCGTCTATCAGGATGAGGGAGGACGCTGAACATGTCGTTTGATAGCCTGCAGGAGAAGATCATCCAGAAGAAGAATCCCGCCGTGGCCGGCCTGGACCCCAGGCCGGAGCAGATCCCGCCCCACATTCTGAAGGAGGCCTACGGCCGGTACGGCGAGACCCTGGAGGGGGCCGCCCAGGCAGTGTGGCAGTTCAACCAGGGCCTCATGGACGCCCTGTGCGACGTGGTCCCCGCGGTGAAGCCCCAGGCCGCCTACTATGAGCGGCTGGGCTGGCACGGCATGGCCGTGCTGGAGCGGACCATCGCCTATGCCAAGGAAAAGGGCCTCTTTGTCATCGCCGACATCAAGCGGGGGGACATCGGCTCCACCGCCCAGGCCTACGCCGACGCCTGGCTGGGGGAGACCCAGGTAGGGGGCGCCGCCCATGCTGCCTTTGGCGTCGACTGCGTCACCCTCAACGGCTACATGGGCTCCGACACGGTGGAGCCCTTTGTGGAGACCTGTAAGCGGTACGGGAAGTGTCTCTTCCTCCTGGCCAAGACCTCCAATCCCGGCTCCGGGGAGCTCCAGAACCTCACCGCCGGGGAGAAGAAGGTCTACCAGCTCCTGGGCGACATGGCCGAGAAGCTGGGGGCGGACACCCAGGGGAAATACGGCTACGGCCTGGCCGGTGCCGTCACCGGGGCGACCTACCCGGAGGAGCTCTCCGAGCTGCGCGCCCGCCTGCCCCACACCTTCTTCCTGGTCCCCGGCTACGGGGCCCAGGGGGGGACCGCCCAGGATGTCCAGCACGCCTTCGACAACCACGGCCGGGGAGCCATCGTCAACGCCTCCCGGTCCATCATGTGCGCCTGGCAGAAGACCGGGCGGGACGGCCTGGACTATCAGGAGGCCGCCCGGGCCGCCGCTGAGGAGATGCGGGACGCCATCGGGGCGTATGTGACCATTCGATAGGAGGAGACGGGAGATGCCGGAGCCCAAGACCTGCCCCGCCTGCGGGGGGAAGCTGGAGTATGACAGCCGTTGCGCCCTGGGCAGCCGGGAGCTGGAGCTCTACCTCTGTCCGGACTGCGGCCGGGCGGAGCTCTACGAGCCGGAGGGGGCCCGCGCCCGCCGGCGGGCCGAGGAGCAGGAGGCCGGGCGCTTTCTCCAGGACCTCCGGGAGAAGCTGGCGGCGGGGGAGCTCACCGCCGAGCTCTTCCCCTGCCCCACCTGCGGCTTCCCCCGCCGGGACCGGGTGTGCCCCATCTGCGGCAGCGTGGTGGATCTGGAGACTTTGACCGAGCTCCAGCCTGGAGAAGCGGAGAAGAGGTGAAGGGGCCATGAAGAAAGTACGCCCGCCGAAAAAATGCAGCTCTTGTGGCCAGGAATCGGTGTATGTCCGGGACTTTTGCGTAAAGGATGATATGACCTGGGGCATCGAAATATTTGACGCCGCCCTATACCGCTGCCCCGCTTGCGGCCATTTTGACTTCTTCGAGCGGGAGGAGGACCGGGAGGCCCGCCTCCAGGAGGCCCAGCGGGCCGAGGAGCGTCGGAAATATTACGAATCCCTGCCAGACTATTTCTGCCCAAAGTGCAGAAAGGTCCGAAAAAGTGAACGCTGTCCCTCCTGCGGCATGGGCTGCTTCCCGATACAGAAGCGACCGGAGCAAAGGGAAGGGCCAGAGGAAGCGCCCGCCCCGGAGCCCGTCCAGCCGGAGAAGAAGAAAAAGCGGCGCTGGTTCGGCAGGGACCCGGACAAGCCGGATTGGGAGGGTTGAACATGGAAGAAGCACACAAGGAGCCCACGGAAAAGCGGTGCCCGGCCTGCGGAGCGGTGCTGGAATACCTGAGTCCGGCCCTCCTGCCGGCCCGGCTCAACTACCTGTGCGCCCGGGCCGACCTCTACCTGTGCCCCCAGTGCGGGCGGTATGAGTTCTACCGGGACCCCCGCTGGCTGGAGCGGGACAGGGAAAAGCGGGAGAAAGGCTGAGCGGAGCAAAGAAAAGGGAGGGGTTTCATGCCGATACAAGCAGAATGTCAGGTGGCGGAGCTGGTCCGCCTCAACGATCACGCCTATTCCATGACCCTGGAGACGGGGGAGGCTATGGCCTCTCAGGTCTCCTGCGGGCAGTTTGTCCATATCAAATGCGGCCACTCCCGGCTTCTGCGCCGGCCCATCTCCATCTGCGAGTGGGGGAAGGATACGATCCGGGTGGTCTTCGAGGTCCGGGGGGAGGGCACCGCCTGGCTCTCCCGCCGGGAGCCGGGGGACCGGGTGGACGTGCTGGGCCCCCTGGGCCGGGGCTTTGATGTCTCTGGCAAAAAGCTCCTGGTGGTGGGGGGCGGCATCGGCGTGCCCCCCATGCTGGGCTGCGCCAGGGAGGCCGCCCGCCGGGGGAGCGAGGTCCACGCCGTCCTGGGCTTCCGGGACGAGGGACATCGGATGCTCACCGGGGACTTCGCCGAATGCTGCCGCTCTATGAGCGTCATCAGCGACGACGGCTCCACCGGACGGAAGGGCTTCGTCACCGAGCTGGTGGAGGAGTTTCTGCGGGCCCAGACCTGCGGGACCTGCGACCCGGTGCTGTGCGCCGGATGCTCCGGGCGGCCGGTGCCGCCGGAGGTCCTGGCCTGCGGCCCCAAGGCCATGCTCAAGGCGGTGGCCCAGGTCTGCCGGACCTACGGCGTGGGCTGCCAAGTCTCCCTGGAGGAGCGCATGGGCTGCGGCGTGGGGGCCTGCCTGGTGTGCGCCTGCGACATGGCCGACGGGCACCGGAAGCACGTGTGCAAGGACGGCCCGGTCTTCCGGGCAGAGGAGGTGGACTGGGATGCTTGATCAGAAGGTCAACCTGGCCGGGGTGGAGCTCAAAAACCCCATCGTGGTCCCCTCGGGGACCTTCGGCTTCGGCCGGGAGTACGGGCAGTTCTTCGACCTGAGCGAGCTGGGGGCCATCTGCGTCAAGGGCCTGACCCCCCAGCCCCGGGAGGGTAACCCCGCCCCCCGCATCGCCGAGACCCCCATGGGCATCCTCAACTCCGTGGGGCTCCAGAACCCCGGCGTGGACGCCTTTGTCGCCCAGGAGCTGCCGGAGCTGCGCAGGCACGACGTGAAGATCATTGCCAACATCTCGGGGAACACCCCTGAGGAGTACGGCGAGATGTGTGAAAAGCTCTCGGCGGCGGGGGTGGATATGATCGAGGTCAACATCTCCTGCCCCAATGTGAAGGCGGGGGGACTGGCCTACGGCACCCGGCCCGAGCTGGCCGCCGAGGTCACGGAGGTGGCCAAGCGCCACGCCTCCGTCCCTGTGATGGTGAAGCTCTCCCCCAACGTCACCGACATCACGGAGATCGCCCGGGCGGTGGCCGGGGCGGGGGCCGACGCCCTGAGCCTCATCAACACCATTCGGGGGATGCGCATCGATGTGAAGACCCGGCGGCCCATCCTGAAGATGAACACCGGGGGCCTCTCCGGCCCGGCGGTGCTGCCGGTGGCCGTCCGCATGGTGTGGGAGGTCCACGCCGCCGTGGACCTGCCCATCCTGGGCATGGGCGGGGTCTCCACCGGAGCCGATGCCGCCGAGCTCATGCTGGCCGGGGCCACGGCGGTGGCGGTGGGCACCGCCTCCTTTGCCGACGTCTACGCCCCCGTCCGGGTCCGGGACGAGCTCTCCGCCCTGGCGGAGGAGCAGGGGCTCCAGCGCGTCTCGGAGCTCACCGGGGCTGTCCGGCCCTGGGGATAGGGGGAGACGATGGAGCAGAGCTATTTCGTCTCCCTGGACCTGCTTGCGTGCCAGGATGTGATTTTCCAGGCGGTGACCGACAGCGTCACCGGAACCCTCATCGGGACCCACACCGTGGCGAGCGCCGACGGGGGCACCTGCACCGTGGACGTCTATGAAAAGCACTACTACCGGGCGGGCAACCGCCTGACCCTCACCGTCATCCTGGACGACTTCACCGGCCGGACCCGGGTGCGCTGCATCAGCGGCGGCGGGGGAGAGGGGCTCTTCCGCTTTGACTGGGGGGCCTCTGAGAGCTTTGAGGACGTGGTCCACCAGGCCCTGGCCGAATTTCGGGTATGAGCACCCTTGAGAGAGAAGGTTTCTATGAGCACAACAGTGACAAAACTCTATCTGGTCCGCCACGCGGAGGCCGAGGGCAACCTCTACCGCCGCATCCACGGACAGTATGACAGCCTGGTGACGGACAACGGCTACCGGCAGATCGCCGCCCTGGCCCACCGTTTCGAGGACATTCCGGTGGATGCGGTCTACTCCAGCGACCTGCTCCGCACCCGCACCACTGCCCGGGCCATCTACGAGCCCAAGGGGCTGCCCCTCACCACCCGCAAGGCCCTCCGGGAGGTCTCCATGGGGGTGTGGGAGGACCGGACCTGGGGGGAGGTGGCCCGCACCGACGCCGAGCAGCTCCGGCTGTTCAACGCCACCGACGCGCGCTGGCAGGTGGAGGGGGGCGAGACCTTCCAGGCCCTGCGGGAGCGGGTCCCGGCCGCCCTGCGGCAGATCGTCCGCAACCACCCCGGCCAGACCGTGGCGGTGGTGTGCCACGGCACCGCCATCCGCAACGCCCTGGCCGTCTTTCAGGGCCTGAGCATCGCCGAGTCGGCCAAGCTCCCCCACAGCGACAACACGGCGGTCTCCCTGCTGGAGTTCCAGGGGGAGGAGGTCCGGGTGGTCTTCCACGACGACGCCAGCCACCTGCCAGAAGAGATATCCACCTTCGCCAAGCAGCGCTGGTGGAAGCAGGACACCGGCAGCATGGCCGACGCCAACCTCTGGTTCCGCCCCCTGGACATGGAGCGGGAGGAGGACTTCTTCCGGCAGTGCCGGGGGGAGGCGTGGCTGGACATCCACGGCTCCTGGGACAACTACGACGGGGACGCCTTCGCCGCCGACGCCCTGGCCCAGTGGCGCTTTGACCACAACTCCGTGATCTGCGTGATGATGAACGACGAGCCTGCGGGCCTGCTCCACCTGGACCTGTGCCGGGAGGCGGACAAGGGCATCGGCTACATCCCCTTCGTCTACCTGCTGCCCTCCTACCGGAAGCGGGGCCTGGGGGTCCAGCTCATCGGACAGGCCGTGTCGGTCTACCGCCCTCTGGGCCGGAACTACCTCCGGCTGCGGTGCGCCCCGGACAATCTGGTGGCCCAGCGGTTTTACAAGCGCTACGGCTTCTACCGGGTGGGCAGCGCCGCCGGCACCCGGGTCCCCCTGGACCTGCTGGAGAAGTACATCGGGTATGGGGAGCCGCCCCGGCGGGGGACTCTCTGAGCGGATTCCATCCAGGCCGGGGGTGGGAGGGGACCCCGTGTAGGGGCGGCCACTGGCCGCCCGGCTTGGGGACCCGGCGGCCCGCCGGGGGCGGAGTCCCTCCGGGGGTGCGGCTCCCGCCGCGGGGGCAAGGTCCATTTCTTTTTCTGCGGAAAAAGAAACGGGCCTTGACTCCTCGTCAGAACGAATTCCATTCCGCTCCATCCCCCTTGCGAGGGATATCCGCTCCATTCCATTCGTTCTTCCTCTCCCCACAAAAGCTGCGCTTTTGCGGGGGCCCCGGGGCCGGTCTACGCTAAGTGTTTGATTAACCACGGCGGCTTACGTCTTTACGCACTGTGGTGAGGACCAGCCCCGGCCGTTACGGCCATCCCATAGTGGAACAGGGATGGGTTTTTGATTCTATCCGGCGGCCGCCTGGCTGTGCCGCTCTCGCGGCAGAGTGCGGTATGGCGCGCCGGGTCGTCGTGCCCCACGAAAGAGAGGCCGGCTCTAGCATCTCCCCCTCCGCCGCAAGGGAAGCACCAGACCACCCCGGCCGTGAGAGAGGCACCCGCAGGCGGCGGGTAGACAGAGCGCAAGCTGTCCCTGTTCCCCAACGGCAGGCCGTAACGGCCGGAAGGGGTCCTTCCTGTCATACGAAAGCCGCTGGCCGCCGTTTTCGCCCTAATATGCCCCGTAGACCGACCCCATTTTTCTTTGGAGTCAAGAACCGTTTCTTTTTCCGCAGAAAAAGAAATGGTTTTTGCCCCTGCCGGGCAGGCACCCCCCGGAGGGAATCCGGCCCCTGCAAGGTGAGACCTTGCCCCCGGCGGGGAGCCGAACCGTGCCGGCAAGGTGCCGGACCTCGTGGGCAGGTCTCACGAAAAGACCTCCCCCATCAGCCGCCCGGCCAGCCGGAAGCCCTGGGAGAAGTATTCCACCGTCAGCGTGCCTACGATGGCGCTCTGGGCGTCCAGGTAGCGGAGGAACTGCTTTCGCTCCTCCCCGGTCAGGGACTCCAGCAGGGCGGCCTCCAGGGTGTGGGACTTTTCCATGGCCTCCTGGTAATATGGGTCCTGGATGAAGCCGTCGGAGCTGAAATCCAGCTCTCCATAAAACAGATCGCGGATCACACTATCCATATAAATACCTCCCAATAAAATTACACTAATTAGGTTAAAAATGATTATAATTAGTTTATTGGGAAATGTCAAGAGGTGGGCCTGTGGAATTTAAGGATCGTCTAAGGAAACTGCGAAAAGAGGCAAAAGAGACACAGTCGGCTCTAGCGAAAGCAATTCAGATCTCTCTGAATCAGGTCGCCCGCTTTGAAAAAGGCGAACAAAAGCCAGGATTTGATAACCTGTGGAAGCTGGCCGACCACTTTCAGGTTTCCGTAGACGATCTGATGGGCCGGACGGAGGCCACCGGCCTACCCCTTGAAAAATCAACTAATCAGGTAATTTCGGAGCCGCCCGGCGCTTCGGGAGCCGGCCCCGCAGCATTTGGAGACCGCCTGAAAGAGCTCCGCAGAGCGGCGGGGGAGACCCAGCCGGTCCTGGCCAAGGCGGTGGGGGTCTCCACGGGACAGATCGTCCGCTTTGAGAAGGGCGAGCAGAAGCCCGGCCTGGACAACCTGTGGAAGCTGGCCGACCACTTCCAGGTCACGATGGACTATCTGGCGGGCCGCACGGACGAAAACAAAATTTGAAACAGCGTTGAGGTAACAAGATCATGAACACCCAATTCCTCCCCGTCTCCCAATCTGATATGAAAGCCCGCGGCTGGGAGGACTACGACTTCCTGGTCATCACGGGCGACGCCTATGTGGACCACCCCTCCTTCGGCCCGGCCATCATCTCCCGGGTGCTGGAGGCCGAGGGCTACCGGGTGGCTATTCTGGCCCAGCCGGACTGGCGCTCCCCGGATGCCTTCACTGCTCTGGGGCGGCCCCGGCTGGGCGTGATGCTCTCGGCGGGCAACCTGGACTCCATGGTGGCCCACTACACCGTGGCCAAGCGCCGCCGGACCGAGGACGCCTATTCCCCGGGAAAGCGGACTGGCCTGCGCCCCGACCGGGCCACCATCGTCTATGCCAACCGGGTCCGGGAGGTCTTTGGAGACATCCCCCTGGTCATCGGCGGCCTGGAGGCCAGCCTCCGGCGCTTCGCCCACTATGACTACTGGGAGGACAAGGTCCGCCGCTCCGTCCTGCTGGACGCCCAGGCCGACCTCTTGGTCTACGGCATGGGGGAGCGGGCCACCCGGGAGATCGCCGCCCGGCTGGCCTCGGGGACGCCGGTCTCGGAGATCACCGACGTGAAGGGCACCTGCTTCCTGGGCCGCCACCCGGGGGAGTGCGCCTATCCCATGGTGGAGGTCCCCTCCTTTGAGGAGGTGCGGGACGACAAGCGGGCCTACGCCAGGGCCAACATGGTGGAGTATGACGAGCACGACCCCATCGTGGGCCGGGCCATCCTCCAGCGCCACGGGGACCGGCTCCTCATCTGCAATCCCCCGGCCATGCCCCTGGACACCCAGGAGCTGGACGCTGTCTTCGCCCTCCCCTATGTCCGGGAGCCCCACCCCATGTATGACGCCCTGGGGGGCGTCCCCGCCATCGAGGAGGTCCGCTTCTCGGTGATCCACAACCGGGGCTGTTTTGGGGCCTGCAATTTCTGCTCCCTGGCCTTCCACCAGGGCCGCATCGTCACCTCCCGCAGCCACGAGAGCGTCATCCGGGAGGTCACCGAGCTCACCCACCACCCCGGCTTCAAGGGCTATATCCACGACGTGGGCGGCCCCACCGCCAACTTCCGGCGGCCCGCCTGTAAAAAGCAGATGAAGGCGGGGCTGTGCAAGCACCGGGCCTGCCTGTCCCCCGAGGCCTGCCCCAACCTAGACGCCGACCACACCGACTACCTGATGCTGCTCCGGAAGCTGCGGGCCATTCCCGGGGTAAAGAAAATTTTTATCCGCTCCGGCATCCGCTTTGACTATATGATGAAGGACCCCAGCGGGGAGTTTTTCGCCGAGCTGGTGCAGCACCACATCTCGGGCCAGCTCAAGGTGGCCCCGGAGCACTGCGTCAACGAGGTCCTGGACGAGATGGGCAAGCCCCACATCCAGGTCTATGAGAGGTTCCGGCAGAAGTACGAGCGCCTCAACCAGCGCTATGGCAAGGAGCAGTATCTGGTGCCCTACCTCATGTCCTCCCATCCGGGCTGCACCCTGGCCGACGCCGTGAAGCTGGCCGAGTGGCTCAACAGGTCGGGCCGCCAGCCGGAGCAGGTCCAGGACTTCTACCCCACGCCGGGGACCCTGTCCACCTGTATGTACTATACCGGCCTGGACCCCCGGACCATGAAGCCGGTCTTTGTCCCCACTGACGCCCACCACAAGGCCATGCAGCGGGCCCTGATGCAGTGGAAGCGGCCGGAGAAGCGGCCCCTGGTGCTGGAGGCTCTGCGGGAGGCCCACCGGGAGGACCTGATCGGCTACGGGAAGGAGTGCCTGCTGCGGCCGGTCCGCCCGGCCGCCGGCGGAGGAGGCGCCCCGGCCCGGAAGGGCGGAGGAAAGCCCCGGAAGCCGGAGGAGCAGCGGTACAAGCAGAAGGGAAAACGGGTGGAGCACAATGACCCCCAGCCTAGGCGGAAGGCGGGCTGGGCCAAGCCCAAGCCCAAAAAGAACACCAAGCCGGGCCGGGGCCGGAAATAATGGAGAGGGGGGCGGAAAACTTTTCCGCCCCTCGGCGTGCCGAAAAAGGAGAAAACCCGTTGGATGGGCAACGGGGGAAAAGTGTGAAAGGGGGGCGGAGAGCCCCCCTTTCGCGTGCAGTCGGAA
>DWWJ01000161.1 GCA_019119795.1 Candidatus Intestinimonas pullistercoris
GCCTGCCAGCCGTCGCTCACCTCCGGGAGCTCCGCCAGAACCCAGGTGGCCCCGCCATCGGCGGTGTAGAAGACCGGAGCTCCCAGGAAGAGGCCGGTGCAGAGGATAGCTCGGTGGTCATCCAGGAAGGCGGCGCAGTTGAGGGAGAACCACAGGGGACCTGTGCCGCCGGTGCCCTCCAGATATCCGGCCTCCTCCCAGGTGCGGCCCCCGTCGTGGGTGCGGTAGACGCAGGTGTCCGAGATGGGCCCCAGCCCCATGGAGTATGAGAAGGTGAGCCAGCCATTTTGGGGGTCCACGAAGGCCCCCTGGATGCCGGGGTCATAGGAGAGGATGTCATGATTCAAGACATCAATTTCATTCCGCCCGCCCAGGCTCTGGCCCGCCCAGGCGGCGGGGGCCGGGATCAGGGCGGCTAGGTCGGTCCAGACCTCCTCGCCCGGATAGCGGATGAGCAGATTGTCCAGGTCCAGCTCCGGGAGGGCGGCCTCTTCGGACTCCGGCACAGAGGACGTGCCGGGCAGGACTTCGGCGGCAGGGGAGGGAGATGCGGTGGACTCTCCGCAGGAGGCCAGCCCGCCCGCCAGGGCCGTCACCAGGAGGGCGCAGGCCAGGGGCAGCGCGCCCCACCGCCGGGGCGAGGCAAACAGGTCCCTCAGCCGGGACCGGAGGACCCGGCGGCTGTGGTCAAATTCGGTGGAAAACCAGGTGTGCGGCACACGCATGGCGGATGCCTCCTTTGGCAGTATGGCAGCGGGTCATCCCCGGCCCCGGACGGCGTCCAAAATGACCTGACCATACCGGGCCCGGTCCTCTTGGGGAAGGCCCCGGACCACGTCTGCGTCGCAGGCGCGCTCCAGGTCCCCCTCGGCGGCCCGGAGCATGAGCCAGACCAGGGGGTTGAACCAGTGGACCACCCCGGCACAGAGGAGCAGGGCCTTGTAGGGGATGTCCCGGCGCTTGAAGTGGGTGAGCTCATGGCGGAGGATGAACCACAGGGCGTCCCGGTCTGTGTCCCCCTGAGGGAGGAGGACGGTAGGGCGGAGCAGGCCGGTCATCATGGGCCCCTCCAGCCCGGGACAGGAGAGGAGACGGACCGGGACAGGGAGCTCCAGCTCCTCCAGCAGGGCGGGGAGAAAGGCGGGGGCCTCCGCCGGGACGGCCCAGCGGCAGAGGTAGGACTGGAACCGGAGCCAGCCCACCAAATGCCACAGAACAGCCACCGCCATTCCGGAGAGCCAGAGCCAGAAGAGAACCTGGGAGAGGGTCAGGCTCCGGGCAGGTGCCGCCCCATCCGGCGGGCCGGACAGGGCAGGATTGCCGGCGGCCTCCTGGCCGCCAGGGGCAGGGGAGGGGGCAGCCGGAGCCGGGGAGGGCTCCGGCGCAGAGGGGGCGGCATAGACCACCCGGTCCGGAGGGGCCTCCAGAGTCACCGGAGCCTGGGGCAGGGAGAGATTCACCGGGATTAGCAGCCGCACCGCCACCGCCAGCCAGGCCCAGTACCGCCACTGGGGGGCGTACCGCTGGGCCAGCAGGGGCCCCAGGACCAGGAGCAGAAGGATGACGGCCGACATGGTAAGGGAGATCTCGGCCAGTGTGGAGAGCAGGTCGGACATGGCAAACGGGTTCCTCCATCCAATCAAACAAGGCAGGGTGTCCGGAACAGAGCCGGGAGAAAAGAAACTGTGTCAGGAGAGCGCGCCGCGCAGGTGTCCTAGGAAAGCCTCGCTGCCGGGCGCACAGTCGCGGATGAGGACAGAGCAGAGAAAGACCGGCGCCTCGCCCTCCACCGCAAAGACCAGATAGGTGGCGCCGGGGGAGGTGGGCAGCAGCCAGCCCTCCTGGTCCAGCTCCATGCCTCCGGCCAGCATGACAGCGTTGGGGTTCGGGGTGTGGATGCGGTAGTCCAGGCGGTAGACGTCCACGACCCGGCCCTCCAGGGCGTCGTAGCGGTCCACCAGCTCCAGACCCTCGATGCGCCAGTCGTCAAAGCCGGCCCCGCCGGCCATGCCGGCATAGCTGGAGCCCGGGTCATCCCAGCTGGCCCGGACAGACTCGGCGTGGGCCATGGCGGCCTCCAGCACGGCCTCGGGGACATCCACGCCCTCCATGATCTGACCGGCGGAAGCACAGCTCTCCTCCGGGAGCGGGGAGCTGCTCCCGGCTGGGAGGAGCCCGCAGGACGCGAGAAATACGAGCATGCTCACAGCTGCGGCGGCACGGAGCGGGGAAGGCCGTGGGCGGGGAAGCTTCATGGGGCGTACCTCCTTCGTTTGGGACAAGCAGATAGTTCCTATCCATATAACGATTGAGAAGGGGCCCATGTGACAGCGTCCGTCAAGTTCTCCGGCAGGACCTTCCCAGCGGGGCGTCGCCCTAGAAGATAAGGGACTGGTCATAGAGCCATTGGGGCTCCTGTCCGTGCTCCGGATCGGGAGACCAGCTGCCCTGGGTATAGAGGTCCAGTCCATCGGAGGTGAGGACACCCTTTCGGTCGGCCCAGAAATCGGCATAGTCCTGGCTGTCCGGGGCGGCGGGCCAGAGCCAGCTCCAGCCCTCCTCCGCCCACAGCACCTCCCCGGCCTGGCAGGTCTCAAAGCCCTGGTAGGTGGTGATGGCGGTATAGAGGATGTGGACGCCGTCCACCTCTGTCCACCAGCGGAGCTCGTTTTCGTCGGCGGAGAGCAGGATGGGGGTCCCATCCAGCGCTCCGGTCTCCCCGTCCACCCTGAGGAAGAGCAGATTTCCCAGGCCGCCGGCGTGGACGCCGGCATCGTAGGAGAGGACACAGCCCAGGTCCGGGCCCGTCGGGAAGTCCACCGGGGCGCCCTCCTCGATGACGGCGCCGTCCTGAAGGGTGAGAAGATAGGTCCAGGTCCCCGGGAAGTCGGGGTACCACAGCTCCACGGTCTCCAAGGCCTCCACCGCCAGGGCGTCCTGGTCTATAGAGAGGCGCGGGGACTCCGGGACCTCCTCCCGGCAGGAGACCAGGGCCCCCAGACAGGCGGTGAGGAGCACCGACGCCAGCAGGACCGGCCCGCCCCGCCGCCGGGGGCCGGTGAAGAGGTCCCCCAGCCGGGCCCGCAGCAGCCGCTTGTCTGCGCGGAGCCCCGTGGAGAACCAGGTTTTAGGCGCCCTCATGACTTGCCCTCCTTTAATTCGTCCAGGTACCGCTGGAGCTCGTCCAGCTCGTCCCGGTCCAGGCTGCCGCCCCGGGCCAGGGCGGCCACGAAGCTGGTCAGGGAGCTGCCGAAGACCTTGTGGAGTACGGTGCTGCTCTCAAAGGAGAGGTAGTCGGCCCGGGACACCAGAGGCGTGTACCAGTTGGTCTTGCCCCGTTTCTCGCAGGAGACAAAGCCCTTCTCTGTCAGGCGGGAGAGGTAGGTGTTGAAGGTGTTGGTGGCCCAGCCCTTGTCCCGGAGGGCGTGCTCCAGCTCAGAGCGGGTGGCGCTCTGTCCCTCCCAGGCCCACAGGGCCTTCATGACCTCCAGCTCTGTATCAGGCAGCCGCTTCACAGGAAGGCCTCCTTTCTACTTCAAATGTAGTCGATATAATGATATACTACAGTTGAAGTTGATTCCTGTCAAGTTACAAAGTGGTGACAAAGAGAGGCCCCCTGTCCCGAGAAAGGCGGGACAGGGGGCGGATACTCTAAAAAGGGGTATCCTTAAAATGGGCCCAGGGCGGTGGTGAGGGCGGCAAATTCCGGGATGCCCAGCCGCTCCCCCCGGATATCCTCCGGGAGGCCGCAGGCGGCGATGGCCGCCCGGATGGTGTCCTTATCTACGCCGCCCAGTCCGGCGGAGAGGGCATTGAGGAGGGTCTTCCGGCGCTGGCCGAAGGCGGCCTTCACCACCCGGAAGAACCGCCGCGCATCGGTGACTCCCTGGGGGAGCGTCTCCCGGGGCGTCATCCGAAGGACGGAGGAGGTCACCTTGGGGGCGGGGACAAAGCACTCCGGCCCCACGTCGAAGAGGAGCTCGGGGAGGGTGTAAAACTGGCAGTAGACGGAAAAGGCGCCGTAGTCCGGGGTGCCGGGGGCGGCACAGATGCGCCGGGCCACCTCCCGCTGGATCATCACCGTGATGCGGGAAAAGCGCCCCGAGTCGATGAGGGCGGTGAGGACGGGGGTCGTGATGTTGTAGGGCAGGTTGGCGCAGGCCATGGGGGTGAGGCCGGGGAATTTTTCCTCGACCAGGGCCCCGATGTCCAGCTTGAGAATGTCCCCGGAGAGGACTTCCACGTTGTCCAGCCCCGCCAGGGTCTCGTCCAGGACCGGGAGGAGGGAGCGGTCCAGCTCCACCGCCACCACCTTGGCCGCGGCCCGGGCCAGCCGGACCGTCAGGGGGCCGATGCCGGGCCCCACCTCCAGCACGCCGTTTTCCCGGGAGACGCCGGCCCCCTCCACCAGTCCGTCCGGGACCCACCCCTGGATCAGAAAGTTCTGTCCCATGGATTTGGAAAAGCGGAAGCCGTGGCGGCTGAGCAGGCTCTGGATGGTATTGCGGTCGCACAGGTCCATGTGATCGCCTCATTTCTTACTGACAGGTTAGGACCCCATTATATCAGCTTTCCCCCGGCTTGTCACCCATCCGAAACAGGACCGCACCCCGGGCCATATGGGCCCGGCGGCGCGGTCTTCTCCTGAAAAGCGGCGGGTCAGTCCTTCCGCCAGCGCAGCAGGGTGGGGAAAAAGCCCCGCATCTGGGCCCTGGCCTGCTCCTCCGTGAGGCCGGGATGCTCCCGGACCAGGATGGGAACACAGAAGTCGATCATCTGCTCCATGGTCATCTCCCCGGTAAAGGCCCCGTGGTCGTAGCAGAACTTGCAGTAGTGGGGGCTGGCCTGTCCGTCGGCCTCCGTGCCCCGGAGCTGGGGGTCCGTGATCGGCATGCCGCAGGATTGACAAAAATGAGTTTCCATAGAAAAAGCCTCCTCAATTTGAGATGGCTCCATTGTACCGGAAAAACCCTGACAATTTGCGTCAAGGTTTTCGCTTTTTTCTGCGGTCCGCAGGGCCAGTGCCCTGAGTGTTTCCCGGACACACTCCGGGGAGAGGACCTCCACCTCCGGCCCGAAGGAGAGCAGATAGCCACAGAGCCAGCCGCCGGCGGGGACGGAGGTCCGCACCAGGAGACTGCCCCCGGCCTCCCGGGTGATGGCGCCGGGGGCGAACTCGTCGTAGACCCGGAAGGCCATCCGGGGAGAAAACCGGAGGGAGAGGGGGACGCAGGGACCGGCCGCGCCCTCCCAGTCCTCCACCGGCGGAGGAGGCGGCAGCTCCCGCGAAAAGCGGTCCTGGGAGACCTCCAGGGCCAGGATACGGCTCAGCCGGAAGGTGCGGTAGGCGTCCCGGTCCAGGCACCAGCCCTGGAGGTACCAGGCCCGGCCCTTGAAGACCAGCCGGACGGGGAGGACCCGCCGCCGGGTCTCCTGCCCGGAGGCGGACAGGTAGGAGAAGGCGGCCTGCCGGCGCTGGAGGATGGCGGCCTTCAGGGTGTCGAACCGCCCGTCCGCCCCTGGCGGGACGCTCCAGGGGGTGAGGTCCACCTGGAGCCAGTCCGGCTCCCGGCGTCCAAAGAGCCCCGCCAGCTTGGTCAGGGCGGTCTGGGCGGGGCCTTCATTGCCGGGGAGGTTCCGCAGGGCGGTGAGGAGGGCGGCCTGCTCCTCCCGGGAGAGGGCGGCCCGGTCTAGCAGAAAGCCGTCCAGCAGGGCGATGCCCCCATTCCGGCCCGGGGAGGCGTAGATGGGGACCCCGGCGGCCGAGAGGGCGTCCACGTCCCGGTAAATGGTGCGGACCGAGACCTCGAACCGCTGAGCCAGCTGGACGGCGGACATCTGCCGCCGGTCCAGCAGCAAGTAGACGATGGAGAAGAGGCGGCTGACCGACATGGGGACCTCCTTTCCCGAGGGATTATGATAAAGAGACTATTGGGTACTTGTAAAGAAAAAGGGGAGTGCCTGACTTGTAAAAAGAAAAACCTACTGGAATCAACCGAATCCAATAGGTTTTTCTGGTGGAGATAAGCGGGATCGAACCGCTGACCTCTTGAATGCCATTCAAGCGCTCTCCCAGCTGAGCTATACCCCCATAGAAAGCCTGTCCGGAGCAACGATGTCCCGTACAGAACGAATGTTATTTTACCATCGGAGGCACGAGTTGTCAACAGCTATTTTTATTTTTTCTCAAAAAATTTGATTGCCGGAAAAAGACCCCTTTCGAGTGGAAACAGAGGGGAACTT
>DWWJ01000021.1 GCA_019119795.1 Candidatus Intestinimonas pullistercoris
CCTGGACCGGGCCCTGGCCTGGGGGGCCGAGTATGTGGTCTTTCACGTCTCCGACGTGTCGGTGCAGGAGGGGTACACCTACCGCTGGCTCCACAGCCATCGGGAGGTCATCGACGCCGCGGTGGAGGCCATCAACACCCTCCTGGAGGGGCAGGTGGCGGGGCCGGCCTTCCTGGTGGAGAACCAGTGGTGGCCCGGGTTCACCTTCACCGAGCCGGACCTCACCGCCCGGCTGCTGGAGGGCATCCGCTACCCCAACAAGGGCATCCTGCTGGACACCGGCCACCTGATGAACGCCGACCTGGACCTGGAGACCCAGGAGGAGGGGGCGGCCTACATCCACCGGATGCTGGACCGCCACGGGCCGCTGTGTCGGTCCATCCGGGGGATGCACCTCCACCAGAGCCTCAGCGGGGCCTATACCAAGACCCACACCGGGGCCCTGCCGGAGCCCTGGCCGGAGGACTACCTGGAGCAGTACGCCCTGGCCTATGACCAGGTCCTGCAGATTGACACCCACCGGCCCTGGACCTCCCCGGCGGTCCGCTCCCTGGTGGAGCGGGTGGAGCCGGAGTGGCTGGTCCACGAGCTCTCCGCCGGCACCCGTGGGGAGCGGGACCGGGCCGTGGCCCTCCAGAACCAGGCCCTGGGATGGTAAACGCGCGCCTGCCTTCCCCATGGGGAGGGCAGGCGTGCGTTTTCAGCTTTCGTACCAGAGGACCAGCAGCTTTCCCCGGCGGACCGAGACGCGGCTCTCCCCCCCCAGGAAGGAATTGCTGACCCCCAGGGGGTAGTCAGCCGTGAGGACGCCGTCGGAGAGGCCGTATTTCAGCCCCTGGATGTCCACGCCCTCCGCCCGGTCCCCCAGGCAGAAGACCGAGACCATCCCCTGGCGCCCGGCCTCCAGGGTCAGGGCGCCGCCGTCGGAGAGGACCGTGGCGGTCCAGTCCGGCCCCACCAGCCAGCCCCGGCCCCTCTGGCTGGCCAGCCAGGCCAGGGATTGGATGTTGGCCAGGGTGTGGTCGATGCGCCCCCCGGTGCCGCCGTAGAGCCGGAAGGCCCGGTAGCCCCGCTCCCATCCCAGCCGGATGGCGGAGTGCATATCGGTGTCGTCCTTCTCCACCGGCAGGGCCACCACATGGGGGTGGTCCGGCCGGTGCCCCAGGGAGTCAAAGTCCCCCACCACCAGGTCCGGGGAGAGCCCCAGGCCCTCCAGGGCGGCGAAGCCCCCGTCGGCGGCGATGACCAGGTCTCCGGGGCCAGGCGTGAGACCCCGGGGACAAAATTCCCCGGCCCCCACCACATGGCAGATGCCCAGCTCCATAGCCTCAGCCCTCCAGACCGCGGGCCTGCCGCTCCATGTTCTCCACCACGATGTCGTGGATGTCCCCCAGGGAAGCGCAGTACTCCAGCACCTGCCAGGGGGCGTTGGTATGGTAGTGGACCTTGATGAGGGAGTCATCTCCCACAGCCAGCAGACAGTCCCCGGGGATGTGCGCCTGAATGTAGTCGTGGATGGCGTCCTCGTCCAGCCCCTCTCCCTCGATGAGAAGCTGGGTGTCAAAGCGGTATTCCAGCATAGCTCTGCCCTCCTGGTCGAAAAATGTCTCGCCCGCTCCCCACTGGATGGGACCTGGGACTTAGAGAGTGCCCTTCAGCCGATGCAGGGCCTCCTCCCTGGTGGCGACAAAAAAGAAGTCCCTGCCCTGATTGGATTCGTAGAGGAAGTCCCGCAGGGGCTTGCTGGTATAGCGGGAATAGTCGCCGTAGATGGCGGCCTTTACATGGTAGTTCACAAATTTTTGCAATACCTCACCTGCGAGCCCTGTGCTGAGGATAAAGAAGTCCTCCGCCACCAGCCGCTTGTCGAGGGCGATCTTTGAGGCACCCGTCTCATGCTGAACGGTCATCATGAGGTCCAGGGCGGAGGACACGTCCACCAGGATGGGGTGCGGGCCGGAGACAACGGCGATGCCGTCTCCAGCCGTTTGGATGAAATTGAGATCCATACTGCCTCCTTGTGTCATACTTCTTGGAAAAGTGCTCCTGTCGTCTATAGGATACCACAGGGGACGGCCCGCCGCAAGTCCGGCAACGGGGCCCTTATCTTGTGATGCGATGCCTGCACATCTCTGTTTTTCCACAGTTAGGGCAGGTCAATCTGCGTTTTGTAAAGGTGTGGTAGCTTTTTACATATTCGCTCATGCTGAGGCTGGCACGGACTTGACAGCGGGGGCGGGGTGTGGTATAATTGTCTGGATTTGATTTGGACAAGGAGGAGTGGGAAATGTTCCGAGCAATGCGGCGCAAACGGCAGCAGCTCAGCCGGGCGGAGGCCGAGGCCATTCTGGAGCGGGGGACCTCCGGGGTCCTGGCGGTGGCCGGGGACGACGGCTACCCCTACGCCGTGCCCCTGAGCTATGTCTACCAGGATGGAAAGCTGTGGTTCCACAGCGCCAAAAGCGGCCACAAGCTGGACGCCGTCCGGCGGGAGGAGAAGGCCTCCTTCTGCGTCATCGACCAGGACCAGGTGGTGCCGGAGGAGTACACCACCTATTTCCGCAGCGCCATCGCCTTCGGGCGGGTGCGGGTCCTGGAGGACGAGGGGGAGGTCCGGGCGGCCATCGACCTGCTGGCCCGGCGCTATCACCCCGGGGACAGCCAGGAGCACCGCCGGGAGACCATCCAGAAGGAGTACAGCGCCCTGTGTATGCTAGAGCTGACGGTGGAACACCTGACGGGCAAGGAGGCCATTGAGCTGGTCCGGGCCCGGGACCGCGCGGAGCCATAAGAAAGCCGGCCGCCCGATACGGGCGGCCGGCTTTGGCGTGTCGAAAAAGGAGAAAATCCGTTGGACTGGCAACGGGGGAAAAGTGTGAAAGGGGGGCGGGGAGCCCCCCTTTCGCGTGCAGTCGGCTTATATCATGGTATCCCGGAGGATCAGCGGTGCCCGCAGTCCCGGTGGCAGGCGGAGCAGTCGCCGCCGCATCCGGAGCCGCAGCCGCACGCCCCCCGGAGCTGCCGCCGAATATGGCGGACTAAGTAAACCAGCGACCACAGGACCAGGGCAGCCACGCCCAGGTAGATCAGGATGTCCAGCGCGAACGCCTCCTTTCAGGGAAATCAGAGGAAGAGGCTCCCGATCTGATAGACCAGGAGGGCCCCCAGATAGGCCGCCCCCACCTGCCAGGCGATGGAGACCAGGGTCCACTTGGCGGAGTTCATCTCCTTGCGGATGGTGGAGACCGCCGCCACGCAGGGGACGTAGAGGAGCACGAAGACCAGGAAGGCATAGGCCGCCAGAGGGGTCTGGAAGGTGCCCGAGAGGGCGGAGGCCACCACGGCGCCGCTGGCCCCCAGAGAGAAGCCGTAGAACATGCTCATGGAGGAGACCACGGCCTCCTTGGCAATGAGGCCGGAGAGGAGGGCCACCGCCGCCTGCCAGGTGCCGAAGCCCAGGGGCCGGAGCAGGGGGGCCAGGAGGCCGCCGATGCGCCCCAGGAAGGAGTCGGCCTGGTCGGCCACCATGACGAAGCCGGGGCCGAAGCTCTGGAGGAACCAGAGCACCACGCTCATGGCCAGGATAAGGGTGCCCGCCTTTACCAGGAAGCCCCGGACCTTCTCCCACACATGGAGGGCGCAGTTTTTCAGGGTGGGGAGGCGGTAGGGGGGCAGCTCTAGCAGGAAGGCGGCGGGCTCCCCCTGGAAGAGGGTCCGCTTGAGGATAAGGCCGGAGACGATGGCGAAGCAGATGCCGATGAGGTAGAGGGAAAAGACCACCAGCCCGCTGTACCGGGGGAAGAAGGCGGCGGAGAGAAGGCCGTACACTGGCAGCCGGGCGGAGCAGGACATAAAGGGCACCAGCATGATGGTCATGCGGCGGTCCTTTTCGTTCTCCATGGTCCGGGCCCCCATGACGGCGGGGACGGTGCAGCCAAAGCCCATGAGCATGGGGATGAAGGCCTTCCCCGAGAGGCCGAAGCGCCGGAGCAGCCGGTCCATGATGAAGGCCGCCCGGGCCATATAGCCCGAGTCCTCCAGAATGGAGAGGAAGAGGAACAGCAGGGCGATCTGGGGCAGGAAGGTGAGCACGCCGCCCACCCCGGCGATGACGCCGTCCACCAGCAGGGCGTGGACCCAGGGGGCCACCCCGGCGGCGGTGAGGCCGGCGCTCACCCAGCCGGCGAAGAGGTCGCCCACCAGGAACTCCACCCCGTCGGAGAGGAAGGAGCCCACAGGCCCGAAGGTCAGGGCAAACATGGCCAGCATCATCAGCAGGAAGACCGGAATGGCCAGATACTTCTGGGTCACAATGGCGTCGATCTTGTCTGAGAGGGTCAACGCGTCCCTGGGGCGGCCCTTGGTGACGGCGGCCTGGACCACGCCCTGGATGAACTGGTAGCGGCTGTCGGCGATGAGGGTCTCCCGGTCGCCCAGGGCATAGGCCCCTTCATACTCCCGGTAGACCGCCTCCAGCTTGTCCCGGGTGGCGGCATCCAGGTCTAGTGCCTGCTCCACCAGGGCGTCCCCCTCAATGAGCTTGATGAAGGCCCAGTGGGCGGGGAGGCCCTTCGCGTAGGCCTGGTCGTGGATGAGCTCTCCCACCCGGTGGTGGATGAGGTGGGTGAAGTCGTCGTAAAGGTCGTCGGGCTCCACTGTGACCCCCACGTGCATCTGCCGGTGGGCCACCTGGAGGAGCTCCTGGATGTTCACCCCCGAGCGGGCGGTGATGGGCACCACCGGCACCCCCAAAGCCTGGGAGAGCCGGTCCACGTCGATGCGGTCCCCGTGCTTTTCCACCTCGTCCATGAAATTCAGGGCCACCACCATGGGCCGCTCCAGCTCCAGGAGCTGGGCTGTCAGGTAGAGGTTGCGCTCGATGTTGGTGGCGTCCACGATGTCGATGATGGCGTCGGGGTGCTCCCCCACGATAAAATCCCGGGCCACGATCTCCTCCATGGAGTAGGGGGAGAGGGAGTAGATGCCGGGCAGGTCCACGATGGTCACCCCGTGGCCGTCCACAGTGGCCCGGCCCTCCTTTTTCTCCACGGTCACCCCGGGCCAGTTGCCCACATACTGGTTGGAGCCGGTGAGGGCGTTGAAGAGAGTGGTCTTGCCGCAGTTGGGATTGCCCACCAGGGCCAGCTTCATCTCCCGGGTGTCGTGGCTGGCGTAGTCCGGGGTGCCGCCGTGGGCGGCCTTCTCGTGGGCATGGGCGGCGGCCATCCGCCGGAGGGTCTCGTCATCGGGGAGGTGCTGGACCATGCCCTGGCGCCGCCGGCGCTCCAGGCGGCAGCGCTGGGCCTCCTCCGGGCTGGTGGTCACGGTGATCTCCTTGGCGTCCTCTTTTCGGAGGGAGAGCTCATAGCCCCGGAGGTTGACCTCGATGGGGTCCCCGAAGGGGGCCACCTTCCGCACGGTGACGGTGGTGCCGGGGGTCAGGCCCATGTCCACCAGCCGCCGCTTCACCGGCCCCCGGGTGCTCCCCACCCGGAGGATCACCGCGCTCTCGCCCGGGGCCTGATCCATGAGGGTCCCGGTCTGCTTTGTCTCTGCCGTCATAACTGTTAGCCTCGTTTAACACGTTTTTCTTAATCATACTACGGCGGAGGGGAGATGGCAAGAGACAAGTTGCCTGTACAGCCCCGTCAAAGGGGACTGACGCTGGACAATTTTTGGTAGAAAAGCGGCAGAGAATCTGTTAAAATAGACAATTATGGGAAAACAGGTGAAAAGAGGCGAAAAGAGCAGTGGCTTGTGGGAAAAAGGGGAATAGCGGCGGCGCGGCGGCCTGTGCGGGGTATGGCCGGGAGCTCTGGGGGAGGGTCCGGGATGCCGGCCCCATCATTTTGTTCAACCTGGTCCTCTCCCTGCTGGTCATGGAGCTCTTCGGGACGGAATACCTCATGACCACAGCGGGGATCACGGCCATTTTCCAGAGCCGGAGGGACCGAGAGAACCGGCTGCCCGACTTTGCCGGGATGTTCTGCCTCAGCCTGCTGCTGTGCGCCCTGGCGCTGGCGGCCACCCTCCATGTGGGCCTTTGCATCCTCCTCAACCTGGCGGTCCCCTTCGCCCTGGTGCTGCTGCAAAGCAATCAGTTTGCACCCAAGGGCTACTTTCCCTATGCCATGTGCTTTGTCTTTCAGGAGCTGCGTCCGCCCCAGCCCTTGGCCTTTGGGATACAGCTCCTGGTCACGGCCTTCTGCACCCTGGCCCTGATCCTGGCATTGCTCCTCCACGCCCGCTGGGTGCGGCGGCCTGCCAGCGGGGAAGAGGCGGCGCGGCAGAGCCTGCTCACCCTGGCCGGCCTGCTGGACCGCATGGCGGACGGGGAAGTGGGGGAGCCGATGGAGCGTGCGCTCTCCGATTTGGAAAAATCTCTGCACACCCAGGCGGCTGCCCACCGGACGGACTGGGACGGCGGACGGTGGGAGAAGGTCTTCGACCTGCTGGGGACCCTGGTCCAGCGGGCGGCCTATCTGGCGTCAGATGCCGCCCGGCAGGAGGGCGTCCTGCCGCCGGAGCACCAGGAGGTTCTCCGCCAGCTCTCCGGCCTGCTCCGGGAGGCCGAGGCCTCCGGCGGCGGGGGAAGGGCGGCCCTGCTGGCCAGGGCCCAGGCCCTTCTGGCGGACACCGAGCTGCCGGATGGGCGGCTGAGGATTTTCTACCGGGGCTTCCTGCGCACGCTGATCCTGCTGCTCCAGCGGGCCGAGCCCGCCGCGGGGCGGGAGGCGCTCCGGCCGGCCTTCTGGGCGCTGCTGGGCTCCCGGCTCCGGGACCGGATACGGCTGGACAGCTTCCAGGGCCGCTTCGCCCTGCGGCTGGCGGTGGTCATGACCGTCAGCTGCACGGTGAGCATGCTCTGGGATGTGGAGCGCTCCTACTGGTTCCCGCTCCACGCCTTCCTGCTGCTCCAGCCCAGCTATGAGGACAGCGCCCGACGGATGCGGACCCGTCCCATCGGCACCGCCCTGGGCTGCCTCCTGGTGTCCCTGGTCTATCCCCATCTGCCGGGGACCTATGGGGCCTTCGCCTTTGCCTTTTTTATGTCGGCCTGCATGTACTGCGCCACCCCCGGCACCTGGAACCAGCCCATTTTCGCCACTGCCTTTGCCCTCACCATGGCCTCCATGACCACCGATGTGCCAGTGGTGGTCTACTACCGGCTCTTCTGCCTGCTGCTGGCCATCGCCCTGGTGCTGCTGGTCAACCGCTTCCTCCTGCCCACCCGGCGGGTGGATCAGCTGCGGAGGAACCTCAAGACCCTGCTGCTGCTCCACAGGCAGTACTGGGACATCATCCGCGTCACCCTCCGGGAGCCGGTGGACCTGGCGGTCACCAGCGAGATCCTTACCCAGTTCCACCTGATCTATGAGGAGAGCCTGGACGACCTGACCCAGTCCGGCCTGCCGGACCAGGAGACCTGCCGGGCGCTGCTGCTGACCCTCTGGCGGATGTTCTCCGAGCTGGAGCAGATCGAGTACGGCATCCAGACCGGCGCGGTGGAGCCGGAGGAGTACCTCTTCCTGGACGCCCTGGCCGAGGAGGTGGGGGAGAGGACCTATCCGCCCCAGCCCGGTATCCTGAAGCTGGCTCCCCGGGTGACCTTCCGGGAGGAGACGGTAAATGGGATCTTCCGGCGCTATATGGAAAATCTGCTCCAGATGGTCCGCCTCTACTCCTCGGACGCCTGCCAGGCCCTGCGGATGCGGCATGGGCCTGTGGAAGAAATTCTCAGCTCTAAAGGGACGGCCCCGCATTGACGGAGGATGGGGAGTCCGGCCAAATCAAAAATCGAGGTGGAGCTCCAGGACAGAGCTCCACCTCGATTTCTTCTTATTGCAGGAGCGCTGCTACCCGGGGGTCCAGGCCGTTGGCCCGGATGTCCTCGATCCTTTCCACATACAGCGCTTTGAGCCTGTCCCGTATCTCCCTGTCCGTCCGGTAGAGGGCGCCGTTCCACTCCAGGATGGGGTCGGGCAGGTCCACATCCACCTCCAGCTGGGTCCCATCGGACAGGAAGAGGCGGAACATAGGCTCCTGGGTGTAGGTGAACGTCCCCCCATACCCAAACAGGATGATCCTGGGCTCATAGAGGGTGGCCTCCCGGAGGATATCCAGCAAAGCCGCGGTCTCACCGGCCTCCAGCTCCTCCGGCAGGAAGCCCCCGTAATAGGCGTATACCCGTTCGATCTCCTCCGGGCGCAGGTCCCGGAAGGGCTGCTTCGGCCGGGAAAGCCAGGAAAACCAGGCCAGCGCCAACAACAGGAGCGCCAGCAGGACGGCCAGACACAGCTTCCTTGTCTTGCGCATCAGATGCACCTCCCACGGGGAGAACAGACTCAGAACAGGCCGGTGATCCTCCCGTTCTCGTCCACGTCGATGTTCTCGGCGGCGGGGACCTTGGGCAGGCCGGGCATGGTCATGATGTCCCCGGTGAGGGCCACCACAAAGCCGGCCCCGGCGGAGACCTTCACCTTCCGCACAGTGATGCGGAAGCCGGAGGGGGCCCCCAGCTTGGCGGCGTCGTCAGAGAGGGAGTACTGAGTCTTAGCCATGCAGACGGGCAGGTCCCCATAGCCCAGCTCGGTGAGCCGCTGGAGCTCCTTGGCGGCGGCGGGGGCGAAGTCCACCCCCTCGGCCCCGTAGACCTTTTGGGCAATGGCGCCGATCTTCTCCGCCAGGGGAAGGGAGGACTCATAGGCGAAGCGGAAGTCCTTCCTCCCCTCCTGGATGATCCGCAGGACCTCCCGGGCCAGCTCCTCGCCGCCCGCTCCGCCCTTGGCCCAGACCTCACTGAGGGCCACCCGGACCCCGAAGCGTCCACAGGCATCCCGGATCATCTGGAGCTCGGCGTCGGTGTCGCTGACAAAGCGGTTGATGGCCACCACGGCGGGCAGGCCGAAGACCTGAGTGATGTTCTCCACATGCTTGAGGAGGTTGGGCAGGCCCTTTTCCAGGGCTTCCAGGTCCTCCTGGCCCAGGGCGGCCTTGGGGCAGCCACCGTGGTGCTTCAGGGCCCGGACCGTGGCCACGATGACCACCGCGTCGGGGGAGAAGCCGGCGGCCCGGCACTTGATATCCAGGAACTTCTCCGCGCCCAGGTCAGCGCCGAAGCCGGCCTCAGTGACCACATAGTCCCCCAGCTTCAAAGCGGTGTCGGTGGCCGAGACCGAGTTGCAGCCGTGGGCGATGTTGGCGAAGGGGCCACCGTGGATGAAGGCGGGGGTGTGCTCCAGGGTCTGGACCAGATTGGGGCGGATGGCATCCTTCAGCAGGGCGGTCATGGCCCCCTGGGCCTTCAGATCGGAGCAGTACACCGGCTCCCCGGCGCGGTTGTAGGCCACCACCATCCGGCCCAGCCGGGCCTTCAGGTCCGTGAGGTCGGAGGCCAGGCAGAGCACGGCCATGATCTCCGAGGCCACGGTGATGTCGAAGCCGTCCTCCCGGGGGACGCCGTCCACCTTGCCCCCCAGGCCGCAGACGATGTTCCGGAGCTGGCGGTCATTCATGTCCACGCACCGCCGCCAGGTGATCCGGCGCACGTCGATGTCCAGGGCGTTGCCCTGCTGGATGTGGTTGTCCAGCATGGCGGCCAAAAGGTTGTTGGCCGCCCCGATGGCATGGAAGTCCCCAGTGAAGTGGAGGTTGATGTCCTCCATGGGCACCACCTGGGCGTAGCCGCCGCCGGCGGCCCCGCCCTTCACGCCGAAGACCGGACCCAGGGAGGGCTCCCGCAGGGCCAGGATCACGTTCTTCCCTAGCCGGTGGAGGGCGTCGGCCAGGCCCACGCTGGTGGTGGTCTTGCCCTCCCCCGCCGGGGTGGGGTTGATGGCGGTGACCAGGATGAGCTTCCCCTTCCGGGAGGCATCCCGGAGGGCCAGGGTGTCCACCTTGGCCTTATAGCGGCCGTAGTACTCCAGCAGGTCCTCTTCCAGGCCCGCCTGGGCCGCGATCTGGGCGATGGGCAGCAGCTCTGCCGCCTGGGCGATCTCGATGTCAGACTTCATAACAGCGTCTCCCTCTCTTTCTGTCAAATGGCGCGGGGAAGCTCAGGCATGCAGCAGGGCCGCCGCCGCGGTGCCGATGAGGTTGGCGTCGGCCACCTGTCGGAAGGCATAGGAGCGCCCCAGGACTCCGGTGAAGTACTCCGCGCACAGCCGCTCCAGCTTGCCCCGGAAGAGGTGGCCCTTATAGAAGGTGGAGCCCTCGGCCACGATGCAGGCCGGACGGTGGATGCGGGCTCCAGCCCCGGTCTGGAGGAGGATGCCCCCCAGATTGGCGCATACCAGCCGGGCGGAGCGCTCCACAGCCCGGTCGATGATGGTGTAGACGGCCTCCCGGTCGGCCTCGGTCCGGCAGGCGGCGGCCAGGAGGCCGTCCCCGTAGGGCCGGGCGCTGAAGGCGTCGGCCTGGACCGAGGTCAGGTCCTCCAGGCCCCGGAGAAAGGCGGCGAGCTCCGGGGAGAAGAGGCCGTCCTCCGCCCCCTGGCGCAGGGCGTGGTAGATGACCTCCCCCTGATAGCGCCCGGAGACCATTTTTTCGTAGAGGCACAGCCCCGGGTCCACGCTCCGGGCGTCTAGGCGGCGGTCAAACTCACTCAGGGGAGCCCCGTCAAAGCGGGCCGACTCCATGTTGATGAGCATGGAGCCCTTCTCCCAGGGGGTGGTGACCCTGGAGAGCTTCTCCCGCCGCTCGGCATAACAGGTGTTGACCCCGGTGCCGTAGATCAGGCCAATGAAGCCGTCAAAGACCTCATCCCGCAGGGCGGCCACGCCCCCCAGCAGGGCCGCCACTGTGTCGTTGAGCACCGAAAAGGTGACGCCGGGGGCCCCCTTCTCCGCCAGGGCGGCGGAGAGGTCCCGGCCCAGCTCCTTCCCCTCGGAGCCCTCCACCTGGACCTGCTTGGAGAAGCGCAGGACCCGGCCGTCCCCGTTGGGGAGGATCTCGGCGGCGTAGGAGAAGCACAGACCCACCCGGCGGCTCCGGCCGGTCAGGGGGAGCACGGCCTCCGAGACCTGGTCCACGAATTCCTCCCAGGTGATGGGCCCCTGGGAGCCGGGCATGGGGAAGACCCGCAGGTCCTGGATCTCCGGGCCCCGGGCGCCCAGGGAGACCAGGCCGATGCGGAAGTTGGTGCCGCCGGCGTCGATGACGATGGCGGGCTGGTCCTGGGGGATGTCTCCCTCCGGGGCGAGATAGGCGGGGAGCATGGGCATTCTGGCCTCCGGGTCCCCCCGAAGCCCCCGCTCCATGTCGGCCTGGAAGGCCCGGGCGCACTGGTCCAGGTCCACGCGGGCCGGGTCCATGCCGTATTCCGCCAGAAAGGCGTCCACGCGCTTGGTCACATCGGTCATGAGCGTTCTTCCTCTCGTTTTAATGGAGAAAAGGGGCGGGCAAAGCCCGCCCCTTTTCTATTGTAGCTGGTTTCTCACTTTTTGGCAAGGTATTTCCGCATATCCAGGGCGCAGGCGAAGAGGATGATGCCGCCCTTGATGAGGTACTGGTAGTTCTGGTCGATGCCGGCGAAGGTCAGGCCCACGAAGATGAGCCGCAGCATGATGACGCCGATGATGATGCCGCTGATCTTACCGATACCGCCCACGAAGGAGACACCGCCGATGACGCAGGCCGCGATGGCGTCCAGCTCGTAGTTGAGGCCAGTGTTGGCGTTGTTGGCGGCCACGCGGGCGCCCTCGATGAAGCCGGTCCAGCCGTACATGGCGCCGGCCAGGGCGAAGACCAGGATGGTGGTCACCAGCACGTTGACGCCGGACACCCGGGCGGCCTCCTCGTTGGAGCCCAGGGCGAACATGTTCTTGCCGAAGGTGGTCTTATTCCAGATAAACCACATGATGATGGCAAGGATGATGGAGTAGAGGACATAGCGGGGGATGGGAACGCTGGCCCCGTTGCCGGTGGGGATGGAGAAGAGGGGATCGCGGACGAAGCTGGTGTAGCTGCTGTCCAGGCTGCCGATGGTGCCGCCGCCGTTGTTGCCCATCTGGACATAGAGCAGCAGGCAGGTGTAGAGGATCAGCTGGGTGCCCAGGGTGACGATGAAGGGGTGCAGCTTGAACTTGCCCACGAAGAAGCCGTTGAAGGCGCCCACCAGGGCCCCGATGCCCATGGCGATGACGATGACCACGGGGATGGGCAGGGTGCCGATGCCGGGCCACATCTTGTTGGAGGCGGTGACCGACTGGAGCAGGGAGGCGGAGACACAGGCGGTGAGGCCCACGGCCCGGCCGGCGCTCAGGTCGGTGCCGGTGAGGACGATACAGCCGGCAATGCCCAGGGCGGCAGGCAGATAGGCCGCCGTCAGGGAGATGATGTTGATGATGGAGCTGGGCGACACAAAGGCCGGCCGGTAGATGGCGATGGCAATGGCGGCGATGATCATGATGATGACCAGCATGTTGTTCATCAGCAGGTCGCCGACCTGTTTGCCGCTCAATTTCTGGGCCTTTGCGGCCAATTCTTTGGACTCTTGACTCATGTCTCTTCCCCCTTACACATACTTAGCCGCCAGAGTGAGGATCTCCTCCTGGCTGGTGTTCTTGGCGTCCACCTCGCCGGCCAGCTGTCCGCCGGACATGACCAGGATACGGTCACACACGCCCAGCAGCTCCGGCATCTCGGAGGAGACCATGATGATCCCCTTGCCCTGGTTGGCCAGGTCGATGATAAGCTGATAGATCTCGTACTTGGCGCCCACGTCGATGCCGCGGGTAGGCTCGTCCAGCAGCAGGACCTCCGGCTTGGTGAGGAGCCACCGGCCGATGATGACCTTCTGCTGGTTGCCGCCGGAGAGGGAGCGGATCTGGGTGGACTGACTGGGGGTCTTGATGTGCATGGCCTGGATGGCCCAGTCGGTATCCTCCCGCATTTTTTTGTCACTCAGGCAGATGCCGCCCATCAGATAGCTTTTCAGGTTGGAGATGACGGTATTCTCCTTGATGTCCCGGATGCCGAAGATGCCGGTGGCCCGGCGCTCCTCGGTGAGGAGGGCAAAGCCGTTCCTGATGGACTCCCGAGGCGTCAGGTTCTTGATCTCCTTGCCGTGGAGCTTGATGGTGCCGCTGGCCTTGGTCATGACGCCGAAGAGGTTCTCCAGCACCTCGGTGCGGCCGGAGCCGTCCAGACCGGCGATGCCCAGGATCTCTCCCTTCCGGAGCTGGAAGCTGGCCTCGTTGAGACGGGTATATTTGCCGGAGAGGTGCTCCACCTCCAGGATGACCTCGCCTGGCTCGTTGGTCTTGGGCGGGAAGCGGTTGGTGAGCTCCCGGCCCACCATCAGCTTGATGATCTCGTCCATGGTCAGCTCCTTGGCCGGCCGGGTGGCCACCCAGGTGCCGTCCCGCATGATGGTCACATCGTCGCTGATACGGAGGATCTCCTCCATCTTGTGGGATATGTAGATGATGCCGCAGCCCTTGTCCCGGAGCATGTTGATGATGCGGAACAGGTGCTCCACCTCGGACTCGGTAAGGGACGAGGTGGGCTCGTCAAAGACCACAATCTTGGCGTCGTAGGACACGGCCTTGGCGATCTCCACCATCTGCCGCTGGGAGACCGGCATGGTGGACATGATGGTCTTGGGGTCGACGTTGACGCCCAGCTGCTCGAAGATCTCCTTGGTGCGCTGGGCCATGATGCGCTCGCTGACCATGATGCCCCCCACCTTGGGGTAGCGGCCCAGCCAGAGGTTGTCCTGAACGCTGCGGGTCAGGGCCTGGTTGAGCTCCTGGTGGACCATGGCCACGCCGTTTTCCAGTGCCTCCTTGGCGCTTTTGAAGTTGACTTCCTTGCCGTCCAGCTTGATGCTGCCGCCGTCCCGGTTGTAGATACCGAACAGGCATTTCATCAGGGTGGACTTGCCGGCGCCGTTCTCACCCATCAGGGCGTGGACTGTGCCGGCCCGAACGGTGAGGTTGACGCCGTCCAGCGCCTTGACACCGGGAAATTCCTTGGTGATGCCGCGCATCTCCAGCAGTGCAGGCTGCTCCATATGCTTCCTCCTCTCTTTGCTTTGGGGAAACCACCGCTTGAGCCGCGGCGGAACAGGTCCGCGGTTCAAGCAGTGGCTCCACAAATAACGGGGACGGGGCCGCCCGTGGGGGAAACGCCCCACGGGCAGCCCCGCAAATCACCAGATGATGATACCCTTATGGGATCGATCGTTAGCTGACGGTGGTGTAGGGGACACGGATCTTGGCCACGGTCTCGTCCACGTTCATGCCCTCGGTGTTGCTCATCAGGTCGCCGTCGGCCTGATAGTTCTGCACCAGGGTGACCACCGCACTGGCCAGGCCGCTGGCGGACTGGCCCACGGCGCCGGTGGCAGTGCCGGCGTTGATGGCGTCCACGATGCCCTGGAGGCCATCAACAGTAAAGACAGGAATATTGGTAGAAAGGGGCTCGCCATTCTCGTCAACGCCCTGGTTGTAGCCGGCGGTCTGGAGGGCGGTGATGGCGCCCAGGCCCATGTCGTCGTTGTTGGCGATGACCAGCTCCACCATGTTGCCGTTGGCCTCAGAGTAGGCGGAGAGGATGGTGGTCATGTAGTCCTGGGCAGCGGCAGCGGACCAGGAGCCGTTGGGGTCCACCAGGTACTGGGTGGAGGCGGCGCTGTCATAGTAGGAGAGGGCGGGATGGCCGGCCTCCTCCAGGATGGCGTTGGCGTCCTCCACGGAGTACTGGGTGCGGTACTCGGCCTCGGGGTTGTTCTCCTGGCCCTTGAACATGACGTAGGAGATGACGCCGTCGCCGTTGAGGTCCACCGCGTCGTAGTTCTCCACCAGGTAGTTGCCGATCAGCTCGCCCTGCATGTGGCCGGCCTCAGCGGGGTCGGTGCCCACGAAGGCAGCCAGCTCATAGCTGTTGACCACATCGTCGGAGACCTCGCGGTTGAAGAAGATCACGGGGATGCCGGCGGTCTGGGCGGCGTCCACGATGCTCTGGGTGGTCTCGTCAGCGGAGGCCTCCACCGCGTTGACCACCAGCACATTGGCGCCGTTGGCGATGGCGGTGTTGACCTGGTCCATCTGAGTGCCCTGGTTGGTGTTGCCGTCGTAGTTGCTGGGGGTGATGCCGATGGCCTCGAACTGGGCGTCCATCTCGTTGCGGACGTTGCTGATGAAGGCGTCGGAGTAGTTGTAGTAGAAGACGGCCACGTTCAGGTCGCTGGCAGCGGGGGCGCCGGACTCGGTGGGAGCGCCGGACTCAGCGGGCGTGGTGGGGGCGGGGGTGGTCTCGCCGCCGCCGGAGCAGGCGGCAATGCTCAGACACATGGCCCCGGACAGAAGCAGGGCAGACAGTTTCTTGAATTTCATGTAAAATCCTCCTTGTTTTTGTTTCAGTGAGGGCATACCACTCACCTGAACTTATCATACCAAAAAAGCGGACAAAGCGCTAGAGGAAAAATCACTTTATTTCATAAATAATCTATCGACGCCCAAGGACGATTTGTCTAAAATGTGGAGGAAAAAGGAGCAAATCTCCCGAAAATATCTATAAAACAACATAATTTACATTAACTGTAAATATACATGGGGATACGGATGATGCGCTCGCTGAGCCCTGCGGTCTCCTGCGGGTCGTCCCCCAGGGCCAGGGCCCGGGAGAGCCGGAAGATGGCCTCGCCGTGGGCGGGGTAGTCCATGACCACCGTCCCCAGCAGCCGTCCCTGGTCCACGGCCTCCACCCCCTGAGGGGTGCCGTCGATGCCCACGATGTTGGAGAACTCCAGCCCCAGCCGCTCCACCGCGTCGGCGGCCCCCAGGGCCATGTCGTCGTTGTTGCACAGGATGAGCTCGATCTCCGGGTATTCCAGCAGGGCGCTCTCCGTGAGGGCGGCGGCCTGGTTCCGGTCCCAGTTGGCGATGCCGCTCTCCACCCGCTCCAGGGGGACTCCGGCCTCCCGGAGGGTCTGGACCGAGACCTCGGTGCGGATGACGGCGTCCTGGTGGCGGCTCTCTCCCTCCAGCATCATGTACTGGAGGATGCCGTCCCCGTTCCGGTCCAGGGCGGCGGGGTCGCTCTCCCAGAGGTCCAGCACGATCTGGGCCTGGAGCTGGGCCGACTGCCGGGCGTCGGAGCCCACATAGTAGACCTTGTCCCAGGCGTCGATATCCTCCTGGACGGGCTCCCGGTTGAAAAAGACCAGGGGCACGTCGGCCTCCCGGGCCTTGTCCACCACCCGGGCGGCGTCGGTGCGGTCCACCAGGTTGACGCACAGCACGTCATATCCCAGGGAGAGGAAGCGGTCGATCTGCTCGTTCTGGGTGTTCTGGCTCTCCTGGGCGTCGGAGATAGAGACCTGGATGCGCTCCCCGGTCTCGGCGCACCAGTCGTCCACGCTTTCCTGCATGGCCTGAGTCATGTTGGAGATGTAGGTGTCCTCCCCCTTGTAGACGGCCACACCGATGCGCAGGGTGCCGTCCTCCTGCGGGGTCTCCCGGCAGCCCGCCGGGCCGGCGGCCAGCAGCAGGGCCGCGGCCCCCAGGGCCAGGAGCCTTCTGGTTTTCATGGCGATACCCCCTTTCTCCGGTCCTGCCGGAGACGGTTACGCGCTGGGGAAGAGGATCTGGTCCATGGGGTCGGTGAATAGGTTCTCCGCGGTGACGGTGTAGCAGTCCAGGGTCTGGTCCTGGGGCCGGCCGTTCTCCAGGGCCTCCAGAACGCTGAGGAGGCTCAGATAGCCGGCCTCGTAGTCGCTCTGGACCACCAGGGCGGCCGCGGTCCCCTCCTCCAGATAGTGGAGCAGGAGGTCTGAAGAGCCGATGCCGTAGACCTGTCTGGGAGAGGAGGCGGCCTGACACAGGGCCTCGGTCATGGCGGGCTCCAGGGCCGCGGCGGCCCGGCCCTCCGGCAGGACGAAGAGGCCCTGTGGGGAGGTGGTGACGGTGGTGCAGCGCACCCCCAGCTCCTCCAACCGCCGGAGGAAGCCCTGCCGTCGGAGGGCCAGGGTCTCGGTCTCCTGGGCGGAGCGGTAGAGGGTGACGGCGGTGCGTCCGTCCGCCGCCAGGGCGTCGGCCAGCCGGCGGCCCATTTCCTCCGGGTCGGCGGAGATGACGCAGTCCACCCGGCCGCTCTCCAGGGGGGCGCCCACCGCGGTGACGGCCAGGCCCGCCGGGGCATCCTCCAGGGCCGCCTCCAGGAGCCCCCGGTCCAAAGGGAAGAGGACCACCCCGTCGGTCTCCCCCTCCCAGGCCTGGCGGAGGGACTCCACCTGAGCCGCGGCGGCCGCCCCCTCATAGCGGGTGACATAGCGCACGTCGGCGTTCCGGTCCCGGGCGGCCCGGTCGGCCCCCAGGCGGAAATTCTGCCAGTAGGCCTCGTCACTGCCGTCCAGGAGGATGGTGATGTGGTAGATGGTGGGGCTGTCCCCGGAGAGCAGTGTCTGGAGGAGCATGGCCCCCAGGGCCAGGAGGAAGGCGGCCAGCACAACGATACATACCCGTTTTTCGATCCGTCCCATCAGGTGTCCTCCATTTCTCCGTAGGGCACCGCCGGCATCTGGAGGGTGACCACGGTGCCCTCATCGGGTTCCGACTGGATGGACACCCCGTAATCCGGCCCGAAGTAGAGCCGGATGCGCTCCTGGACGTTTCGCAGGCCGATGCCGGAGCCCTTCCGGCCGCTCTCCCGGCGGGAGGTCTCCGGCCGGGGCTCCTGGGAGAGGAGGCCCTCCACCACTTCAGGGGGCATCCCCAGACCGTTGTCGGAGACGGTGATGGTGAGAAGGCCGTCCTGGGTCCCGGCCCTGATCTCAATGAGGCCGTCCCCATCCATGAAGTCCATGGAGTGGTAGATGGCGTTCTCCACGATGGGCTGGACCACCAGCTTGATGGTGGAGAGATCGGCCGCCTCCGGCTGGCAGTCGATGACATAGCGGAACTTGTTCTTATAGCGCATCTCCTGGATCAGGAGGTAGTTGCGGACGTGCTCCAGCTCGTCCCGGACGGGGATGATGTTGCGCCCCTTGGAGAGGCTGACCCGGAAGAACCGGGCCAGGGCGGTGACGGCCCGGACGGCGTCCTCCCGCTGGCCGTTTTCGATCATCCAGACGATGATGTCCAGGGTATTGTAGAGGAAGTGGGGGTTGATCTGGGCCTGGAGGGCGTTGCGCTCGCTCTTCACCTTCTGCTCGTGCTCACGGACAATGTCGTCGGCCAGCTGCTGGATGCGGTCCACCATGCCCTGGATGGCGGTGCCCAGCTCTCGGGTCTCAGAGCTGCCCCCCACATAGATGGGCGGGGCCCCGGGGCCCTCCTTTACCCGGCTCACCGACTCCTTGAGCTTCTGGATGGGCCCGGTGAGCCGCTTGGACAGGAACACGTTGAGCAGGATGACCAGCTCGAAATAGGCGCAGAAGATGGCCACCACAAAGAGCAGGTCGCTGCCGGAGCCGAAGGTGAACCGGGGCTGGTCCACCACACCCACCACCTTCCAGCCGGTGTAGCCCACCGCCCGGACGATGACGGAACGCCGCCCGCCGTTCCACTCCTCGGTGTAGATGCCGTCGGGCCGCCCGGCGGCCTCCAGGCTGCTCTCCGCCACCAGGCCGGAGGCGATCAGGGGGCGGTCCGGGTGGTAGATCAGGGTGCCGTCCCCGGCGACCAGGTAGACATAGCCGCTGCCGGAGAGCTTCACATTCTGGAAGAGGGCGGCAAGGGCGCTGTATTTGAGGTCGATGAGCAAAACCCCCAGCTGGGTGTCCCCGCCCTGGGTGAGCTCCACCGCGCAGGAGAGGGAGACCACCCGCTTATAGTTGTGGCCGGCGTCCTCGAAGAGGGTCTGCACCGCCGGGATGCCGAAGTGGAGGTTTTCCGTCCGCTCCATGGCGCTGGTGAACCAGGGGGCGCTGGTGATCTCGGCGTCGGCGCGGACCCGGGCCGCCGGAGCCGTGGCCACCACTTGGCCGTCCCCAGTGAAGAGGACCATGTTTTCCACATAGTCGCTGTAGGTGTTGTAGAGCAGCCGCATCTCCTCGCTGACCGGCTCCCGGTCCAGGTCGGTGTTTTTGACCACGTTGTAGCAGATGGAGTCGGACAGGCGGATCATGTCCCGGAGGTAGGTGCTCAGGGACTGGTTGACCTGCTCCACCAGCATCTGGTTCTCCTCCTCGATGGCGGCATCCAGCTGGGCGGAGAAGCGGACATACAGGGTAACGCTGGTGAGCACCACAGCCAGCAGGGCGCTGATGGTGAAGGAGGCGAACATCGCCGACCGGATCCCGCCCCGGGACAGGCGGGCGGTGAGTTTTTCCAGGATGTTCCCCACGGGACGGCCTCCTTTCCAGCCAAGAGGATCGCCGGTATGGCAAGGGGCCCCTGCGGGGCCCCAAAAAGTGGGCTATTTACGGAATTGGGAGGGGGTGACGCCGAAGCGCTTCTTGAAGACATAGCTGAAATAATTAGGTTCATCGTAGCCCACCCCGGAAACGGCCGGGCCGTTCCCGGGGAACCCCTGGAATTTGTCTTCCTCGGCGGAAGTAAATTCCGCCTGCGGCAAGGTTTTGCCTGACGGCAAAACGCTTGGACGCGGCTGACGCCGCGCCCCGCCGGAGGCGGGGCCCCAAAAAGTGGGCTATTTACGGAATTGGGAAGGGGTGACGCCGAAGCGCTTCTTGAAGACATAGCTGAAATAATTAGGTTCGTCGTAGCCCACCTTTTCTGCGATGAGGTAGGTCTTGTCATCGGTGGAGCGCAGCAGCTCCACCGCGTGCTCCATCCGCACGTCGGTGAGGTACTGGACATAGCTGCGCCCCGTCTCCTGCTTGAAGATGGTGGAGAAATAGGACTGACTGATGTGGAGGTGGCTGCACAGCTTCTCCACTGACAGGTCGGAGTTCTGATAGTGCTCCCGGATATACCGCTCCGCCTCCTCCACCAGCCGCTTGGCGGTGGAGACCCGGCGCTGGTCCATGCTGCCGCTCATCTTCAGGCAGACGGAGAGAAGCCAGGCGCGCAGGTCCTCCACAGGGGCGTCTTGGGTCAGCAGGGCGAGCCATTCCTGGCGGGGCCCCAGCATTTCCTCTTCTCCCAGATTGTACTGCTGGATGATGGGCAGGAGGACCCCCAGCACCCCGATGAACCGGGTCTGGGGGCTCCAGTCGTCTCCGCCGTCGGCCAAAAGCTGGTGGACCAGGGCGGAGATCTGCTCCCGGGAGCCGAACTTGACGACCGACAGGAGCTGTCGGGACAGGCGGTTCTCCGGCTCCTGGGGGGAGCGCTCCAGCCGCTCCATGTCCTGGATATAGATGGGCTTTCCGCCCCCCACCACCGCCTTGTACTCCACCGCGGCCCAGGCCTCGGCGCAGGAGCGGTAGAGCTCTTCCAGCTTCTGGCAGGGACGGCCGATACCCGCCGTCACCGTGATGCCCAGGACCCGGGCACTCTCGGAGCAGACCTCTCCCAGCAGGCGCATCAGGGATTCCACCGGCTCCTGGTCCCAGGCCGTCACCACCAGGATGGAGGAGACGCTGGTGTAGATCTCCCGGTGGCAGCGGTCCCGGCAGGCGTCGCTGAGCATCTGCTCCACCGACACGGGGAGGAGCTCCTCGGACAGGGCGGGCCGGCGCTCGGGGCCGGGGGAGAGGCTGCACACCGCCACGACCTTATAGCGGCCCTCCCGGACGGTCAGGCCGAAGCGGTCGGCCTGCTGGGCCACCTCCCGGGGGTCCATGGGCCCCCGGAGCAGCTCCTGGAGGAACTTCTCCCGCAGGAGGGGCAGGCTCTTCTGGTAGACCTGGTTGAGCTGGTCGATGTTCCGCCGCTGGGCGATCTCATCGTCCAGCAGGCCCCTGACCCGGCCCAGCACATCGGTGAGCTCGGCGGCGTTCACCGGCTTGAGGACGTACTCCACCACATTGAGCTTGATGGCCTCCTGGGCGTACTCAAAGGCGTCGAAGCCGGAGAAGACAATGAGCTTGAGCCCGGGCTTGCGCCGGGAGAGCTCCGCCCCCAGCTCCAGGCCGTCCATGAAGGGCATCTTGATGTCGGTGAGGACCACGTCCAGGTCCAGCGCCTCGGCCTTCTCCAGGGCGTCCACGCCGTTTTCGGCCTCGGCCGCGATCTCAAAGCCCAGGGCTTTCCAGTCGATGATGTGGGCGATGGCCGTCCGGACCTCCGCCTCGTCATCCACGATCATGATTTTATAGAGGTGCAAACGGAACGCCTCCTCCCGCCATTGGGATGCACGGATCAATATTAGTCGTGGGTAAAAGCAAACAGGATCTCCTGGTGATAGGTCTCCCCGGCCTTGAGGACCGTGGAGGGGAATTCCGGCTGATTGACTGCGTTGGGGAAGCCCTGGGCCTCCAGGGCCACCCCCCGCCGGCGGCCGTAGACCGCCCCGCCCTTCCCGGTACTCTCCGGAAGGAAGTTTGCAGTGTAGACCTGGAGCCCCGGCTGGGTGGTGGAGAGGGCCAGGGTGATGCCGCTCTCCGGGGCGTGGAGGACGGCGGCCTCCCGGAGGCCGCTGCCCCGAAGGGCCCAGTTGTGGTCATAGCCCCCGCCCTGGCGGATCTGGGGGTGGTCGGCGTTCCAGCCGTCGGACAGGGCCCTGGGGGAGCGAAGGTCAAAGGGGGTGCCCACCACCGACACCAGGGTGCCTGTGGGGCAGTTGTCCTCTCCGAGCTCTGTGAAGGCGATGGCGTCGATGGAGAGGGTGTGCCCTCCCACGTCCCCTGCGCCGTGGCCGTTGAGGTTCCAGTAGGCATGGCTGGTGAGGTTCACCACCGTGTCGGCATCGGAGACGGCCTGGAACTCCAGCAGGAGGGCGTTGTCCGGGCCGAAGGTGTACCGGACCTGGGTCTGGAGGGCGCCGGGGTAGCCCTCCTCCCCGGCGGGGGAGAGGCGGGTGAGGACCAGGCTGTCCCCTTCGATTCGGTGGTCCCAGAGGTACTGGTCAAAGCCCCGGTTCCCGCCGTGGAGGTGGTTGGGGGGCTGGTTGGCGGCCAGGGCGTGGGGCCGGCCGCCCAGCTGGAACCGGGCCCCCCGGATGCGGTTGGCGCACCGGCCCACCAGGGCCCCCAGATAGCCCTCATGCTTCTCCTGGTACTCCGCCGGCGTGTCAAAGCCCAGGCACACGTCCCGGAGCCGGCCCTCCCGGTCGGGGACGGCCACAGCCTGGAGAATGGCCCCGTAGTCCAGCACCTGGACATAGGCGCCGGAGGGATTTTCCAGGCGGAAGAGGGTCACGGGCGTTCCCTCCCGGGTAGCGCCGAAGGGCCGTGCCGTGACGCTCATGCCTCGCCCTCCGCCAGGACCCGGACGCCGCCGGCGGGGCGCACCGACAGGATGTGGCAGGTGCCGGCGCCGAAGACGGCCTCCATTTGGGCCTGGAAGTCCTCCAGCGCGTTCAGGGGCACAAAGGCCTGCACGGTGCCGGCAAAGCCGCCCCCGTGGACCCGCCAGGCCCCGTCCCGGGCCAGGAGCCGCTCACAGAGGGCCAGGGCCAGGGAGAGGCTGCGCTCCCCGGGGTCGCCGGAGGGGTAGATGTTCTGGAGCAGGTCCATGGAGGAGCGGCCGGAGGCCCGGACCAGGGCCAGGAAATGCTGGAAATCCCCCTGGCGCAGGGCTTCGGTCTGCTCCAGGACCCGCTGGTTGTCGCCATAGAAGTGCATGGCCCGGAGCAGGGCACGGTCCGGGACCTGGCCCCGGAGCTCGCCCAGGCGGGCGTAGAAGTCGGCCTCCTGGGTCTTCCCCAGGACCTCCTGGCCCAGGAGCTTGGCCACGGCCCGCATCTCCCGGGGGATGGCGGCGTACTCGTCGGTGAGGTCGGCGTGGCTGCCGCCGGCGTCGATGAGGCACAGGGCGTAGCCATAGTCGGCGGGGGCGCAGGGGATGGAGGCCACCTCCGGGGAGGCGGGGTCGGCAAAGTCCATCAGGCAGAAGCCTCCCACGGCGGAGGCGCACTGGTCCATCAGGCCGCAGGGCTTGCCGAAGTAGTTGTTTTCCGCGAACTGCCCCACCTTGGCCACCAGTACGGGAGTGGCCTTCCCATCGTTGTAGAGCCAGTTGAGCATGGTGCCCACCAGCACCTCGTAGGCGGCGGAGGAGGACAGGCCGGAGCCGGGCAGGACGTCGGAGCTCACATAGGCGTCGAAGCCGCCATAGCGCAGGTCCAGCTCATAGAAGCGGGCGGCGATGCCCCGGATGAGGGCGGCGGTAGTGCCCTCCTCGGTGGGGAGGATCTCCAGCTTTTCCAGGTTGATGCGCTCCTCCCCATGGCCCTCGGAGTAGATGCGGATGACATTGCGGTCGTTCTTGGAGGCCACGGCCACGGCGTCCAGGGTGACGGCGGCGGCCAGGACCCGGCCCTGCTGGTGGTCGGTGTGGTTGCCGCCGATCTCGCTGCGGCCGGGGGCGGAAAAGAGCTCGACGGTCCGCTCCGCGCCGAAACGCTCTCCGAATGCGGCGGCGATCCGGAGGTAGCGCTCCCGCTGGCCCTCCCAGCGGCCGGGATAGAGGGTCCGGAAGGTCCCGTCGTAGGTGCCAGACTGGAGGGCGGCGGTCAATTCAGTAATATTCATCGTGTATCCACATTCCTCTCAAAAAATTCATTCCTCCGGCTGTTTCAGGGCAGCCCGGGCTGCCCCGGGAGGAAAAAGGCGGCATCCGAAACCAGATACGGATGCCGCCGAAGGAGCCAGACACAGCCGCGCTGGCCAGGTCCGGCGGACGCTGCTGTCAGCGTAGCCCTTTGTCGTAGGGGATACCCTCTGCCTTGGGGGCTCTGGATTTCTGGGAGGTGAAGGCCAGCACCAGCAGAGAGACGATGTAGGGCAGCATATTGTAGACCGCGCTGGGGAGGTTCAGACTGCTGAGGAGGGAGAAGCCGGTGTAGACGTTGCCCAGGGCCCGGAAGAAGCCGAAGAGCAGGGCTGCCAGGGCGATGCGGGTGGGCTTCCACTGGCCGAAGATCATCACGGCCAGGGAGAGGAAGCCGAAGCCGGCCACGCCGTTTTCAAATTTCCACTCGCTGACGCCGGCGGTGATATAGACGATACCGCCCAGGCCGCCCAGCATCCCGGAGATCAGCACGCCGGCATAGCGCATCTTATAGACGTTGATGCCCACGCTGTCGGCCGCCTGGGGGTGCTCGCCGCAGGCCATGAGCCGCAGGCCGAACCGGGTGCGGTACAGGGTCACCCAGGAGCAGACCAGGGCCAGCACGGTGATGAGCATGAACCAGTTGAACTCAAAGCCGTTGATATAGACCAGGAAGGACTTCTTGGCGTCGATATATTGGATGGTGGAGGAGACATTGTTGACGTCGGCGGCGGTGTTCATGGCCTTGACGAAGACGGTGGCGGCGGCGGTGCCCAGCAGGTTCATGGCGGTGCCCACCAGGGTCTGATCCGCCTTGAAGTTGATGGCGGCCACCGCCAGAAGCAGGGAATAGACCATGCCCAGCAGGACGGCAGCCAGCACCACCAGCAGGATCATGGCAGGGGCGGGGGTCCCGGCGGGGAGGAACTTCATCATCAGGGCTCCGCCCAGGGCGCCCATGACCATGATGCCCTCCAGGCCGATGTTGATGACGCCGGAGTGCTCCGAGAAGCAACCGCCCAGAGCCACCAGGATCAGGACGGAGGAAAAGATCAGGGTGTATTGGACCAGAAGCATCATTTCTGCTCCCCTCCTTTCTGCTCAGCAGCGGCCTTGGCCCGGGCCACAGCCCGCTCCGCCTGGCGGTCCAGGCGGCGGTCCAGCAGGGACTTGAAGAAGAGCACAAAGCCGCACAGGTAGATGATCAGGGAGGAGATGAGGTCGGAGATCTGGGCGGAGTACATGGTCTTGTCCACATAGGCGCCACCGCTGGTGATGTGCTGAATGAAGTAGGAGGCGAAGATGGAGCCGATGGGGTTGAGCCCGCCCAGGAAGGCGGCGGCGATGCCGTTGAAGCCCATACTGGGGATGGAGGAGTGGGTGGTCTGCCACTGCTCGAACCCGGTGAGGTAGAGGGTGGCGGCCCCCAGCCCGGCCAGCCCGCCGGCGATGACCATGGTGAGGATGATGTTGCGCTTTTCCTTCATGCCGCAGTACTGGGCAGCGAACTTGTTGTAGCCGGTGGCCTTGAGCTCATAGCCCAGCTTAGTCTTCTCCAGCAGGACCCAGATGGCCACGGCCACCAGAATAGTCAGCGGGATGGCAATGGTGACATACTGGTTGTTGTAAAAGAGCTTGTCCAGGCCCAGGCTGGGGATGGCGGCGCCGGGATTGGTGCTGCTGAGGGTCAGGGTATAGGGGCTGGCGGTCTCCTTCACCTGGGAGAGGAGGACGTTCACCGCATACAGGCTGATCCAGTTGAGCATGATGCAGGAGATGACCTCGTTGACGTTGCGGTAGGCCTTCAAAGCGCCGGAGATGGCCCCCAGCACGGCCCCTGCCGCCACGGCGGCCAGCATGCACACGAACCAGGGCATGTTCCAGGCCAGGGCGCAGTAGAGGCAGGCCCCGGCGCCGATGACATACTGTCCGGCGGCCCCGATGTTGAACAGGCCCACCTTATAGGCGAAGAGGACCGACAGCGCGCACATCAGCAGGGGCGCAGTCTTGACCAGGGTGTTGCCGAAATAGCGCAGCTGGGCCTGGGGGCTGGGATAGTAGAAGAAGTTCTTTACGATGGTGGTGATGGCCTCCCACGCCCCGGCGGGGTTGATAATCAGCAGCACCAGGTAGCCCACCAGCAGGCCCACGACGATGCACAGCAGGGAGGCCAGCAGGGACTGGACGCCCTTGTTGCGCAGAATGGATCGTTGTCCTTTCATCCCTTACGCCTCCTTTCTTTTCGCGCCGGCCATATAGAGGCCCATCTCTTCCACGGTGGTGGTCTTGGGGTCCAGCTCGCCTACGATCTCTCCCTCATACATCACCAGGATGCGGTCGGAGAGGGACATGACCTCATCCAGCTCCAGGCTCACCAGCAGCACGCCCTTGCCGGCGTCCCGCTGGGCCACGATCTGGCGGTGGATGTACTCGATGGCGCCCACGTCCAGGCCCCGGGTGGGCTGGACGGCGATGAGGAGGTCGGGGTCCTTGTCGATCTCCCGGGCCACGATGGCCTTCTGTTGGTTGCCGCCGGACATGCTCCGGGCAATGGTGACGGGGCCCTGGCCGGAGCGGACGTCGTACTGCTCGATGAGCCGGACGGCGTACTCCCGGATGGCCTTGCGCTTGAGGAAGCCGGCGGCGGTGACAAACTCCGGCTCGAAGTACCGCTGGAGCACCATGTTGTCCTCCAGGGTGTAGTCCAGCACCAGGCCGTGCTTGTGCCGGTCCTCGGGAATATGGCTCATGCCGCTGGTGGAGCGCTCCCGGATGGGGGCGCGGGTGATGTCCTTTCCCTTCAGGAGGACCTTGCCCTCCTTCACAGGCTCCAGCCCGGTGAGGCCGTAGACCAGCTCGGTCTGTCCGTTGCCGTCAATGCCGGCGATGCAGACGATCTCTCCGGCCCGGACGGAGAAGGAGACGTTCCGCACAGCGTTGTTGCTGTGGAGCTTGGAGGCCACGGTGAGGTCGTCCACCTCCAGGATGACGTCCTTGGGGGCGGCGGGCTCCTTGTGGACCACGAACTCCACGTCCCGGCCCACCATCATCCGGGAGAGCTCCTCCTTGGTGGTGCCCTTGACGTCTACGGTGCCCACATACTTGCCCTTCCGCAGGACCGTGCAGCGGTCGGCCACCTCCATGATCTCGTTGAGCTTGTGGGAGATGAAGAGGATGCTCTTGCCCTCGGCGGCCAGATTGTGCATGATCTGCATGAGCTCCTCGATCTCCTGGGGGGTCAGTACGGCGGTGGGCTCGTCGAAGATCAGGATCTCGTTGTCCCGGTAGAGCATCTTCAGGATCTCGGTGCGCTGCTGCATGCCCACGGTGATGTCCTCCACCAGGGCGTCCGGGTCTACCTTCAGTCCGTACTTCTCCGAGAGGTCCAGCACCTTTTTTCGGGCGTCAGCCTTCTGGAGGAAGCCATGGCTGCACGGCTCCACCCCCAGGATGATGTTGTCCAGGACGGTGAAGCACTCCACCAGCTTGAAGTGCTGATGGACCATGCCGATGCCCAGGTCGTTGGCGTCGTTGGGGTCCCGGATCTGGACCTCCTTCCCATCCTTCTTGATGGTCCCCTCCTCCGGACGGTACAGGCCGAAGAGCACGCTCATGAGTGTGGACTTGCCGGCGCCGTTCTCGCCCAGCAGGGCGTGGATCTCTCCCTTTCGGAGCTGGAGGGTGATGTCATCGTTGGCAACGATGCCGGGGAACCGCTTTGTGATGTGGAGCATTTCAATGGCATACGGCTGTTCCAAGCTACCGCCTCCCTTTGCTGCATAGGTCTTGATCTTATTGTACTATAGAACGTTCCATATTTCAAAGAAAAAATGTGATTTTTGCCTATTTTCTTCCTGGCGGCATCCTGGAGAAGGTGTAAAAAACCGGTGGGAGGGGCAAAAAAGTTCCGGCAGGCATGACATTTGTCATCCTGCCGGAACTTTTGCACTATTTCATTTTTTTCGAAACAGCTTACTTGATGTTGCCATAGGAGTTGACGGTGATGTTGCTCACCACGGCATCGGGCTCCACGGAGACGTCGTTGGAGACGGTGATGGTGCCATCAAACATACCAGCCACCAGGGCGTTGTAGTCCTCCTGGGTGAAGGAGTCGCTCCACTGGGTGGACTCGATGGGGAGCTGGACATAGTTGGCGGTGGGGTCGTCGCCGGACACCAGGCCCAGGGTCTCGATCTTGCCGCCGTAGCTGGAGAAGTTGCCGTCCACGGTCTCCTGGAGGAGGTGCTTGGTGGTGTTGGCCAGGCCCTTCATGGCGGAGGTCACAGTCATGCCCTCGCCGTAGGCGGTGTCGATGATGGCGGCCTGGTCCACGTCCACGCCGATGACCTTGCCGTCTACCTTGGCGGCGGCCTCAGCAGCGGAGGTGTAGATGCCGCCGCCGCAGGCGAACACGACTTCCACGCCCAGGGTCTGGTACCAGTTGTCCATGTAAGCGGTGATGTCGGCGTCGCCGTTGAACTGGTTGCCGTAGACGTACTCCACGGTCACGCTGTCCTCATTGCCCAGCTCGGCGGCAGCGGCGGAAGCGCCCTGCACGAAGCCGTAGCCGTAGCGCTGCACAGCGGGGACGGCCATGCCGCCCAGGAAGCCCAGGTGGGTGTAGCCCAGTTTCACAGCGGCGTAGCCGGCCATGTAGCCGCACAGCTCTTCCTGATAGACGGCGCAGTAGACATTGGCGGGCACCTCATAATATTCGCCCAGGAGCTCGCCGTTTTCGTCGGTGGGATTCAAGTCGGCCTCGCCCACGTCCAGGGCGATGAAGCTGACGTTGGGATACATCTCAGCGGTCTGCTTGATGGTTTCGGCAAAGGCGTAGCCGGGCATTACCACCACATTGTAGCCGTCGGCCACAGCGGCGTCCACCATGGCCACACGCTCGGCGGTGCTGTCTCCATTGGGCTTGTAGTAGGTGAACTCCAGGTTGTTCTCGGTGCAGAACTCCTGGCAGGCCTCATAAGTAGTCTGGTTGAAGGACTGGTCGGTGATGTCGCCGTAGTCGGTGATCATGGCCACCTTGTAACTGCTGGCGGGGGTGGTTTCGGCGGGAGTGGTCTCCGCGGGGGTGGTGCCCTCGGGAGCAGGGGTCTCGGCACTGCCGCCGCCGCAGGCGGCCAGAGAGAAGATCATGGCGCCAGCCAGCACAAGAGCGGAGAGTTTCTTAAAATTCTTCAAGCTGATCTACCTTCCTTTCTAAAATGGTGCCCGGTACGGCATAGACAAGTCCTCTTCTCTGGTCCATTCCTCCCGGGCACAGCCCCATTATAGCGCACCTTTTACCAAAGCGCAACCAAAATTTCGCGGTTGTCAAAAAAAGTTTACGAAATTGTTTCAAAAGTGTTAAGTTAAAAAAGCCCCGGAAAAAGCCGAAGGGACGCCCCTGGGGCGCCCCTTCGAAAACGGTTTGTATGGATCAATAGCCCTCGCCCTGCTGTCCCTTCACCAGCTTGACGATCCGGGAGGTGCCCAGGCGGTCGGCCCCCAGGGCCAGGAAGTCCTCGGCGTCCTGGAGGGAGGAGATGCCGCCGGCGGCCTTGACCTTGACGCCGGGGCCCACATGCTGGACGAAGAGGGCCACGTCCTCCCGGGTGGCGCCGCCGGTGGAGAAGCCGGTGGAGGTCTTGATATACTCGGCGCCGGAGGCGGTGACCAGCTCGCAGAGCTTGATCTTCTCCTCCTGGGTCAGGAGGCAGGCCTCCACGATGACCTTGAGGATGCGGCCGCTGCAGGAGGCCTTGATAGCCTTCATCTCCTGGAGCAGGTCGTCCCAGCGCTGGTCCTTGACCCAGCCGATGTTGATGACCATGTCGATCTCGTCGGCCCCGTTGCGGATGGCGTCCTCGGTCTCAAAGACCTTGACATTGGTGGTGGAGTAGCCGTTGGGGAAGCCGATGACGGTGCAGATCTTCAGCTGATTGCCCACATACTCGGCGGCTTCCCGGACATAGGCGGCGGGGATGCAGACGCTGGCACAGTGGTATTTGAGGCCGTCATCACAGATCTCCTTGATCTGGGCCCAGGTGGACTCGGGCTTGAGGAGAGTGTGGTCACAGTGGGCCAGGATTTCTTTGATATCCATGCGTATCAGATTCCTTTCTTAATTTT
>DWWJ01000162.1 GCA_019119795.1 Candidatus Intestinimonas pullistercoris
GCATCATGTCCAGAATGAGCCCGGTATCCAGGGCGTCGCTGGTGCCGGTGACATAGTCGATGCCGGTGAGCTGGGCGGTCTCGGGATAGGAGATGGCGGCGTACACCACTGGGGTCTGGGTCTCCTCGGCGCAGACTGCCATGACCTGGGCGGCGGTGGTGGCGATGGGGATGATGGCGTCCACCCCGTCCACGATGGCCTGGTCGCCGATCTGCCGGAGGGTGGTCTGGTCGTTCTGCCCGGAGTAGACCTCATACTCGATGGTGACCCCCTCCTGGGCGGCGATCTCGTCCAGCCGGGCGGTGACCGCGGCGGCGATCTCGTCCAGGGAGGCGTGGTCCATCTGCTTGACCACCGCCACCTTGTAGGAGGCGGTGCCCGTCTCGCCGGAGCCGGCGGGGTCAGAGGCCGCGGGAGCAGGGGTGGAGGCGCTCCCGCCCCCACAGGCGGCGAGAGAGAGGAACAGGGCGGCAGAGGCAGTCAGGGCGGTCAGCTTCTTCAGGTTGATGTTTTTCATGAGAATTTCTCCTTTTTTGAGTATTGGGCGGCAGATGGAGCCAGCAGAAAGAAAAAACGGCTTTTGTCCCCTCTCTGGGACAAAAGCCGTGATAGCTTCTGCGATACCACCCAAATTGGCGCTTGCGCGCCCACTCGCTTCACGCACCATCATGCGTGCCCGATGGATAACGGGTGGGGACCCGTCGGCATCTACTTGGTCCCGTGGGACCGTTCAAGCCGCCCTCAGAAGGCCATTCGCCGGACCCCTCACATCCCGATTCCACCATCCGGGACTCTCTTTGGCTCAGGGCTGGCCGGTTACTTCTCTTCATCACAGGTTTGTAAGGTATTTGCTTGTGTGTCATTATATGCGTCCGAAGCGGGATTGTCAACCCCTTTTTTGGGGCGCAGAAAGGCAAATTTGGTCTCAGAGCAGATCACCGCCAGGAAGATGAGGCCGAAGCCCACCACCATGGCGGGGTTCAGCTCCTCCTCCCCCACCAGGATGGAGCTCAGGACCCCGAAGGGGGCCTCCAGGGAGAGGAGGACCGCGGCGGTGGCGGGGGCGGTGTACTTCTGGCCGATGTTCTGGAAGAGGAGCCCCCCGCAGGAGGCGAAGATCACCAGATAGGCCAGTCCGAAAAGGGCCCCGCCGGAGAGGTCCGTGGGGAAGGGCTCCCGGAACAGAACGGCCCCCACCCAGCTCCACAGGGCGAAAAAGGCGAACTGGAGGGTGGTGAGCAGGAAGATGTCCCGCCCCTGGGCGTAACGGTTCACCACCACGATGTGGGCGGCAAAGAAGAAGCCGCACACCAGGGTCAGCGCGTCCCCCAGGCCCATGGTGAGGTTTCCCCCCTCCCCGGAGAGGGAGACCAGGCCGATGCCCGCCACACAGGCCACCGCCGCCAGGACGTTCCAGCCGTCCGGCCGCTTCCGGGACACCACCCAGTTGAGAAAGGGGACGATGACGCAGTAGACCGCCGTCAGGAAGGCGTTTTTTCCCGAGGTGGTCCCCTCCAGGCCGAAGGTCTGGAAGGCATAGGCCAAAAAGAGCAGGGTGCCCGTGGCCAGTCCCCCCATCAGGTACCCCCGGTCCAGGTGCCGCCAGGACTTCCAGAACACCAGGCCCAGGACCAGGGCGGCGGCGGTGAAGCGGAAGGCTAGCAGGTAGAGGGGGGTGAAGCTGTCCAGGGAGTGCTTCATCACGACGAAGGAGGTCCCCCAGATGATGGGGGCCGCCAGGAGCATGGGCTTGGCCAATTTTTGCAGAATGGTCTCGTTCATGGTTGTGTTCCCTCCGAGGAAATGGTAAGATAACTGGGACGGCTGATTTGACAACAGGAGGCAATTCTATGCTGCTTTTTGACTTGGATGGAACTCTGATCGACTCCAACGGCATCTGGACCGATATCGACATACGCTTTCTCTCCCGCCGGGGCCTGGAGGTCACCCAGGAATACCTCTACGCCGTGAGCCCCTCCATCGTCCCCCTGGCGGCGGTCTTCACCCGGGACTACTACCACCTGGATATGACGCCGGAGGCCATCGTGGACGAGTGGATGGAGGGGGCCCTGGACGCCTACCGGAACGTGGCCCCGAAGCCGGGGGCCCTGGCCTTCCTGGAGCAGTGCCGGGACCGGGGGGAGGACATGGCCCTGGTCACCGCCTGCGACCCCGGCCTGTGCCGGGCCGCCCTGGAGCGCCATGGGCTCTCCCCCTTCTTCCGGGCCGTGGTCTACGCCCAGGAGCTGGGCCTGGAAAAGCGGAACCCGGAGCTCTTTCTCCGGGCCGCCGAGGTGCTGGGGGTCTCCCCCGCCCAGTGCGTCCTCTACGAGGACGCCCCCGCCAACTGCGCCGCCGCCCGGGCGGCCGGCATGGGGACCGTGGGGGTCTATGACGCCTTCTACCACGACCTCCAGGACCAGCTGCGCCAGAGCTGCGACCGCTATATCGAGAGCTTCCAGGAGCTTCTGGAGGCCCGACCCCCTGCCGGGAAGGCCCCGGGACGGCTCATCCGCCGCCCCGGGGCTTTTTATGCCTTGCTGAGGTACTGGGCCACCGATTTGAGCAGGAGCCGCTTGGTGCCCTTGGTGTCAAAGGCGATCTCAATGAGAACGTCGCCCCCCATGGGCTGGACGTTCATGACCATACCCCCTCCAAAGGCCTTGTGGACCACCCGGTCCCCGATCTGATAGGTGGGGAGGGCCGCCGCCGGGGCCTTTGGCCGGGCGGCGGGGACCCTGGAGCGGGCCGTGGCCGGGCGGGCGCTCCGGTCCGGGGCGGCGGGCCGCTCCCAGCCCCCCCGGCTCCCGCCGGAAAAGCCGCTGTGCCCGCTCCGGCCGGAGGAAAAGCTCCGGTCGGCGCCCTGCCAGTAGCCGGAGGCGTCGTCAGGCTCACTGAGGTAGCTCCTGCCGCTGCGCTCCATCAGCTCCTCGGGGATCTCGCCCACAAACCGGGAGGGCCGGTTGGCCGAGGTGCGGCCGAAGAGCATCCGCTGGGAGGCGCAGGTGAGGTAGAGCCTCTCCCGGGCCCGGGTCATAGCCACATAGCACAGCCGGCGCTCCTCCTCCAGCTCCTCCTGGTCCCCGATGGCCCGGATGCCGGGGAAGATGCCCTCCTCGGCCCCCACCACAAAGACCACCGGGAACTCCAGCCCCTTGGCCGAGTGCATGGTCATCATCACCACGCAGTCCTCGTTGGGGTCGTGGTTGTCCAGGTCGGTGTAGAGGGCGATCTCGTCCAGGAAGCCCGACAGGGAGGGCTCCCCCTGGGCGTTCTCCAGGTAGCTGTTGATGGAGGTCAGCAGCTCCCGGACGTTTTCCAGGCGGGTGCGGTCCTCCACGGTGTTTTTGGCCTCCAGGGCCACGGCGTAGCCCGTCCGGGCCAGGACCTCCTCATAGAAGTCGGGGAGCGCCAGCTCTCCCGCCAGCTTTTGGAGCTCCTCCATCATGGTGGTGAACTGCTCCAGCTTGGGGGCGGCCTTGCTCAGCTCGGGGGTGCTCCGGGCCCCCCGGATCACCTCCCACAGGCTCCGGCCCTCCCGGGCGGCGATGGCCTGGGCGGTCTCCACCGTCCGGGCCCCGATGCCCCGGGGCGGATTGTTGATGATCCGGGCCAGGCGCAGGTCGTCGGCGGGATTGTTGAGGGCGCAGAGATAGGCCAGCATGTCCTTGACCTCCGCCCGGTCGAAGAAGCGGATGCCCCCGATGATCCGGTAGGGCACCCCGTTGCGCTTGAAGGCCTGCTCGATCTGGTTGGACTGGGCGTTCATGCGGTAGAGGACGGCGTGGTCCTTCCAGGCCCGGCCCTGGCTGTAGCCCGAGAGGATCTGGGAGGCCACATACTGGGCCTCGTCGTTCTCGTTCATGGCGGTGTAGACCTGGAGCTTGTCCCCCTGGTCGTGGCTGGTCCACAGCTCCTTGCCCTTCCGGCCCTGGTTGTGGCGGATAACGGCGTTGGATGCCTCCAGAATGTTCTTGGTGGAGCGGTAGTTCTGCTCCAGCCGGATGACCCGGGCCCCGGGGTACTGCTGCTCGAAGGAGAGGATGTTCTCGATGGTGGCCCCCCGGAAGCGGTAGATGGACTGGTCATCGTCCCCCACCACGCAGATGTTCTCCCACCGCCCCGCCAGCAGGGAGGAGAGCTGGTACTGGAGATTGTTGGTGTCCTGGTACTCGTCGATAAGTACATAGCGGAATTTCCGCTGATAGTATTCCCGGACGTCATCATACTCCTGGAGGAGCCGGACCGTGTCCAGGATGAGGTCGTCGAAGTCCAGGGCGTTGGCCTCCCGCAGCCGCCGCTCGTACTCCACATAGAGCTTGGCGATCTGGGTGAGGCGGTGGTCCCCCTGCTTCTGGCAGTCGTCCAGAAAGTCCCGGCCGGACTGCATGGCGTCCTTGGCCTTGGAGATGACCGAGAGCACCGACCGGGGCGGGAAGGTCTTTTCCTCCAGGTTGAAGTCCTTCAGGATGTCCTTCACCACCCGCTCGGAGTCGGCCGAGTCATAGATGGTGAAGGAGGGGGCGAAGCCCAGCCGCTCGATGTCCCGCCGTAGGATGCGCACACAGGCCGAGTGGAAGGTGGACGCCCAGATGTCCCCGGCGTCGGGCCCCAGCATCCGCTCCAGCCGCTCCTTGAGCTCCCCGGCGGCCTTGTTGGTGAAGGTGATGGCGATGATGGACCAGGGCAGGGCGGGGTCCAGCCGGCACAGCCGCTCGGCCTCCTCCCGGCCCTCTGGAATGGGGTGGGCGGCATAGGCCTCCAGGAACAGCAGGTCGTCCTCGGTGACCCCATCCGGCACCTCGTCCGAGTCAGAGCCCCGGCCGTACTTCATCAGATTGGCGATGCGGTGGATGAGGACGGTGGTCTTGCCGCTGCCCGCCCCCGCCAGCACCAGCAGGGGGCCCTCGGTGGCCAGCACCGCCCGTTGCTGCTCGGGGTTGAGCCGGGCGAAGTCCCCGGCGATGACCGCCCGCCGGGCCTTGCAGAATCTCAGTTCTTGTTCCTTGTCCAGCATATCTCGTCGCTGCCGTCCTTTCTCTGGGGCCCCGGAGGGGGCTCGTAAAAACTTGGTAGGCGCCCTTCTGCATGGAAAATGCGCCGGCCTCACCGTCGGAGGCGCGGCGCTCTGGCTTTCCTTTGTCTCAGATCGTCTCGGTGAGCCACACGGTCCGGTAGCTCTGGCTCAGGCTCTCCCGGGCGGCCTCCGCATGCTCCCGTTCGGAAAAGAGGCCAAAGACCGTGGGGCCGGTGCCGCTCATGCAGGCCCCCAGGGCCCCCTGCTGCACCAGCTCGTTCCGGATGGCCCGGACCTCCGCCCCCTGCCGGTGGGGCAGCACGTCCTCAAAGACGTTGTACATCCGCCGGGCCACGCCCCCCAGGTCCCCCGCCTCCAGGGCGGAGAGGACTCCGGCGGTGTCCGGGCGGCAGCGCAGCCGCACCCCGTCCACCTTCCGGAAGAGCTCCGGGGTGGAGATGGAGAAGGAGGGCTTGCACACCACCACCGCGCACCGGGGCAGGGATGGCAGGGGGGTCAGGACCTCTCCCCTGCCCTGGGCCAGGGCAGTCCCCCCCAGGACACAGTAGGGCACGTCGGAGCCCACCTGCTCCCCTAGCCGGGCCAGCTCCAGCGGGTCTAAGCCGGTCTCCAGGGCCCCGTTCAGGGCCCGGAGGACGGCGGCGGCGTCGGAGGAGCCGCCCCCCATGCCGGCGCAGACCGGGATGCGCTTGTGAATGGCGATAGACAGGCCCCCGGCGTCCCGCCCGGTCTCCCGCTGGAGGGCCAGGGCTGCTGCTGCGGCCAGATTCTTCTCGTTGTTGGGCAGGAAGCCCAGGTTGGTCCTGACGGACAGCGGCCCCCCGGTGCCCAGCTCCAGGGTGATGGTGTCGGACAGGGCCACCGACTGCATGACCATGTTCAAATCGTGGTAGCCGTCGGCCCGGCGCCCCAGCACATCCAGGGTGAGGTTCAGCTTGGCCGGGGCCTCAACGGTCAGGGTCGGCATGTCACCCTCCCCTTTCAGCGAATTTTCCGGGCCTCCAAATAGAACCGCTTGTCCTGGGCCTCCCCCATGGAGAAGGTCTTCCGGGGCAGGACCCCGTCATGGATGACCGTGGGGAAGAGCTCCTCCTTCCCCATGGCGGGCAGCAGGAAGCCGATGTTTCCAGGCTGAGAGGCCAGGGACCGGGTGACGTCGGCCCCGTGGATGTAGTCCACCCGTCCCCGGTGGCCGGAGAGCCACTGGTCCAGGAAGTTCTGGAGGGTGGCCGCCGGAAGCTGGGCCTGGGGATGGGGCACCGTCACCGCCCCCACGCCGCCGGCGTGGACGTAGCGGAGGACGTGGCCCTCCTCTCCCACCCCCTGGAAGGCCCCGGGATAGCAGGCGAGCAGGTCGGCCAGCAAAGCCTGGGGGTCCACCCCGAAGACCACCCGGTGGATGGGCTCGAACTCCAGGGAGGCGTCGTGGAGGTTCACCAGCTCCACCAGGGCATACCGGGCGGGGAGGGTCTCCCACTCCTCCGGAGGAGTGAGGCTCTTCTGCCGCTCATAGCAGGCCTTGGCGGTGGCCAGGGAGTGGTTGCCGTCCCCCACGGCGAAGAGGAGGACCGACCCGTCCTCCGCCCCGTACCGGGCCCGGAAGGCGGCGGGGTCAGCCAGGGCCCGGAGGGCGGCGGCCACCCGGTCCACCTCCGTCTCATCCAGGAGCCAGCCCCGCAGGTGGCCGGAGTGCTCCATGAGCTCGAAGTCATAGCACTTCTCCAGCCGGCCCTTGGCGGCGGCAGTGGGCTCCACCACCGTCTTCTCCGGGTCGTCCACCAGGAGCATGGCGTGGGGCAGCTCGATGGAGGCGTTCTTCCGCACCGCCACCCGGGGCGGGATGCGGCTGAGGACAGTGCCCTCGGTGGCCCGGACCAGGGTGTCGGCCCCGGGCTCGTAGTTGTAGGCCTCCAGGTCCACCATGCCCACCAGGCCCCGGCGGACCCTGCCAGACTCCAGAGTGCGCTCCACATAGATCATGGCCTGGGGGAGGGTCCGGAAGACCCCCTCCCGGAGATAGCGGCTCATGGTGTTGGTGACATCCATGATGTCGGCCTCCACGCTGGGGCCGTCCAGGGAGCTCTCCGGCAGGATCAGGTGGAGGGAGGAGGGGGCATTCCCCACGAAGCTCTCCACCCGCTGCCAGTACTCCGGCTGGGAGGTATATTGGTCGCAGGCCACCACCGCCCACTTGGTCAGGTCACAGTTCTGGGGCAGCAGGATGTCGGCCGGCCCGAAGGCCAGGCCCTGAAAACGCTGGTCCATGGTGGAATTCCTCTCTCTCCTTTTACTCTTCCCGGGTCAGGCAGCCGCCGGGCCGGAAGGCCGGGGCCTCCTGCTCCCGGAGCAGCAGGGCGCACCGGCCCTGGAGGGGGCCGCCGGCGTCGGCCTCCTTCGGGTGTTCGGCCTTCCGGGTCCCGGGGGCCAGGCGCTCAATGGCCTCCACCCGGCAGGAAAAGGCCGCGGCGGCGCCGGGGTCCGGCCGGTAGGCCACCTGGTCCCCCACCCGGACCCGGCCCGCCAGGATGCGGCCGGCCACCACCGCGCCCCGGCCCTTGACGCCGAACACGTCCTCGATCTGAAAGCGGAAGGGGACCCCCGCCTCCTGCGGGGCAAACAGGCGCTGGAAAATGCCCATAGCCTCGGCTCCTTTCCCGGTGGGAACTCAGACCATGGCGGCCTTGATGGCCGCGAGCAGGTCCCCGAAGTCCTCATAGGCCGGCAGCTCCGGGTGGTCGGCCTGGATCTGGGCCGTGCTGCGGAAGAGGAAGCCGGCCTTGCTGGCCTGGATCATAGCCAGGTCGTTGTAGCTGTCCCCGGCAGCGATGGTCTCGTAGCCGATGGACTGGAGGGCCCTCACGGTGGTGAGCTTGGACTTCTCGCAGCGCATCCGGAAGCCGGTGATGGCCCCGTCGGGGGCCACCTCCAGGGTGTTGCAGAACAGGGTGGGCCAGTTCAGCTTTTTCATTAAAGGCTGGGCGAACTGCTCAAAGGTGTCGCTGAGGATGATGACCTGGGTGAGGCTCCGCAGCTCGTCCAGAAATTCCCGGGCCCCGGGGAGGGGGTCGATGCCGGCGATGGTGGCCTGGATCTCCTTCAGGCCCAGGCCGTGCTCCTTCAAAATGGCCAGGCGGTAGGCCATGAGCTTGTTGTAGTCGGGCTCGTCCCGGGTGGTCCGCTTGAGCTCCGGGATGCCGCTGGCCTCGGCAAAGGCGATCCAGATCTCGGGGACCAGGACGCCCTCCATGTCCAGACAGGTGAGATACATGGCGCTGCTCCTCCCTTCGGCTCAGGCCCGGGCCTGCTTTTTCTTCAGGTTGGTGAGGAAGTTGTCCATCCGGGTCAGGGCCTCGGCGATGTCCTTCATGCTGGTGGCGTAGCAGCAGCGGACAAAGCCCTCGCCGCCCTCGCCGAAGGCGTTGCCGGCGATGACGGCCACCTTCTCCTCCATGAGGAACCGCTCACAGAACTCCTCGGAGGAGAGCCCTGTGCTCCGGATGTCCGGGAAGACGTAGAAGGCCCCCCGGGGCTCAAAGCAGGGCAGGCCGATGCGCCGCAGGCCCTCCACCAGATAGCGGCGGCGGCCGTCGTACTCGTCCCGCATCCGCTCGATGTCGCTGTCCCCGTTCCGCATGGCCTCAATGGCGGCGTACTGGCTGGTGGTGGGGGCCGACATGATGCCGAACTGGTGGAGCTTGAGCATCTGCTGGATGAGGGGGGCGGGGCCGCAGAGGTAGCCCATGCGCCAGCCCGTCATGGCGTAGCTCTTGGAAAAGCCGTTGACCACGATGGTCCGCTCATACATGTCGGGGATGTTGGCGATGGAGACATGGTGCTGGCCGTAGGTGAGCTCGGCGTAGATCTCGTCGGAGATCACCATGATGTCGGTGCCCCGGAGGACCTCCGCGATGGCCTCCAGGTCCTCCCGGCCCATGATGCCGCCGGTGGGGTTGTTGGGATAGGGCAGCACCAGCACCTTGGTCTTGGGGGTGATGGCCGCCCGGAGCTCCTCGGCGGTGAGGCGGAACTCGTTCTCCGCCTTGGTCTCCACATAGACCGGGACTCCTCCCGCCATGTTGGCCAGGGGGCCGTAGCAGACGAAGGAGGGCACGGGGACGATGACCTCGTCGCCGGGATCGACCATGCACCGCAGGGCCAGGTCGATGCCCTCGCTGCCGCCCACGGTGACGATGATCTGGCTGGCGAAGTCGTATTTGAGCTGGAAGCGGCGCTCCAGATAGGAGGCGATCTCCCGGCGCAGCTCGGACATGCCGGCGTTGGAGGTGTACTTGGTGAAGCCCTTCTCCAGGGAGTAGATGCCCGCGTCCCGAATGTGCCAGGGAGTGACGAAATCGGGCTCTCCGATGCCCAGGGAGATGGCGTCCTTCATCTCCTCCAGGATGTCAAAGAACTTCCGAATGCCGGAGGGCTTCACGTCCTTGATCCGGCTGGACAGAATGGACTCGTAATTCATGTGAAGATCAGCTCCCTCGCCTGCTGCTCCTGCTTCTGAAAGATCAGGTGCTTCTCTTTATATTTTTTGAGGATGAAGTGGGTGGCGGTGCCGGTGACATCCTCGATGGTGGCCAGACGCTGGCCCACGAACTCGGCCACCTCCCGCAGAGTGCGGCCGGAGATGATAACGGTGAGGTCATAGGACCCGGACATGAGGTAGACGCTCTCCACCTCGTCGTACTGGTAGATGCGCTCGGCCACCCGGTCGAAGCCTGCCCCCCGCTGGGGGGTCACCTTGACCTCGATGAGGGCAGTGACGCTCTCCCGGTCCGTGCGGTCCCAGTCCACGATGGCCTGGTAGCCCAGGACGATCTTCTCTTCTTCGTACTCCTTCCTCTGTGCCTTGACCGCCTCCACAGTCATGTCGGCCATGGATGCGAGTTGCTCCGGAGTCAGCGTGCAGTCCTGCTCCAGGAGCCGCAGCAGCTTGGTGTTCATAGGCGTTCCTCCTATCCTTTAGGGTAATTAAGGTCAATTATACACGCATTCCGGCCGTTGGGCAAGCTCGATTTGCCGCCGCGGCCCCTTCCGTCGGCCTCCCGGTGCAAATTCCGGCGGCTTCACCAAAGAGAGGCCGCCCTTTTCCCCGCTTTTCCGGCACCTCGGGCCCTCCAGCTTGCCGGATCGCCCCCCTTATGGTACAATAGAGCCGCGGAACGGCCCTGAACAGACTTCGGCCCCCGCCCATGCCTTTGAGACAGGAGTGGTTCCCATGAAGGAGATCCGGAAAAAGCGGGCGGTGGCCACCAGGCGCTGCCGCGGAAAGGAAGTGAGCGCCCCAAAATATATAAAGGAGTGACTGCGGCATGTCCCGCTATCCCGATCCCAACCAGGTGTTTCCCAACGAGTACGGCACCACCTGTTTTCTGAAAAATGTCATCACCGCCCCCAACATCACCGTGGGGGACTACACCTATTATGACGATGCCCAGGCCCCCGCAGACTTCGAGAAGAACAATGTGCTCTTCAACTGGCCGGAGTTCGGGGACCGGCTGGTCATCGGCAAATTCTGCTCCATTGCCAGCGGAGTCCAGTTCCTCATGGGCCCCGCCAATCACCGGATCAGCAGTGTGAGCACCTACCCCTTTCACGTCTTCGGCGGCGCCTGGGCCCAGCAGACCCCGCCCCACCTGGACCAGCTCCCCCGAAAGGGGGACATCGTGGTGGGCAACGACGTCTGGCTGGGCCGGGACAGCCTCATCCTCCCCGGCGTCACCATCGGGGACGGGGCCATCGTGGCCGCCCGGTC
>DWWJ01000163.1 GCA_019119795.1 Candidatus Intestinimonas pullistercoris
GTCTTGGCCCCCCGAAGGCCCAGCTCCTCCTGGGCGGTAAAGACAAAGTAGAGGTCATTTTCGCTCTCCTGAAGCTGCTCCATGGCCATCAGCATGGCCAGACAGGAGGCCCGATTGTCCAGGTAGGGCGAGATCAGCCGGTCGCCGGCGGCAAAGACCGCAGTATCAAAGACCGCGGTGTCGCCGATCTGCACCATGGCCCTGGCCTCGTCGGCATCGTGGGCGCCGATATCCAGGTAGAGGTCATCCAGAGTCATGCTCTTGGCCTCCACCGACTCGTTGAGACAAACCACGCCCCGCACGCCGTTTTTGAAGCGGACCGGCGTGGACAACAGTTCGGCGGCGTGGAGCCCGCCCACCTTGCAGAAGCGGAGATAGCCCTCCTTTTCGATGTGGGTGACGATACAGCCGATGCTGTCCATATGGGCGGCGAACATCACCCGGGAGCCCCCTCCCTTCCGGCGGGCGATCAGATTGCCCATGGTGTCCCGGCGGCATTCGTCCACATAGGGCATGGCCAGCTTTTCCAGGAGGGCGGCCACATCTCCCTCGTCCCCGGAGGGACCATGGCAGGCGTTCAGGGCCTGAAGCGTTTTCAGCATATCCATATAATTTGGTTTCCTCCTCAGGACTGGGCGGCGACAGCCGCGAGAAAGTGTTTGGCCAGGGCATACATATGGTCGAAATCCTGACAGCAGCCCACACTGGACGGGGTGTGCAGGTACCGCACCGGAGCCGAGACCGCCGCCACACGCACGCCCTCCCGGGTGCGCTGGATCGCGGAGGCGTCGTTCCCGCCGGAGGTGTAGTTCTTGGTCTGCCAGGGGATCTGATTCTGCTCCGCCACATCCCGCAGAAGCTCAAACAGGCCCCGGTCGTAGACCGTACCTCCGTCCATGAAGGAGAGGACAGGCCCGCCGCCCAGGACGGCCACCCGCCGGTGGGCGTCGGTGCCGGGCAGGTCGGCGGCGGTGGTGCCCTCCAGCACCAGTGCGATCTCAGGAGATACTGAGAAGGCGGCTCCAAACGCCCCGCGGGTCCCCACCTCCTCCTGAACGGAGAAGACAAAGGTGCAGTCCAGGGGGAGCTCCTCCTTCAAAAGCTGGAGCAGAATGGCGCAGCCCACCCGGTCATCAATGGCCTTGGCCTTGAGCATTCCATTGCCGAATTCCACCGCGTCGCTGACAAAAACCACCAGGTCTCCCAGCGCGGCCACCCCTTCGGCGTCCTCCCGGCTGGCGGCGCCGATGTCAATGGTCAGGTCCTCGAACTTGGGGACGGTCTTTTCCTCCTCGCCGCTGACCAGGTGATAGGGCTTCAGGCCGATAACGCCCGGGACCCGGCGGTCCCCTACGCTCACCCGCTTGCCGATGACCACCCGGGGATCGATGCCGCCCACCGGGGCGAACTTCAGGTATCCCTCCTCGGTGATGTCCTTGACAATGAAGCCCACTTCATCCATGTGGGCGGTGAGCATCAGCTTGCTGCCTGTGGCCTTCTCTCCCCGCTTGAAGACGATCAGATTGCCCAGCGCATCCACCCGCAGGTGGTCGGCATAGGGCCTCGCCTGTTGGATCAAAAAGTCCCGGACCTCATCCTCCCCACTGGAGACCCCATTGAGCAGGCAGAGCTCCTTGACTAAGCTGGTCATGTCCTCTCCGCCTCCTTTCCCAGGCCCTGGGCAAAGGCGGCCAGCAGGGCTGCTGTGGACTCGAGGTCCTCCAGGGCCAGGGTCTCCACCGGACTGTGCATATAGCGCAGTGGAAGGGAGACCACCGAAGTGGCGATGCCCTCCCGCACCGTCTGCATGTGCCAGCCGTTGGTCCCGGTGTGTCCCTCCATGACCTCCACATCGTGGGGGATGCCCAGCTCCCGGGCCTTCTCCAGCATCCGCCGGGTCATCCAGCGGGTCATATTGGGGCCCATGCCGATCTGAGGCCCGCCGCCCAGCTTGGCCTGACGGCCGCTTCCAGTATCCGGAGCCTTGGCGTGGGTCACATCCACCGCCACACAGAAGTCAGGGTGGATGCCGTAGGTCCCCACCTTGGCCCCCGCGCCGCTGACCTCTTCCCGGGTGCTCCCCAGAAGGTAGAGGTCCACATCCAGAGGCTTGTCCCGCAGGAGCTCCGCCGTCCGCAGCAGGACCGTGAAGCACGCCCGGTCGTCCATGGATTTTCCGGAAAAGCGCCCATTCCGCAGGAGCACAGGCTCTTCCCGGTAGACCATGGGAGTCCCGATGGGGACGGCCTGCTCCGCCTGCTCCTGGGTCAGACCGATGTCCACCCGCAGCTCCGGGACCGGGACTGACTTCCGCATGTCACCCGCCTTGAGCACATGGGGGGGCAGGCAGGCAACGACGCCGAAAAGCGGCGGGTCGGTGAGCACGGTGAGCTCCCGGTCCGGGAGCATTCTGGGGTCCACTCCGCCCACGGTCCGAAACCGAAGAAAGCCCTCCTCGATGCCGGTGACCATAAGGCCCACCTCGTCCAGGTGGGCATCCAGCAGCAGCCGGGGCGCGCCGGGCTTTCCGCACAGGCGCACCCCCACCGCGTTGCCAAAGCGGTCCACATTGGCCTCGTCCAGCAGGGGCCGCATCAACTCCACCGCCGCCTCCGCCACCGGATGCTCATAGCCAGAGGGGCCCTGCAGGCCGCTCAGCCGCTCCAGCGTAGCCTGAATATCCAAGCAATTTCCTCCTTTGGGGCTTACAGCTCGTAAATGATTTTTTTGAAGGCCTCGCCCCGCTGGGCGAAGTTCTTGAAGTGGTCAAAGGACGCGCAGGCCGGAGAGAGCAGGACCACATCGCCGGGCTGGGCCATGCTGTGGGCCGCCATCACCGCCGCGTCGAAGTCCTCGTATTTGGAAATGGGCGGTGTGCCGTGATAGTCCGGACAGGTCCGGACCGCCTCCGCAATCTTGTCCGCCGTGTCCCCGGTGAGGACCAGGTATTTGACATGCTCCACCACCTCTGGCCCCAGTGCGTCGAAGGGGATGTGCTTGTCATAGCCTCCGGCGATGAGGATGACCTTCTCCCGGAAGGAGCGCAGGCCGGCGATGGTCCGGGAGGGACTGGAGGCGATGGAGTCGTTATAATAGCGCACCCCATCCAGGGTCCGCACCAGCTCGATGCGGTGCTCCACTCCGGCAAACTGGGCCGCGAAGGCCCGGATGACCTCGTCGGGCACCAGACCGTCCACCGCGGCAATGGCGGCCATATAGTTCTCCACATTGTGCTCTCCGGGCAGCAGGATGTCCGCGAGGGGCAGGACGGCCCGGCTCCCTTCCCGGTTGGAGACCCAGATGGCGCCGTCCTTGACATAGACCCCCTGGGTCAGCTCCTGGCGGCGGCTGAACAGCACCGCCTGTCCCGGGGCCGACTCCGAGAATTCCCGGGTGATGGCATTGTCATAGTTGAAGACGGCCTTCCCTTCCGGTCCCTGATGGGTAAAGATATTTTCCTTGGCAGCGATGTACTCCGCCATGGACTTGTGGACATCCAGATGGTTGGGCGCCAGATTGGTGACCACGGCGATCTCCGGGCTCTGGTCCATGGTCATGAGCTGGAAGGAGGAGAGCTCCAGCACGGCGTAATCCTCCGGGACCATGCCGTCCACATCGGGCAGCAAGGGCTTGCCGATGTTCCCCCCCACAAAGGTGTGATACCCCGCCTTTTTCAAGAGCTCCGCGATGATCGTGGTGGTGGTGGTCTTGCCGTCGCTGCCGGTGACGGCGATGGTGTGGCAGGGGCAGACCTGGAAGAAGACCTCCATCTCGGAGGTGACTACGCTCCCCTTGGCCTGGGCCAGCAGCAGCTCGGAGACGTCGGGCCGCAGGCCGGGCGTCCGAAAAATCACGTCCTGGTCCAGTCCCCTGAGGTAGTCCGGCCCCAGGCGCAGCTCAGCCCCCAGGCTCTCCAGCTCCTCAGCCAGACCTCCAAACTCCTCCCGGCGCTTCTTATCGCAGGCGGTGACCCGGATGCCGGAGCGAAGCAGCATCTTGATCAGCGGCGTATTGGACACGCCGATGCCGATGACGGCCACTGTCTTTCCCCTGAGACCGGCCAGATATTCCTGAATGGTGGCGGCCATAGCCGTTCCCCCTTTCTTTCCCGTTTTCAGTCGTTGTTATTATATCCTATCCATGGCAATATTTCAATCGAATCCACCCAAGTCATCTTGTGGGACCATGCTCGGGAAAACCTCTGTTTGACATTCCCGTCTATTTCCGTTATAATAACGACTTGCAAGTAGGCTGGGCAGCCGCGTGGACAGTGCCGAAAGGCCGTCCATGAGGAAAGTCCGGGCTCCACAGGGCGAGGATAACGGATAACATCCGCCGGAGGCGACTCTAGGAAAAGTGCAACAGAGAGATACCGCCCCGTGTCTTACGGGGTAAGGGTGGAAAGGCGAGGTAAGAGCTCACCCGATGGCTGGAAACTGCCCATCGCTGTAAACTCTATCCGGAGCAACACCGTGGAGGGACACACAGGCCGGCCCGGCCGTCCCGAGGAGGTGGCTGGAACACGCCGGCAACGGCGCGTCTAGATAGATGGCTGTCTTCAATGACAGAACCCGGCTTACAGGCTTACTTGCGAATATGGACGCCGGAGGCTGACTGCCTCCGGCGTCCCTCTGTTTCCGGGACAGTAGCCGCCCGCCGGACAGACGAAAAGCCGGACCGCATGGCGCGGCCCGGGCTTTCTCTGCGCGCAGGCGCTTAGTCCTGCTCCCAGTTGTGGTAGACATTCTGGACGTCGTCGTTCTCCTCCAGCATGTCAATGAGCTTTTCCATGTTCTTGATGTCCTCTTCCTTCTCCAGCTTGACATAGTTCTGGGGGACCATGTCCACGCCGGCAGAAGCAAAGGTATAGCCCTTCTCCTCCATCTTGGCCAGGACCTCGCCGAAGGCCTCAGGGGTGGTGGTGATCTCGAAGCAGTCCTCGTCGGCCTGCATATCGTCGGCGCCAGCGTCCAGGGCGTCCATCATGACGGTGTCCTCGTCCAGGTCCTCCCTCTCAATGACGATGACGCCCTTCCGGTCAAAGGACCAGGATACGCAGCCAGTGGCGCCCAGATTGCCGCCGAACTTGTCAAAATAGTGGCGGACCTCCGGCGCGGTGCGGTTGCGGTTATCCGTAAGGGCCTCCGCGATGACGGCCACGCCGCAGGGGCCGTAGCCCTCATAGACCACGTTCTCGTAGTTGTCGGCGTTGCCGGAGCCCAGAGCCTTGTCGATGGTGCGCTTGATGTTGTCGTTGGGCATATTGGCGGCCTTGGCCTTGGCAATGACGGTGGCCAGGCGGGAGTTATTGTTGGGATCACCGCTGCCGCCCTGCTTTACCGCCACGATCATCTCACGGGCGATCTTGGTAAAAATCTGGGAGCGCTTGGCGTCGGCGGCGCCTTTGGTCTTCTGGATATTATGCCACTTGGAATGTCCTGACATTGGATTCGTCCCCTTCTGAAAGTCTCAAATAACTGCTCTATTCTATCATAAAGCCCCTGTAGACGCAACCCCTACAGGTAGGAAAAAACCTCTTTGTGCCGATCCGTGGGCAGGACCTCTACCTCCGGGAAGGCCTCCCGCAGCTTCTGGACCAGCACGGGGCAGACCACGTTCTCCGTGGGATAGTGTCCGGCGTCGATGAGGTTGACTCCCAGGTCCCTTGCGTCCAGGAACTGGTTGTACTTCACGTCGGAGGTCACAAAGGTGTCGCAGCCCTGGGCGTGGGCCAGCTCCAGCATATCCCCGCAGGCGCCGCCGCCCACCGCCACCCGGCGGACCGGCTTCCCGGCGTCCACATAGCGGACGCCATTGGCCCCCAGGGCCTCCTTGACCTGGGCGGCGAAGGCCGCCAGGCCGGGGGCCTCTCCGCCCGCCAGAGTCCCCACCCGGCCGATGCCGATGGTGTGGCCCTCCCCATCCACGCCGGAGGGCTCCAGGACGCTCAGGTCGGTGAGCCCCAGCCGCTGGGCCAGGGCGTCGTTGACACCGCCTACCGAGGCGTCCAGATTGGTGTGGGCACAGATGGCCGCCACCCCTCCCTCGATGAGGGCCAGCAGGGTCCGCCCCACCGGGTCGGCGTCGGTCACCGATTTGGCCGGGTGGAAGATCACCGGGTGGTGGGAGACCACCAGCTCCGCCCCCCGCTCCACGGCCTCCCTGGCCACCTCCTCTGTGATATCCAGAGAGACCAGCAGGCGGTGGACCTGCCGGTCCCCCCTGCCCACCAGAAATCCGGCATTGTCAAAATCCAGCTGGGTGGCAAAAGGGGCGATGCTGTCCAGATAGTGAAAAATATCCTTTACCGCTGCCATGCTTCCCACTCCTTTTTCATTTCTTCCAGGCCCTGGGCCAACGCCTCCCACTCGGGGAGGCGCCGGAGGTCCTCCGGACGGGTGGACCTCCGAAGGCCCTCCAGAGCCCCCTGGACCCGGCTGGTGAGCCTAGTCAGGTACAGGCTCCGCAGAGGGGCAGCCATCCCCTGGCGCTGCTGCCCGGCCCATTCCTCTGCCGGGGTGAGGGGGGACATGGGCCCCGCTGAGACCGTCAAGGAGACATACAGGGTCTCCCCCTCCTGGATCAGCTCCTCACGCTCAATGCGAAAGCCGTTCCGCCACAGCCAGCCCCGTAGCTCCGGGATGGAGGACATGGGCTGGAGCAGGAACCGGGTCCCCCCCTCCCCCGCCCAGGGTGCGGCGGCCAGAATGCCGGCGATGGTCTCCCCCCCCATGCCGGCGATGGCACACAGGTCTGCCTCTCCCCGCTCCAATGGGGCAAGCCCGTCTCCCAGCCGGAAGGAGATGCGGTCTGTCAATTCGTGCCTCCGTGCCGTCTCCCGAGCCCGCTCCAGGGGCCCCTCCCGAAGGTCTGTGGCGATGGCGTGGTCGATGACCCCGTGCTCCAGGAGCCAGACCGGCAGCCGGGCGTGATCGGTCCCCACATCCGCGAAGCGGACTCCCTGAGGCACCTGCCGGGCCAGAGCCAGCAGGCGCGGGGACAGGGCGATGGGTCTCATGTGCTCACCTCTCTATCGGAGAAAAAGCGGAGCGGCCAACGCCGCTCCGCTTTTTTCCTGTCAGTCTTATTTCGCGGCCGGGACCATGGAGTTGATCTTCTCCAGGAGGGCATTCACGTCCACGCCGTGGACCATGCAGGCCTGCTCCACAGTCTCGCCACGGGAAGAGGGGCAGCCCAGGCAGTGCATCCCGATGGAAAGGAAGACAGGGGCCGTCTCGGGCGCGATGTCCAGAATATCGCCAATGATGGTATCCTTGGTAATCATAAAATAGACCTCCAAAAAACTAGGATTTAGGGTATGCTTTAGTATACCCCATCGTTCCCTATTTTTCAATAGGAATTTTCACTTTTTCTCAGAAACCTTTTTCACTCCCGTTCTGGCGGCAAAAAACCGGCATAGCCCCCAAGGCTATGCCGGTCTTTTGAACGAATGACTTATTCCATGAAAAGGAATCAGCGGCCCTGCTCCTCGCGCATACGGGCGAAGCACTCGCTGCAGTACACAGGACGGTCGGACTTGGGCTCAAAGGGAACCTTCGCCTCGCCGCCGCAGGCAGCGCAGGTAGCGGTGAAATACTCGCGGGGACCGCGGGCAGCGGCCTTGCGGGCATCCCGGCAGGACTTGCAGCGCTGGGGCTCGTTCTGGAAGCCGCGCTCCGCGTAGAACTCCTGCTCACCGGCGGTGAACACGAACTCCTGGCCGCATTCCTTACATACAAGTGTCTTGTCTTCGTACATGATCTTTTCCCTCTCTTTGACTGTTTGCCCAGGTCCGGAATAAACCGACAGTGCTGGGTCTGTAATATTGCGTTCAGCTTTCGCTGAAATCGCCGGAAGAAAAGTGCCGCGCCACCTTGCGCCGGATGCGCTGTACGGCGTTGTCCACCGCTTTCGGGGACCGGTCCACCCGCTCCGCGATCTCCAGATAGGAGTGTCCGCGGAGATAGAGTTCCAGGATCTTCGCCTCTAAGCTGGATAACTGTCCCTTGAGCGTACCGAGCCGTTCCCGGCGCTCCTCCCTGCTGATAAACATATCCTCAGGGTTCTGCTGCGGCTGCCGGGCTGCGCTGAATGGATAACTGTCGGTGTTCCCGTCTGTAAGAGGGGTTTCAAAGGAGACATAGTGGTTCAGCGGAGTGTGTTTATCTCTGGCCGCCGCCCGAACGGCGGAGAGGATGCGGTGACGGATGCAGGTCTCGGCATAAGCGCGAAAGGGGCTCCCCTTTTCCGGCGAAAACTCCCGGATCGCGTTCAGCAGTCCCACCATGCCCTCCTGAATGAGGTCTTCACTGTCTCCGCCGGCCAAAAAGTAGGGACGGGCACAGGCGCGCACCAGCCAACGGTAACGCACCACCAGGGCCTCCTCGGCGACCCGGTCTCCTGAGGCGGCCAGACGGCACAGTTCCTCATCTGTCAGCGGGTTTTGGTCAGTATCTGCTGGCTTCATTCCAAGACTCCTTGCCTATTATAGGGCGAAACCACCCCAGATGTCAAGCATTTATGCAGATTATTTTAGGATTTTCCAAAATCTCAAAGGGTTTTTATGAGATTTGCCAGTTCCTCTGCACAACCGGCGGCGCCTTCGACAGTCTCGGCCTCCACCATGACCCGGATCAGGGCCTCTGTGCCGGAGGGCCGCACCAGGATGCGGCCGTTGCCGCTCAGGGCGGCTTCCCGGGCAGAAATGGCCTCCTTCAGGGCCTGAGAGGACATAATCCGCTGCTTTTGGGCGTTGTCAGTGACGGCCACATTGACCAGCACCTGGGGGTACTGGCGGCAGTCCCCTACCAGCTGGGAGGCCCGCAGGCCGGACTTTTGCAGAATATGCAAAAACTGAAGGGCTGTGAGCTGGCCGTCTCCGGTGGTGGAGTGCTCCAGGAAGATGGTGTGTCCGGACTGCTCTCCGCCCAGGACGAAGCCGTCCCGCAGCATCCGCTCCAGGACGTTCCGGTCCCCCACATCCGTGCAGACCACCTGGATGCCGTTGTCGGCGCCAAAGCGGTGGAGGCCGATGTTGGACATGACGGTGGCCACGATGGTGTCCCCGCTCAGGCGTCCCTGTTCCTTGAGGAAGCGGCCGCAGGCAGCCATGATTTGGTCCCCGTCGATGGGGGTCCCCTCCTCGCTCACCGCCAGGCAGCGGTCGGCATCCCCGTCGAAGGCGATGCCCACATCGTAGCCTCCCGCCTTCACCATGGCCGCCAGGCTGTCCAGGTGGGTGGAGCCGCAGTTGGTGTTGATGTTCACGCCATCGGGGTCGGCGTTGATAATGTCGCAGTGGAGGTCATCAAAGCGGTCAAAGAGCTGGGGGGCGGTGGAGGATGCCGCGCCGTTGGCGCAGTCCACCAGGATACGCAGGCCGGAGAGTTGGTTGCCCACCGTGGCGGCCAAATGGTCGATGTAGTCGTCCCGGGCCCGGTCTTCGGTGTAGAGGACTTTGCCGATGTGCTCATGGGTGGCCCGGGGCACCTGGGCTCCGGAGAGCACGATGTCCTCGATCCTGCCCTCCAGCTCGTCAGAGAGCTTGAACCCCTGGCCGTTGAAGATCTTGATGCCGTTGTGCTCAAAGGGGTTGTGGGAGGCGGAGATGACGATGCCGGCGTCCGCGCCCCGGTCCACCGTGATCCAGGCCACGGCGGGGGTGGGCACCACGCCCAGATGGAGCACGTCGGCCCCGGCAGAGCACAGTCCCGCCACCAGCGCCCCCTCCAGCAGGTCGGAGGAGATGCGGGTATCCTTGCCGATGGCCACCAGCGGCTTTTTTCCAGTCTCGTCCCCAAGGACCTGGGCGGCGGCCAGCCCTACCTTGTAAGCCAGCTCGGCATCCAGCCCCGCGTTGACTACGCCCCGGATGCCGTCGGTCCCGAATAATTTACCCATATCAGCGACAGTCCTTTCGTCAAATGGTATCGTCTTCGGAAAAGAGATAGCGGAGCATCCGCTCCGGGTCCTCCAAAAAGCGCTTGGTGAGCAGGTAGTGCTCCGTCTCCCGGTAGTCCACCCTTTGGATGCCCCCTTCTGAGAGGAGATAGAGATAGGCTCCCGGGTAAGCCATAAGGATGGGCGAGTGGGTGGCGATGAGGAACTGGGAATCCTCCCCCACTAGTTGATGTATCTGCCCCAGCAGGGTGAGTTGTCTGGCCGGGGACAGTGCGGCCTCCGGCTCGTCCAGGAGGTAGACCCCCTCTCCGCCAAAGCGGTTCTGTACCAGGGCCAGGAAGCTCTCCCCGTGGGACTGGGCGTGGAGGGAGCGCATCCCATAGGGAGTCCCTGTCCCCAAGTGAAGCTCTGCCTGGTAGGCGTCCTCTAAGTAACTGGCCGTGTTGTAAAAGCTCTCGGCCCTCAAAAAGAAGCCGTCCCGGGGGTAGGCGCTTCGGGAGACGGTGAGATAGTCCCCCAGGGCCGAGTGGGTGTCCCGGGTAGAGAAGGAGAAATTCCGGGTGCCTCCCTCCGGGTTGAAGCCCATGGCCACTGCTACTCCCTCCAGAAGGGTGGACTTGCCGCTGCCGTTCTCCCCTACCAGGAAGGTCACCGGGGCGTTCAAATCCAGACGCTCCCCCGCCCGCAGGGGGGCCAGGGCAGGCAGGGCTGCCAGATAGGAGTCCTCTGGGAGAGGACGGTTCAGGAAGATCTCCCGGATGTAGCCCTTGGTCATAGGGAGAGCTGGTCCAGGCCGAAGGTCCCGGCCGGGACGGCCAGCCCCAGGTGCTCATAGGCCCGCCGGGTGACGCACCGGCCCCGGGGGGTCCGGGTGAGGAAGCCCATCTGCATCAGATAGGGCTCGTAGACATCCTCCAGAGTGACCGCCTCCTCATTGATGGTGGCAGCCAGGGTCTCCAGGCCCACCGGGCCTCCGCCGTAGTGCTGGATGATGCTGGTGAGCATCCGCCGATCGATGGCGTCCAGGCCCAAATGGTCCACTTCCAGGGCCGTGAGGGCCTGGTCGGCCACATTCTGGGTGATGACGCCCCCGGCCTTTACCTGGGCAAAGTCCCGGACCCGCCGGAGCATCCGGTTGGCGATGCGGGGGGTGCCCCGGCTGCGCTTGGCGATCTCCATGGCCCCCTCCCGCTCAATGGGCACCTCCAGAATGCCCGCCGAGCGGGTGACGATGAGGCAGAGCTCCTCCGGGGTGTAGAGCTCCAGCCGCAAGGTGACGCCGAAGCGGTCCCGAAGGGGGGCGGAGAGCTGCCCCGCCCGGGTGGTGGCCCCGATCAGGGTGAACCGGGGCAGGTCCAGCCGGATGGAGTTGGCGGCAGGACCCTTGCCGATGATGATGTCGATGGCGAAGTCCTCCATGGCCGGGTATAAAATCTCCTCCACCTGCCGGTTGAGGCGGTGGATCTCGTCCACAAAGAGGATGTCGTTTTCACTCAAGTTGGTGAGCAGGGCCGCCAGGTCCCCCGGCTTCTCAATAGCAGGGCCGGAGGTGATGCGGATGTTGACCCCCATCTCGTTGGCGATGATGCCGCTGAGGGTGGTCTTGCCCAGGCCGGGCGGGCCATGGAGGAGCACATGGTCCAGAGGCTCGCCCCGCATCTTGGCAGCCTGGATGAAGACCTCCAGGTTCCCCTTGGCCTTCTCCTGTCCGATGTACTCCCGGAGAGTCTTGGGGCGCAGAGAGCCCTCGTTCTCGTCCTCCCGGGTGAGGGTGGTGGCGACAAGGGGCTCCTCCGTCTCAAAGCCGGTGTCAGAAAAGTCGATGCTCAATGTTGTGTCTCCTTTTTATCGGGATGAGACTTCCTGCCAGCCAGAGAAAGCGGCCCTAGTCTGTGCTCTTTTCCCGCCATAGGCTCATCCCTTTACCATCTTCTTCAGGGCCTGCTTGATGACCTCCTCCAGCTTGAGGGAGTCCAGGTCGATGCCCTTGAGGGCCACGCCGATCTCGGCCTGGGAGTAGCCCAGCACCGCCAGGGCGGCGGCGGCCTCGCTGGCCTTGTTCTCCGGGATGACGGTGACCCCGGTGCCGCCATAGCTCTCTCCGCCCGGAGCGGCGAGCTGGCCCTTGGCCAGCTTGTCTTTCAGCTCCAGGATGACCCGCTGGGCGATCTTCTTGCCGATGCCGGGGGCCACGGTGAGGGCCTTTTCATCCCCGGTGATGATGCTCATGGCCAGAGTCTCCGGTGTGGAGGAGGAGAGGATGGACAGCGCCGCCTTGGGCCCTACGCCGGAGACCCCGATCAGGAGTTCAAAACAGTTTCGCTCCTCCTCGCTGGCAAAGCCATAGAGATCGAAGACACCCTCCCGGACGTTGAGGTAGGTGTAGAGCGTGGCCCGTTCCCCTTTTTTCAGCCGGGAGAGAGTGTGGTTGGTGGTGTGGCAGGCATACCCGACGCCTCCGCAGTCGATGACCGCCAGATAGGGAGCCACATGGGCCACTTGGCCCTGCACATAATAAAACATGACAAAACCGCCTTATCGGGAGAAATCTCCGCCCCGGTCCCGGACGGCGTACCGCCCGCTGCCAGGGGTGGCCGGGTCCAGCAGAGCCAGCCGCGAGGTGGAGGACCGGGCATGGCACAGGGCGATAGCCACCGCGTCGGCGGCGTCATCCGGCCTGGGGACGGCGGAGAGGCCCAGAAGCCGCCGGGTCATCTCCATGACCTGACGCTTTTCCGCCTTGCCGTAGCCCGCCACCGCCTGCTTGACCTGGGAGGGCGAGTATTCAAAGATGGGGACCCCGGCCCGCTCTGCCGCCGCCAGGATGACCCCCCTGGCCTGGGCCACACCGATGCCGGTGGTGACATTATTGTTGAAGAAGAGCTCCTCCACCGCCATAGCCCCGGGCCGGAAGGTCTCCAGGAGCTGGGACATATCATCCTCGATTTGGACCAGCCGGGCGGGCAGGGGCCGCCCGGCCGGAGTGGTGATGGTACCGCAGCGGAGCAGCCGCTGCCGTCCACGGTCCGCCTCCAGCACCCCGAAGCCCACGATGGCAAAGCCGGGGTCGATGCCTAGAATAACCATACGCTCCTCCATCCTGTGATCATATTTATTCTACCACGGCAGGGCCAGAGGCGCAACCAGAGAATTGCGCAGGAATCCGGAGGACAACAGAGGATACAGTCAGGTTGCTTTTCTTACAGAGCCAAAAAGGGCAGGTCCTGCCCGGCCTGCTCCGCAGGAACGGGACCCAAAACAAAAGCCGACTTGTCGAAACAAGTCGGCTTTTGTTTTGGCGGAGAGAGAGGGATTCGAACCCTCGAGACGCTATCAACGCCTACACGATTTCCAATCGTGCGCCTTCGACCAGCTCAGCCATCTCTCCACGGAACTGGACAACGTGGATTATTATAACCACTTTCCCACTGCTCGTCAAGAGGAAAATGCAAAATCTTTTAAAATTTTTCCTCCGGCCGCCAGAGGGCCCTGCGCCGGCCGTCCTTTCCCCTCTCCCATCAGGACCTCCGACCGGAGAAAGGTCCCCTGCCATTGCAATCCGTGGCTGAGTATGCTATAACTTGTTACAAGCCCAAATAAAAGGAGTGTATCAGCAATGCAGCTCACCCGAGAGCAGGCCCTGGACCTGCTGAAGCAGTATAATAAGGAGCCCTTTCACATTCGTCACGCCTTGACGGTAGAGGCCGTCATGGGCTGGTTTGCCCGGGAGCTCGGGTATGGGGACGAGGCGGAGTTCTGGTCCATCGTGGGCCTCCTCCACGATTTGGACTTTGAGATGTGGCCGGAGGAGCACTGCGTCAAGTCCCAGGCCCTCATGCGGGAGGCCGGCGTGGAGGAGTCCATGATCCGCGCTGCCGCCAGCCATGGATGGGGACTGGTCTGCGACATCAAGCCGGAGCACGAGATGGAAAAGGTCCTCTTTGCCTGCGACGAGCTCACAGGGCTCATCGGCGCCGCCGCCCTCATGCGCCCCTCCAAGAGCTGTTCAGACATGGAGCTCAAGTCCCTGAAGAAAAAATTCAAGGACAAGAAGTTCGCCGCCGGGTGCTCCCGGGAGGTCATCCAACAGGGGGCTGAGCTGCTGGGCTGGGACCTGGACAAGCTGCTGGACCTGACCCTTCAGGCCATGCAGGCCACTGAGTCCGCTGTCGAGGCCCAGATGGCCTGAGCCTATCTCTATTATTTATTTGTAATGAGGAACTGACTATGAACGTCAAAAAACCGCGCAAGCCCAAGAGCAAGGCTGCCCGTGTCCTCACCAGCCTGCTGGTGACACTGGTATTTGGCCTGGTCTATTTTTATCTCGCCCTCCCCGCCCTGAATTTCCAGGACAGCGACTTCTACTTCTTTCTCGTTCTGCTGTGCCTGGTGTTTATGGTGTGTACGCTCTTTAACTCCGGCTTCCAGATCGACCCCAACGGCGGGGTGCGGGAGTATTTCCGGTTCGTTAAGTCCCAGTGCCTCCCTGCAGGAGTCATCATCCTCCTGGTGCTGGCGGTGGGTCTGGTGGGTTCCCTGATCTCCCTGCCCATCTTCCGGGCGGCGGATTACCGGGATCTCCTCACCGTCCAGGACGGAAACTTCGCCCAGGACATCACCCAGATCTCCTTTGACAAGATCCCCACTCTGGACCGGGACTCCGCCGAATACCTGGGCGACCGCCAGATGGGCACCCTCAGCGACATGGTGAGCCAGTTCGAGTACTCCAACGACTCCACCCAGATCAACTACCAGGGCCGGCCCGTCCGGGTGGCCCCCATCGCCTACGCAGACCTCATCAAATGGTTCACCAACCGGAGCCAGGGCCTCCCCGCCTATGTGCTGGTGGACATGGTGACCCAGGAGGCCACTGTGGTCCGGCTCCAGGAGGGTATGAAATACTCCTTCTCGGAGCCCCTTAACCGCAACATCATGCGTCACCTGCGTTTCCACTACCCCACCTTTATGTTTGATACCCCCCAGTTTGAGATCGACGAGGAGGGCCAGCCCTGGTGGATCGCCCCCCGGGTGGTGAAGACCATCGGCCTCTTCGGCGGCACCGACATTCAGGGGGCCGTCCTGGTCAACGCCATCACCGGCGAGTGCACCTACTATGACGACGTGGAAACCATGGTGCCCACTTGGGTGGATAACGTCTATACCCCCGCCCTCATCATGGAGCAGTATGACTACCACGGCACTCTGGTCAACGGCTTCTTCAACTCTATTCTGGGCCAGCGGGATGTGACCCTCACCACGGAGGGCTACAACTATATCGCCCTCAACGACGACGTGTATGTCTATACCGGCATCACCTCCGCCAACGCCGACCAGTCTAACCTGGGCTTCCTCCTCTCCAACCAGCGCACCAAGGAGACCCGGTTCTATGACGCCCCCGGCGCCACCGAATACGCCGCCATGGCCTCCGCTGAGGGCGAGGTCCAGGACCTGGGCTATATCGCCACCTTCCCCCTCCTGCTGAACATCGCCGGGGAGCCCACCTACTTCATCCCCCTGAAGGACGACACCAACCTGGTGAAGAGCTACGCCATGGTCAACGTGGCCCAGTATCAGCTGGTCACGGTGGCCTCCAGTGTCTCCGCCTGTGAGCAGGCCTATACGCAGCTGCTGGCCGAGCGGGGCATCGCGGAGCCGGAGGAGCGGCCGGAAACTCAGGTCTCCGGCGTGGTGGATGATATCCGCTCCGCTGTCCTGGAGGGCACCACCTACTACTTTATCCGTCTGGAGGGCGGCGAGGTCTATTACACGATCTCCGCGGTCCAAAACCCTGTGGCCGTCCTTCTGAATGTGGGAGACCAGGTCACCATCGACCACGCTCCCCAGGCGGAGGGCGAAGAGGCCTCTATCCTTACCGCCTATACCCTCACCATCGACGGGAAGGCGGCGCCGGAGGAGCCTATCACCCCCCAGGAGCCGTCTGCCCAGGAGGACGACGAGCCGGCGGAATCCCTCCCCGGCGCTGTCACTGTCCCCATTCTAGGGGCCGCCTGACGGGGGTACCTCATCCTTGAAAAAGAGTTGGAAGGCCCTCCTTGCTGACCTGCTGGGAGGGGGCATCCTGGTCCTCCTGGTCTTCGGTATTCTGGCTGTTTTGGCTTTGGTCAGCGGGACCCTGATGGGCTTCCTGGGGTTCCGGTACGAGTCTTTTGGAAGTCTCCTCCTCTACTTTCTCTTTGTCCTTCTGACAGGGCTTCCTTTGGACCTGGTGGCCTCCGCCCTGCCCCGCTCTCTGGTCTTCCTGAAGCGCCTCTCTCCTGGGGCAGGGCTGATCCTTTTTGTGGTGCTGGACATCCTCTCTACGGTCCTCCCCATGTCGCTGGGGGACGTCCTTATGGAACGTGTCTCGGCCAGCGCCACCTCCATCCTGGTGGTCGCTCTGCTCTGCACCGTGACCTCAATCAAGGAGTTCCAGGAAAAGCTCCGCCGGGACCAGGAGCGGCCTCTCTGAGTCTTTGACGCAAGGCCCCGCTCCCGGTGCTTGCCGGGAGCGGGGCCTTCCCCTTGCCTATCGGTTTTCCCGCTGCCGCGCCGTCCAGCGGCGAAGCAGGTCCAGCGCCTCCGGCGCCAGGAGGAACAGGGCGGCCAGATTCGGCAGGGCCATCATGCCGTTGCAGATGTCGGCCACCTGCCAGACGGCTCCCACCTCCCCCGCGCTGCCCAGGACCAGGAAGGCCAGAAAGGCCAGCCGGTAGAGGCCGGTCCAGCGGTCCGTCCCGGTAAGGTAGCGCAGGCCCTGTTCCCCGTAATAGCTCCAGCCCAGGAGGGACGAAAAGGCGAAGAGCAGCAGGCAGAGGGCCACAAAGGGGCCTCCCCACCGCCCCAGCACCGTGGAAAAGGCGGCGGCCGAGAGGGCGGAGCCCACCATGGAGCTGTCTACAGTGCCGCTCTGGATGGCGGCCAGGGCTGCCTCCTCCTGGTAGACGCCAGAGGTGAGGATCACCAGGGCGGTGACGGTGCAGATGACCAAGGTGGCCACAAAGACCTCAAAGATGCCCCACATCCCCTCCTCCGCCGGCTCAGAGACCTCCGCGGCGGCGTGTGCCATGGCGGAAGAGCCCAGTCCCGCCTCGTTGGTAAAGACGCCGCGGGCCACCCCATAGCGCATGGCCGTGGCCATGCCGTAGCCCATGCCGCCCCCCAGGGCCGCCTTGGGCGTGAAGGCCCCCGTGACGATCCGGGAGAGGGCCTCCGGGACAGCGGCGGCATGACAGCAGAGCACCACTCCTCCCCCTGCCAGAAAGAGCAGGGCCATCATCGGCACCAGCTTCTCACTGACCTGCCCGATGCGGCGGATGCCCCCCAGAACGACCACGCCGGTAAGCAGCGCGGTGACCGCGCCCACTGCCAGCCGGTCCCAGCCGAAGGCGTGCTCCAGTGCAGTGGCGATGGAGTTGGCCTGGACCATATCCCCGCCGCCGATGGAGGCCGCCACACAGAAAAGAGAGAAGCACAGGGCCAGGGGGCGAAGCCCCAGCCCCTGCTCCATGTACTCCATGGGTCCCCCCTGCCAGCCCCCGTCCGCCGTACGGCGGCGGTAGCGGACCGCCAGGATTTTTTCCGCGCATCCCGTCATCATGCCCAGAAGGGCGGATATCCACATCCAGAATACCGCCCCCGGGCCGCCATAGAAAATGGCGGTGGCCACCCCGGCGATGCTGCCGGTGCCGATGGTGGAGGCCAGGGCGGTGGAAAGGGCCTGGAGCTGGGTCAGGCCGTTCCCCCTTCTCCCCCGCTTTCTGGGCCGGAGCAGGGCTCCCAGCGTGGCCCGCAGCCACAGGCGAAGGCCGAAAAGCTGAAACCAGCCGCTGCGGATCGAGTAATAAAGCCCCAGCAGCAGAAAAGCCCCCAGCAGCCACGGGTTCCAGATCCAATTCCCCATCCGTTCCAGAAATGCCATGTCCGCCCCTCCTTCTGGTAAGAGGTATGCGGGACAGGGACAAAACATACCAGCCCACGGCCGGAACCGCGGCACCATTTCCGTGCTCAGAGGAGGTAAGCCAATGGAATACCATGTGGACGACCAGAAACTGGAGGCCTCCACGTTTCTCTCTCTTGTCAGCCAGGTCTGGCCGGGAGACTATGATCTTCAGAAAACCCAGGCCGCGCTGCATAAAACGCAGAATATCACTGCCTACGATGGCCGCACCCTCGTGGGCTGCCTGCGGCTCCTGACCGACGGCTGTTTTTTCGGGACCATCACGGAATTGCTGGTGCTCCCGGAATACCAGCATCAGGGGGTGGGCAGCCAGCTGCTCCAGCTCGCGAAAGCCAACACCACGACTCTTCTGTACTTCGGTGCTCAGCCCGGGCTGGAGCCTTTCTACGAGAAAAATGGCTGTCAAAGGAGCCTGACCTCCTTTCAAATCAATGTGGAGGCAAGCAGTTCGGCAGAATAAAAAGAGCGGGCTCCGGATCATTCTGAACCGGTCCAGTAAAAACGGACAGTGACAAAAGGCCCCCTGATGTAGGAAAATAAACTACATCAGGGGGTCTTGTTATGGAAAAGCGGAAATACACACACGTTCAAGTACTGTTGCCAGAAATCAAGGCAATGCTGGCAGAGGGGAAAACCCAACGAGAAGTTGCAGAATACTACGGCTTTCGTGATAAGCAGGTGGTAAAAAGGCTGCTTGCGCG
>DWWJ01000164.1 GCA_019119795.1 Candidatus Intestinimonas pullistercoris
GGGGACAGGCCGTAGCACACCAGGAAGAAGGCCAGCCACCACCGGCTGGAGGCCCACCTCCGGTGGTTGTTGGCGCACACGATCCCCCGGAGGAGGCCCAGCAGGTTGGTGAGCACGCCGGTGAAGGCCCCTAGCAGGGCATAATGGGTGATCCACAGGACACAGCAGAAGATCTGCAGCAGCAGGATTTTCCGCCGGCTCCCGCTCTGGAGGGAGGTGAGGGAGATGAGGGAGCCCGTCAGGCCCAGGGCCTGGATCAGCCAGAAGCTCACAGGGCATCCCTGCCTTCCGAGGGGCCCGCGGGAGGAAGCAGGTCCAGCCGCCGCCGGAGGGCGGCGGCGCTCATCTCCGGGTTGATGGTCTCGGCCCCCTCCATGGCGATGGCCGAGGCGGCCAGCCCCGCCCGGGCGGCCTCCTCCAGGCCCAGGCCCTCCAGCCAGCCCCAGGCCAGGGCGGCCATGAAGGCGTCGCCGCAGCCGGTGGTGTTCACCATCCGGGCCGGGCCGCAGGGGACCTTGATCCGGCCCCCCAGGTGGTCGGCGGCGTAGACCCCCTCCCCGCCCAGGCTGATGAAGACCCGGTGGAGGCCGGTGGCCAGGAGGGCGTCGGCGGCGGCGGAGAGGCTCTTGTCATCGGTAATGGCCACCCCGGAGAGGAGCTCGGCCTCGATGCGGTTGGGCTTGAGGGTGTGGAGCCTCCCCAGGACAGGCTTCACCTTCCCCGCCTTGGCGGTGGAGACCGGGTCCACAAAGACCGGGGCCCGGCAGTTCTCGGCGATCCACTGGAGGGTCTCCGCCGGGATGTTGGTGTCGCAGACCACCAGCCGGGCGTTGTTCAGCAGCTGCTCCTTGGTGGAGAGGTACCGGGGGGTCAGGTGGTCGTAGATCTCCATGTCGGAGACCGCCAGGGCCATGTCCCCCTTCTCATTGGTGAGGAAGAGGTAGGTGGAGGTGGTCCCCCCGGGCACCTGGAGGGAGGGGGCCAGGTCGATGCCCAGCTCGATGCAGGAGGTGGTGATCTTCTGGGCGTTGAGGTCGTCCCCCAGGGCGGTGATGAGGCGCACGTCCAGGCCCAGCAGGGCCATGTTGTGGGCGATGTTCCGGCCCACCCCGCCCAGGCTGGTTCGCACCCGGCCGGGGTTGGAGTCCTGCCCTACCAGAGGGGCGAAGGGGGTGCCGCCGATATCCAGGTTGACGCCCCCCACCACCACCGCGTAGGGGGCGGTGCGGATGATGTAGCCCTTGCCGGCGATGTACCCCTTTTTCATCAGGTTGGAGATGTGGACCGCCGCCGACGAGCGGGTGATGCCCGCCTTGTCCGCCAGCTCCTGCTGGGAGATCATGGGGTTCTCCTGAATCCACTGGAGGATCTGGGCCTCCCGCTGGGTCATGGGATCACCTCCTAAACAAAAATTTATAAATTCGTCTTTTGCTTATCATACTGCTTTTTGCAGAAATGTCAAGGGGATTTTTCCAGAAAGGGGAACCAAACATTCCGTTCTCCGTCTAAAAGGGCAAAAGGAGGGACATATCATGCGGAAACGAACCATCACAGCCGCCGCCCTGCTCCTGGCCCTGGCGGCGGGGTGCGCTGCCCCGGCGGGAGAGGTGCTCACTCCGCCCTCCACTGCCCCGGCGGGGACAGAGACGCCGGCTCCGACGGGGGAGGACTCTGCTGTCATGACCTGCCGCCTGGTGGGGGACGGCCTGCTGGCCGAGGGGGAGGACGGCCCCTATGGGGGTACTGCCATCTTTACCTTCGGCACGGACGGGGACACTGTAGTGACGGTGGACGGGGAGCCCGCCCAGGTCTCCGACCTGCGGTCCGGTATGCTGCTCACTGTGACCTGGAACGGAGCAGTGGCCGAGAGCTACCCGGGCCAGCTGGGGCCGGTGTATGCCCTGACGGCAGACAGCGGGGACACCGACGACCGCTGCGGGCTCTACCTCCAGGTGCTGGAGGACCTGTGGGCGGCCGACCCCGGCCTCAATGAGGGGGTCACCCAGGTGGGACTGGACCTCTCCGGCCTCACCGGGCTCACCCAGGGGGAGAAGGCCGCCGTGGCCTGGGCCTTCGGGGAGACCCACGGCCTGGAGGTGGTCACCGGGACCCTGGAGGAGCTCTGGGCGCAGGGGTACTTCACTCCCATGACCGAGCCGGCGGAGGGATACGAGGACAGCCTGGCCCTCTACCAGTGGGAGGACGGGGTCCACTTCACCCTCACCACCGACACCGAGGCGGCCTGGAACCTGCCCGCTCTGGGACCGGGAGAGGAGTCCCCGGTCCTCACCGCCTTTAACGCCCAGAAGTGGCGCTCCGGCCTGGGGGCCTACTTCTTCTCCGACTGCACCGCCCAGCGGGGGGCGGACGGGACCTGGACCTACACCGTGGGCTCCGATGCCATCGCCTGAGCGCCAAAAAGGGGACCTTTTCCGCGGAGGAAGGCGGAAAAGGTCCCCCTTTTTATCTCCTGCCGCCCCGGTGGTACCAGAGGATGCAGCCGGTCCAGGCCAGCAGGGCCCCCGCCAGGAAGGGCAGGGGCAAAAGCCCGGTCACCAGGGCCAGAAGGCCGTTCCCCAGGTCCCCCAGAAAGCACAGGTACTTCAGCCACTGCCTCAGAAGCCAGAGGACCCCGGGAAGTAGGGCCGCCAGCAGGGTCATCAGGGAGGAAAGGGACGGAACGAACATGGTCAGGACCTCCTTTGCTTTGCAAGCCCGGACCGCCGCCAGGCCCACCCGGCCAGGTTCCCCAGCAGGGGGGCAGCCAGGGCGACGGCCCAGAAGAGGGGGACCGCCTGCCCCTGGTAGACCCACAGGGAGGCCGGGACAAAGACCAGGAGGCTCACCAGGGGATAGAGGGGCCGGAGGCCCTGCCGTTTCCCCAGGGAGAGGGCGGGGAAGAAGCCCCCCAGGGGCAGCACCAGATAGGGCAGCACCAGGGCCCGGAGGACCGGCACATCCGGGGCGTCCAGCAGGGTAAGGAGCAGGGGCAGCCCGGCGTTCACCAGCAGGAGGACCGGGAGGTAGGGCAGGGTCTCCCGCCAGTGGAGGGGGGAGGGCCCCTCGTCCAGGCCCAGGGCCCGGCGGAGCTGCCGGACCTCCCCGTACCAGCCCACCCAGCGGCCCAGCCAGATCACCAGGTAGACCGCCGAGAGCAGCAGGAGCCACAGGGGGAGCCAGCGGGGCTCCATCCCCAGGGAGAGGACCAGCAGGCCGGAGAAGAGGCAGGCGGTGACGGCGAAGTGGAGGAGGGAACGCCGGAGGACCCGGATCCCCTCGTCCTCGAAGGGGAGGGTGGCCACCCCCACCGCCGCCCCGAAGCTGAAGGCCAGGGCCAGGGTGACCCCCACCGCACCGGGCAGGCCCAGGGCGTCCATCAGGCGCTGGCAGGCCGGGGGGATGGAGTAGCCCCCAATGAAGAGGGGGCCCCACAGGGCCAGGACCAGCAGGGCCCCCGCCCCGCCTCCCAGCAGGATGCGCAGGAGCCATTGTGTTTGACGTTTGGTCATGGGGCATCCCTCCTTTCAGAGCCCCAGGGCTTCCTTGATCTTTTTCACATACCGCCGGGAGACGTAGCAGACCACGCCCCCGGCCAGGGTCATGCGGATGGTGCCGGTGAGGGAGAGGTCCAGGGCAGTGACCTTCCGGAGGTTCACGATCTCCGAGTGGGAGATGCGGACAAAGGTGTGCCGGTCCAGCTTCCCCTCCAGCTCGTAGAGCCGTTCCCGCAGGTCGTAGACGCCCTCCGGGGTCTGGACCTTCACCCCCTTCTCCTGGGCAAAGCACCGGAGGATCTGGTCTCCGGTCAGGGGGACGGCCAGGTCCCCCCGCCAGCCGGTGAGGACCCCGTCCCCCTCCAGCCGGGCGGCCAGGTCCCGGAGCTCGTCGGTGAGGACGGGGGCGGTGATGGTCACCGACGGCTCCCGGCAGGCCGGGTCGATGCGGAGCTCCACCTTCATGGACTTCTCCCCCCTTTCACCCCCAGTATAGGCAAAAAACCGCCGCCTGTCTACGGCTTTGAGACAGGCGGTCGGTTTTCCCGGATAACTGGTCAGCCGGCATCCAGGGTCTGAAGATAAGCGGTCAGCCAGGGGCTGTCCTCTGGGGCGCTGGTGGAGCAGGTCCAGGAGCCGTCGGGGGAGAGAGCCACGTCGGCGGACTGGGGACCCTCCGGGGTCTCCCCTACCAGGAGCACATGGTCCAGGCCGTCCGTCCCCGGGATAGAGCGGACATAGGCCTGGGTCTCGCTGAACTGTCCGGTGATGTCCCAGGTCTCGCCGCCCACAGTCAGCAGCGTCCGGCCGTCCTCCACAGACAGGGTCTCCCCCAGCCAGACCGGCTGAGAGCTGGAGGACTCGGCTCCGCCACCAGGGGTTCGGAGGCCGCGGCTCGCCTGGTAGGCCGTCAGCCAGGTCGGGTCGGCCCAGCCCTCCCAGCTGACTGGGTAGGAGCCGCTGGCCCCGATGGCATCCCCCTGGGCGTCGTAGAGAAATTCAAAGCAGCCGTGATCCTCCGGAGTGCCGCCCACCACGATGTCGTGGGTGAGGCCGCTGCCGTCGGTGTAGGTGTAGACATAGGGCTCGGTCTCGGAGAACTGCCCGGTGATGTCCACCTCGGCTCCGGTGTCGGTGGTGAACCAGACCCGTCCTTCCCGGACGGAGACGGGGTCCTTCTCCTGGCTGGTGGAGCCGGAGATGGAGGCGTATCCGGTGCCGTCCGGGTCTGTGCCGGACTCCATCCAGCCGCCGGTGAAGAGGGGGACCCGCCACAGGACACCGGAGGCGGCCAGGGCGCTGATGGTGAGGACCGCAGCGGCCGCGGCGGCGGCCAGCAGGGTGCGGGCGGGGCGTTTGGTCGTTTGTTTCATGGTAGTTGCCTCCCGTTCGGATGGGGCGCAGCGGGAGGTCAGGGATGCCCGCTGCCGTTCTACCTGTTCGGGCCGGGGGCCCTGTTGGACCAGGACCTGGTCAAAGGTCTTATGATAGAGCTGTTTCATCGCTGAGTTCCTCCATTCTGCGCCGGAGCTGTCGTTTGGCCCGGTAAAGCCGGGCGGAGAGGGCCGGGGGCGTGGTGTGGAACTGCCGGGCCAGCTCGGCCACCCCGAATCCCTCGTAGAACCGTAGGTGGAGCAGGGCCCGGACCTCGGGCTCCAGGGCGCCCAGGGCCTCGTAGAGGACCCCCTCCTCCGGCTGGGAGAAGGCCAACTCCCGGTCGGCCTGGTCCAGGTCCTCCCGCCTCCGCCGCCAGGGGGAGCGGAGCAGGTCCCGGCAGCGGTTCACCGTCACCCGGGCCAGCCAGGCCCGCTCCTTCCCCGGGGCAGGGGGCCGCTCCAGCAGGGTGAGGAAGACCTCCTGGGAGATGTCCTCGGCGTCCTGGGGGGAGCGGGTCACGCTCAGGGCCAGGGCATAGACCATGCCGTTCCAGCGGTCAAACAGGGGCAAAAATTCCACTTCCGTCATCCGGCACGCTCCTTTCGTATGTTGTGGCCACATCTATCAGACGATCCAGGCCCAGCCCATCTGACGGGGTGGGCGGAAAAAGCTCCGGCGGGCCGGGCGCCGGATTTCCCGGGTCCCCCTTGCAAACCCGGCAAAACATGATATACTATATCTACCAATGACGGGAAACAAGGAGAATTCAATATGGAACGCACAAAGATCGCGCGTATTTTCGCGGACCAGGAGCAGTTCGGCGGCAAAGAGGTCACCGTCTGCGGCTGGGCCCGCACCATCCGGGATATGAAGACCTTCGGCTTCATCGAGCTCAACGACGGCTCCTGCTTCAAGAACCTCCAGGTGGTCATGGACGCCAACGCCCTGGAGAACTATAAGGAGATCGCCGGGCAGAACGTGGGGGCCGCCCTGTCGGTCACCGGCACCGTGGTCCTGACCCCGGAGGCCAAGCAGCCCCTGGAGGTCAAGGCTGCCTCTATCACCGTGGAGGGCCCCTCCACCCCCGATTACCCCCTCCAGAAGAAGCGCCACAGCGTGGAGTACCTGCGGACCATCCAGCACCTGCGGCCCCGGACCAACCTCTTCTCCGCCACCTTCCGGGTGCGGAGCGTGGCCGCCCAGGCCATCCACACCTTCTTCCAGGACCGGGGCTTCGTCTATATCCACACCCCCATCATCACCGCCTCCGACTGCGAGGGGGCCGGGGAGATGTTCCGAGTCACCACCCTGGACCTGGAAAACCTGCCCCGGAAGGACGACGGCACCGTGGACTATAGCCAGGACTTCTTCGGCAAGAGCGCCAACCTCACCGTCTCCGGCCAGCTCAACGCCGAAAACTTCGCCATGGCCTTCGGGGATGTCTACA
>DWWJ01000165.1 GCA_019119795.1 Candidatus Intestinimonas pullistercoris
GCGGGCCTGCTGGCCTTTCTCCATCCGTTCGTCCTGCCGGACAACAGCGGGCCCCTCTATCTGAAATGGGAGTCAGCTGCCATTTTGTCGGCGGACGGCGCGGCGCGGCCCTTCGACCCGATAGCAGGCCAGCCGGAGCTGGAGGGGGGAGAGTGGTTCCGCCTCCGCACCACCCTGCCAAAGGCCCGGAACCACGGCTGTTTCCTGATTTATGAGCTCACCGGGGCAGAAATCGCGGTTTTCCTGGATGAGCGGGAGCTGCTGGATTCCTCGTCCAGGGCCTGGGAGGATACCCTGAATCTAAGCCAGGCGGAGGTCCCCCTCCCTGCCGGGGGCGGCGAGACGCTGACCATGGACCTGCGGCCCCTGTCCACTCCCATGAATCTCTTCCCGCCTATGGCCCGCCTCACCGAGGACCCGGACGGACAGGACCTGATCACCGCCGCCGCCAGCTACTACGCCCTGCCTGCTGGGGCAGCGGCCCTGGCCCTCGCCCTGCTGTGCGGGCTGTTTCTGCTGGGAGTGGCGGAGGGACGGACCCAGTGGCGCCTGCTCCTGCTGGTGCCGGCGGCGGCGGTCCTCACCGTCTACCCCATCGCCACTGGCCTGCTCAGCCACGAACAGGCCCGGACCTGGCTGGTCCTGCTGGGCCGGCCGTGGGTGCTCCTCCTATCCATTCTGGCCATGGCGGTGTGGCTGGTCCTCCACCGTGAGCCGCCCTTTTGGCGGTTTCTGGGCGGGATGGTCCTGGGCAGCGCCGGGGTCCTGGCCGTCTGCGCCCTGCTCTCCTATCTCCGGGACGGACACCTAGCCCGGTATCTTTTGTCCCTGGCTGACCAGCTTCGGGCGGGCTACTGGTCCACCACTCTCTACTGGCTGGACCTCTGGCTGGTGGGACTCTGTGTCCTGCTGTCTGCCTGGGAGCTGGCTCAGGCCTTTGTCCGCATGCGGATGGAGGCACAGGCCCTGGCCCTGAAAAACCGTACGGTCATGGAGAACTACCGCTCCATCGAGGAAAAGCTGCGCCAGAGCGCCGCCCTGCGCCATGAGTTCTCCCACCAGCTGGCCGCTCTGGACGCCATGTACCAGAAAGGGGACCTGGAGGGGCTGGGACGTGCCCTGTCCGCCTGGCGGGTCCAGAGCGCCGGGGCCTCCCAGGTCCTCTACACCAGACACACCACTGTCAACGCCATTTTGCAGGATGCCGCAGGGCGGGCAGAGCGGCTCGGGACGCTCTTCCAGGCGTCGGCCCTCCTCCCGGCCCAGCTTCCCATCCCTGACGAAGACCTGTGCACCCTGCTGATGAACCTGCTGGACAATGCCCTAGAGGGGGCAGCCGGTACGCCGGCGGGGACCTCCCGGTTCATCCGTGTGCGCATCGTCCTGCGGAACGGCTTCCTGGGCGTTTCTTGTACCAACAGCTACAGCGGGACTCTGAACACAGACTCCTCGGGCCGTCTGCGCACCACCAAGGAGGACCCAACGGCCCACGGGTTCGGCCTGGATCAGATGACCGCTGTGGCGGAGAAATACCACAGCATTTTGGACATCAGTTACACCGACACGGAATTCACCGTCCAGACAGCCCTGAAGCTGCCGGAGCAGCCTTAAAAGACCGGAGGGAGCCTGCATGGCAGGCTCCCTCCGGTCTCTTTTCATGCCCTGTTTGAAAATCGTCAACACACCCGATCAGCGGGCCCTAGGGCTTGTTTGAAAAATAGCAATGTGCCCAGCGGCGAGGGATTTTGGGCCGCTGGCAAGGAATTTTGACGCAGGAATCCTGACGGATTGCAAGGAAAAATTGCGCCGCCCAGGGGCCAAAAGACCCGCCGGTTGGGTAGGTTGACATTTTTCAAACAAGCCCTAGCTCCAGTAGTTGAGCCGCCGGACCAAGGCGCTTTGAAATTCCCGGTAATACCGCCGCCCCACGGGGAGGCAGGTGCCGTCCCGCAGGGTCACGCTGGCGCGCCCTACCTCCCGCACCTGGTCCAGGTTCACCAGATAGCTTTTGTGGCAACGGCAGAACCGCCCGGGAGGCACCATCCGCTCGGCCTCTGCCAGGGAGAGAATGAAGGTGTGCACCTCCCCGGCTGTATGGACCCGCACACTGCGGTTATCGCTTTCAATATGGCTGATCTCCTCCAGCGGCAGGAGGACAGCCCGGCTCCCCTGCCGGAACATCACAGACCGGGCACCGCAGTGGGCCTCCCAGTCCTGGTACAGGACCTCGTCCAGGGCTGCCGGCTCCACTGGCTTGAGCAGGTAGTGGACCGGATGGACCTGGTGGCCCTCCAGGGCGTAGTCCGGGCAGCCGGTGACAAAGAGCACACGGACCGGCATATGGCGGTCATGCAGGATATGGGCCAGCTCCATCCCGGTCATGCCCTCCATCTGGATGTCCAGCAGGAGGAGGTCAAAGGCGGTCCGGTCCCGCTTCAGCTCCTCCGCCAGCGCGCCGGCGGAGGCAAAGGCTGTGAGGGTGTGCGGGATCTCCCGCCGGGACAGCAGCCGGCCGCACAGCGCCTGCAGCTGCCGCCGCTCAGCCGGGTCGTCCTCACAGACGGCGAGACGATATGGGGCCATGGCGATCCCTCCTGCGGTCCTATGGGCTGGCTCTATGATAACAGCGGGGCGGCGGCCAGGTCTCTGTTTTTCTCTCGCCGCCCCGTCCCATCTTTGTTCTGCTCCATGCCCTGCCCTGGAGTGGGAATCCTTTTGACTCCCCCCGCCGCCTGCCTGGACGGCAGCGCAGGCCCTGCTCCGGAGGTCACGGCTCCTCCTGGAGGGTGAGCATCCGGTAGAGCATCCCGCCGTAGCGGCCCTCCAGCTCGGCCAGGTCCCGCTGGTCATAGGTCCCGCTGCCGGGCAGCGTCCCCAGGGACTCCAGGAAGCCCCGGGCGGCCTGGATCAGGACCTCGCTCTGGACAGTATAGAACAGCGGCCCCCTTCCGGTGAGGTAGGCCGAGGGATTTTTCAGGAAGAGCTTCTTGGGGTTGAGGTAGGCGGCAAGGCCCGGCAGGTCCTCCGCCGGCAGGGCGTCGTCATCCAGCAGGTGGAAGCGGATGTTGGGGTTGCCCAGCAGCCGCTCCTTGACGGCCTCCAGGTGCTCCAGCCGCTGGGCAGGGGACATCCGGCAGAGGATGTCGGCAAAGATCAGCTCCCCCGACTCCAGGTAGCGCAGGAGGGTGGACTTGAGGATGTAAAAGTCGATGCGGCTCTTCTGGAAGACCTCCTCCCAGGTGATGAAGAGCCGTCGGATGTCCCGGGCGTGGTCCGCATCCATCCCGCCAGCGGCGCCGGCCTGGGCCAGCCAGCCGCAGGCCGCCTCCGGCAGCAGGAACTCAAAGCCGAAGCAGGAAAAGAACTGGAACTGGTCCCGGCTGTAGAAATCCGTGCGGTAGCCGTTTCGGCTCATGTCCTCCGGCCTGGCTGGGGCCAGGAGGACGGGCCGCTCCCGCAGCCGGGTCCAGGCCGTCTCCCACAGCCGGGCTCCCGCCGTGCCCTCCGCCGCCAGGAGGGTGTCCAGCTCCCCCCGGCGGTCCAGGCCGGCCATCATGGCGGTGCCGTTCCGGATGGCCAGGAGCCCCTCCCGCTCCAGCCCCGCCCCGTCGTAGAGGGTGACGAAGGTCTCCCGGTGGCGGCTGAGAAAGCGGTAGAGGAGCCGCACGCTCCGGTCCGGGTCCCGCTGGAACCGCTCCAGGTCCAATGCGGCGTGGAGGTGGACCTCTCCCTTCTGGAAGAGGTGCTCCAGCACGGTGAGGTCCCGGCTCTCCAGCAGGGTCAGCAGGTCGATGGTGCAGACCACCGCTCCCTCCGGCCCGCTCCCGGGGGGCGGCAGGTCCCGGAGCTTCCCCAGCATCTCATGGCGCTGGGTCAGGAGGGTCAGCTCCCCGGCGGGACAGGGGGCCTCCCGGCGGTGGGCGGAGGCCTCGTAGGCCTCGGAGAGCAGGGCCGTGATCCGGCGCTCCAGGGGGAGGCCCGCCGGAGCCTGGGGAAAGGCGGCGACGAAGTCGGCCTCCTGCCCGTCCCGCTCTATGGCGGCGGCCAGATAGCGGCCCAGGGCGGTGTTCACCCCGTGGGCCGTCTTGGGGGCGGGCAGCAGGTCCCGGCTGCACCATTTGCTGACGTAGGAGACATCGTACCCCACCTCCTCCGCCGCGGCGTAGAGCTTGGTTCCGGTAAATTCCAGCAGGCGGCGGAGCAGGCTTCCGTAGGCCGTCATGGACCATCCCTCCCTGTGGGCTTTTTTGTCAGTATAGCATAGGCCGGCGGCCATTTCAAACCCGGCCGGCAAAAAGTTGACGAAATTGGCATCCCATTTTTCAAACACGTGCAACACCCTGCCAGAAGCCGCCATTGCATTTCATGGTGTCAACCCGGGACCTTTGTTATACTGGTCTCACTTTTAGAGGAAAGGATGACGAGACTATGAGACCTATGCGGATGCACCATGTAGGCGTGGTCCTCCCCACCGTGGAGCAGGCGGAGCGGCTGATCCAGCTCTTCGGCCTGAAGGTGGACTACCGGGGCTACGTCAAGAGCTACCACGCCGACCTGATCTTCACCCAGTACGGCCCCAACGAGAGCCCCATCGAGTTCATCATCCCCCACGAGGGCGTCCTCACGAAATTCAACAACGGCAAGGGCGGCATCGCCCACATCGCCTTCGAGGTGGAGGATGTGGAGGCGGCCAGCCGGGAGCTGGAGGAGCAGGGCCTGGAGATGCTGGAGAAGGCGCCGGTGGAGGGCACCTCCGACATCATCGTCAACTTCCTGCGGCCCCGGTACTCCGAGGGCATCCTCTTCGAGCTGGTCCAGACCGTGGGCCCCATCGACCGCAGCGGCGGGGACCCGGCCCGGGAGTGACCGAAATTCCCCGTCATTCCGCACAAAAACAGGTCGAAAAATCAGGCGGTCCTACAATTCTTCGGCGCGCCCCAAAAAACCTCTTGACAATCGCCGGGCCCTCTATTATCTTTGTTGCAAAATAATTCTGTATAAGAACTATTTGACCATTTTCAAAAGGAGGCCAAAACATGTACACCATGGGAATCGACGTAGGCTCCTCCTCCTCCAAGGCGGTCATCCTCCGGGACGGCCGGGAGGTGGTGGCCGAGGCGGTGGTCCAGGCCGGCACCGGCAGCAGCGGCCCGGGCCGGGTGCTGGAGGAGATCACCGCCCGCAGCGGCCTGACCATCCAGGACATGGACTTCATCCTGGCCACCGGCTACGGCCGCTCCGCCCTGCCCATGGCGGACAAGCAGATGAGTGAGATCACCTGTCACGCCAAAGGGGTCTTTTTTGAGGAGCCCGCCGCCCGGACTATCATCGACATCGGCGGCCAGGACGTGAAGGCCATCGCCCTCACCGAGCAGGGGACCATCCGGCAGTTCTATATGAACGACAAGTGTGCCGCCGGCACCGGCCGCTTCCTGGAGGTCATGTCCCGGGTGCTGGAGGTGGGGCTGGACGAGATGGCGGCCTATCACTTTCGCTCTCAGCGCCCCGCCCCGGTGAGCAGCACCTGCACCGTCTTCGCCGAGTCGGAGGTCATCTCCCTCCTCTCCCAGGGGGTGGCCAAGGAGGACATCATCGCCGGTGTCCACTTCAGCGTGGCGGCCAAGGCCTGCGCCCTGGCCCAGCGGGTGGGCGTCCGGGACGCGGTGGTCCTCACCGGCGGCGTGGGACAAAACAGCGGCGTGGCCGACGCCATTCAGAAGGAATTGGGCCAGCGCATCCTGGTGGCCCGGGACCCCCAGCTCACCGGCGCCCTGGGCGCCGCCCTGCTGGCCTATGAGGAACAGATGAGAAAGGAGAAATCAGCATGAGTGTGAAACAGCCCAGTCAGATGTCTGCCAAGGAGCTGCTGGCCTACTACCAGGCCAAGCTGGACGAGGAGGCCCGCCAGGCCAAGGCCAGCGGCAAGCTGGTGTGCTGGTCGGCCTCGGTGGCGCCCCCCGAGCTGTGCGTGGCCATGGACATCGCCATGGTCTACCCCGAGACCCACGCCGCCGGCATCGGCGCCCGGAAGGGGGCCCTGGACATGCTGGAGGTGGCCGACCGTCTGGGATATTCGGTAGACTGCTGCTCCTACGGCCGGGTGAACATCGGCTATATGGAGCTGCTCAAGGAGGAGGCCATGACCGGGAAGACCCCCGAGGCCCTGGCCAACTCCCCCGCCGCCCGGGTGCCCCTGCCTGACCTAGTCATCACCTGCAACAATATCTGCAACACCCTCCTCAAGTGGTATGAGAACCTGGCCGCCGAGCTGAACATCCCCTGCATCGTCATCGACGTGCCCTTCAACCACACCATGCCCGTCTCCGAGGAGTCCAAGGCCTACATCGCCGACCAGTTCCGCAACGCCATCTCCCAGCTGGAGGTCATCTGCGGCCGGCCCTTCGACTATGAGAAGTTCCACGCCGTCCGGCAGCAGACCCAGCGCTCCATCGCCCAGTGGAACCGCATCGCCGCCATGAGCCAGTACAAGCCCTCCCCCCTCAACGGCTTTGACCTCTTCAACTACATGGCCCTGGTGGTCTGCGCCCGGAGCCGGGACTACGCCGAGATCACCTTCCGCAAGTTCGCCGATGAGCTGGAGGAAAAATACAAGAAGGGCGAATCCGCCTTCAAGGGGGCGGAGAAAAACCGAGTCACCTGGGAGGGCATCGCCGTGTGGCCCTATCTGGGGCACACCTTCAAGAGCCTCAAGAACCAGGGCTCCATCATGACCGGCTCGGCCTACCCCAACATCTGGGACCTGACCTACGACGCCGAGGACGAGTCCCTCCACTCCATGGCTGAGGCCTACACCCGCACCTACATCAACACCTGCCTGGACAACAAGGTGAAGGTCCTCCGGGGTATCATGGAGCGGGGCAAGTGCGACGGCGTGGTCTACCACCTCAACCGGAGCTGTAAGCTCATGAGCTTCCTGAACGTGGAGACCGCCGAGAAGGTCCAGGAGGCCAACGGCCTACCCTATGTGAGCTTTGACGGGGACCAGACCGACCCCCGGAACTTCGCCCCCGCCCAGTACGACACCCGGGTCCAGGCCCTGGGTGAGATGATGGACCAGGCCGCCCAGACCGCCGGGGAATAAGGAAGGAGTGTCAAGCATGGAACAGAACGTGAAAACACTGCTGGAGCAGTTCCGGGCCATCGCCGCCGACCCCAGAAAGGCGGTGGAGGACCACAAGGCCGAGACCGGCAGGGGGGCCATCGGCATGATGCCGGTCTATGCCCCCGAGGAGCTGGTCCACGCCACCGGCTTTCTCCCTGTGGGCCTGTGGGGTGGCAACCGCCCGGTGAGCAAGGCCCGGACCTACCTGCCCCCCTTCGCCTGCTCCGTTATGCAGCAGGTCATGGAGCTGGAGTGCGACGGCGCCTACGACATCCTGGACGCCGTGGTCTTCTCCGTCCCCTGCGACACCCTCAAGTGCATGAGCCAGAAGTGGAAGGGCTCTGCCCCTGTCCTGGTCTTCACCCACCCCCAGAACCGTGGGCTGGAGTCGGCCAACCGCTTCCTGGAGCACGAGTACGCCGTCCTCCAGGAGAAGCTGGAGGCGGTCACCGGCGTCAAGATCACCAACGCCGCCCTGGAGCGGTCCATCCAGGTCTACAACGAGAACCGGGCCGTGATGCGGGAGTTTGCCCAGCTGGCGGGAGCGTATCCCCAGGTCATCTCCGCCGTAGACCGCCACGCCGTCTTCAAAGCCCGCCTCTTTATGGAGAAGTCCCGCCACACCGCCCTGGTCCGGCAGCTGATGGAGGCCGTCCGGGCCAGTGAGCCCCAGCCCTGGACGGGCCGGAAGGTGGTGGTCACCGGCATTCTGGTGGAGCCCGACGGCCTGCTGGAGCTCTTTGACGAGCTGGGCCTGGCCATCGCCGCAGACGACCTGGCCCAGGAGTCCCGCCAGGTCCGGGTGGATGTCCCCGAGGGGGACGAGGCTCCCCTCTACCGTCTGGCCCGGGTGTGGCAGAACATGTACGGCTGTCCCCTGGCCACCGACGTGAAGAAGGGCCGGGGCCCCATGCTCCAGGATATGGTTCGCAAGACCGGCGCCGACGCCGTGGTGGTGGCCATGATGAAGTTCTGCGACCCGGAGGAGTGGGACTACCCCGTCTACCACCGTCAATTCGGCGAGTGGGGCATCCGGGACCTGATGATCGAGGTGGACCAGGAGGCCGTCTCCTTCGAGCAGGCCCGCACCCGCCTTCAGAGCCTGGCCGAGACCCTGTGACCATGGGCCAGGTCAAGTTCATCGCCCCCCAGGAGGCCGCCGCCCTCCTGAAGGATGGGGATACCATTACCACCAGCGGCTTTGTGGCAAGCTGCATCCCCGAGGCCTTGAACAAGGCGGTGGAGCAGCGTTTTCTGGAGACCGGCCACCCCAGGGACCTCACCTACATCTACGCCGGCTCCCAGGGCAACCGGGACGGCCGAGGCGGTGAGCACTACGCCCACAAGGGGATGCTCAAGCGGTTCATTGCCGGCCACTGGGCCACTGTCCCCGCCCTGGGGGAGATGGCCATGCGGAATGAGATGGAGGCCTACAACGTCTCTCAGGGGGCACTGTGCCACCTCTTCCGGGACATCGCCGCCCACAAGCCTGGCACCATTACCAAGGTGGGCCTGGGCACCTTCATCGACCCCCGCAACGGCGGCGGCAAGGTCAACGCTGTCACCACCGAGGATATCGTGGAGCTGCTGACCATCCACGGTCAGGAGTACCTCTTCTATCCCGCCTTTCCCATCCAGGTGGCCCTGCTCCGGGGGACCTATGCCGATGAGCGGGGCAACATCACCCTGGAGAAGGAAGTGGCCTCTCTGGAGGCCACCTCCGTGGCCCAGGCCGTCAAAAACAGCGGCGGTATTGTGGTGGTCCAGGTGGAGGGTGTGGTCCAGGCCGGCACTCTGGACCCCCGTTTGGTGAAAATTCCAGGCATTTATGTGGACTATATCGTCGTGGCAGAGCCCGAGGAGCACGAGCAGTCCCTGGGCTGCCGCTATGACCCTGCCCTGTGCGGCGAACGCCGCGCCCCCCAGGCCGAGCCGACCCCCCTGCCCCTTACCGCCAAGAAGATCATCGGCCGCCGGGGCGCCATGGAGCTAGAGCCCGGCGTAGCGGTGAACCTGGGGGTAGGCGCCCCCGAGTATGTGGCCTCCGTTGCCTCCGAGGAGGGGATCGGCGACCGGATGACCCTCACGGTAGAGGGTGGCCCCGTAGGCGGCATTCCCCAGGGCGGGGCCCGGTTCGGCGCCTCCCTCAACCCGGAGGCCATCCTGGACCAGGGCTACCAGTTCGACTTCTACGACGGCGGCGGCCTGGACCAGGCCTATCTGGGCCTGGCCGAGTGCGACGCCAGGGGCAACATCAATGTCAGCCGTTTCGGCCCCAAAATCGCCGGCTGCGGCGGCTTTATCAATATCACCCAGAACACTCCAAAGGTCTTTTTCTGCGGGACCTTCACCACCGGCGGCCTGAAGGTCCGGGTGGAGGACGGCCAGGTCCACATCGACCAGGAGGGCCGGCAGAAGAAATTCCTGGGGCAGGTGGAGCAGGTCACCTTCAGCGGGGACATGGCTGTGAAAAACGGCCAGCAGGTCTCCTACCTCACCGAGCGGTGTGTCTTCGTCCTTCGGCCCGACGGCCTTCACCTGACGGAGATCGCCCCCGGTATCGACCTCCAGCGGGACATCCTGGACCAGATGGAGTTCTCCCCCATCATCGACCTGGTGGACGGACGCCTCCCCCTGATGGACCCCCGCATCTTCACTGACGCCCCCATGGGCCTAGGGGACGGGGCTTGAGCCCGGCGCCCCCCTTCACGACCGCTTTCCCCCCGGCGGGGCAGAACAGGCTGGGCCGTGGACCACTTCCGGTCCGTCCTCTTCCCCCGTCCTCCCTATTTAGAACACCTGCCGGTCCTTTGGGGCCGGCAGGCGTTCTCTCAAAAAACATTCTAAACGGCCTCCGGGCGCCCACCCCATGAGGGGATAGGCGCCCGGAGGCCGTCTCTGTTGACAGGGCCTGTGGTCAGAAGCCGTACCAGCGGGTGAGGTCGTCCACCGCCTCCCGCTGGCTCACCACCTGGTTGGCCGGGAAGTCCCAGTCGGGGTAGCCGATGGCGATGCCGTAGACCGGCTTCTGGGAGGCGGGGAGCCCCAGCCTTTCACTCAGCCCCCTCCAGTAGGTGACGGCCTGCTCCTCCACGCAGGTCCCCAGCCCGAACTCCAGGGCGGCCAGACAGATATTCTGGGTGACGCAGCCCAGGTCGAACCGGACCTCCCCCTGGTCCAGCCCGGGGTCCGTGCAGACCAGGATCAGGGCCGGGGCGTCAAAGAAGCGGAAGCCCCGGGCCGACCACCAGCCCCGCCGCTCCCGGTCTCCCCGCTCAATCCCCATGGCCGCAAAGAGCTCCCGGCCGATCTGCCGGCCCCGGTCCAGGTAGGGCCCCGAGAGGGGGCTGCCCGCAAAGTCCGGCTGGGCGTTCTCGGCCAGCTTCTCCATCTGGTAGGTCCTCAGCCGCTCCAGCGCCTCCCCCGTCACCACGGCGAAGCTCCAGGGCTGGGTGTTGTTGGCGGATACGGCCCGGGTCCCCAGCTCCAGCACCCGGCGCAGAGTGTCCTGGGGGACCGGCTCCGGCCGGAATCCCCGGATCGACCGGCGGTTTCGGATCGCCTCTGTCAGCTCCATATGCTGCCTCCTTTTTGTCCTGTATTTCTGGTTTTGGAAGGGGTTTCTGTTTTCCCTCCAAATGTAGCATACTTCCCTGGGAATCGCAAGCGGCGGGCGACGGTTGCAATTTCAGCCAAAGAACGGTATAATAGGGCGTATTGGTCCGCCCGCGGCGCGGCTGGACCCCCACAGACGCCCCCCCCTTCCCACGGGGGCTACACCAAGACTGGAACGAGGTGGACGCCTATGCCGAAGCTCTCTGTGATCGTCCCCGTTTACAAGGCCGAGGCCGTGCTGGAGACCTGCGTGGCCTCGGTTCTGGCCCAGACCTTTTCGGACTGGGAGCTGCTGCTCATCGATGACGGCTCCCCGGACGGCAGCGGGAAGCTCTGCGACGACTATGCCGCCCAGGACAGCCGGGTCCGGGTCTTTCACAAGCCCAACGGGGGCGTGAGCTCCGCCCGGAACCTGGGCATGGCCGAGGCTGTCGGAGACTACATCCTCTTTATTGACGCCGACGACTGGATCGCCCCGGAGACCTGCCAGACCCTCCTGGACGCCCTGGAGGGGGCGGGGGCCGACTCCGCCGGCTGCGCCCACTGGAACATCACCCCGGACGGCCAGAAGTGGGCCGAGCCGGGGGCCCTCCCGGCCGGGACCTATGACCGGGAGGCCATCCGGGCCGGCGTGGTGGACCGCCTGCTGGGCAGCCGTCTGGGAAAGCCCGGAGAGGTCCTCAACGGCTTTATCTGGCGCTTTCTCTTTTCCCGGGACATCATCGCCCGCCATGAGCTGCGCTTCTCCGGGGCCTATCTGGAGGACGAGCTCTTCCTGCTGGAGTACTTCTGTCTGGCGGAACGGCTGGCCATGGTGGACACGCCCCTCTATTTCTACCTCCAGAACCCGGCATCGGTGACCCGGAACTACCTGCCGGACTATATGGACACCTTCCGGACCTTCTATCAGGCCAAGGAGGCCCTGGCGGCCAAGTACGGCCTGGAGAAGGACGACCCCCAGTGGCGGCAGAGCACCTGCTGGGCGGGGCTCCTCATCGCCATCGGCAACGAGTTCGCCCCGGGCAATCCGGCCTCCCGGCGGGAAAAGGCCCGGCGGGTCCGGGCCTTCACCCTGGAGCAGGAGATGGCCGAAGCCATCCGGACCCTCCGCCCCCAGGGCCTGGGCCGGAACAAGCAGCTGGTGGCCGATCTGGTGCGCCGCCGCTGGTTCGGCCTGCTCTCCCTGCTCTACACCATCAAGAACCGCGCCTAGAGGAGGACCCATCCCATGATCATTTTGGAAAACAGCCTGCTGGGCAGGCTCCTGCTGCCCCTGTGGTATCTCCTCTGCGGCTGGTACCAGGGGAGCGGCCTGCGGGTGCTGCTGCGGGGCATCTCGGCCCTCTGGACCCGCTGGTTCCACGGCAGCGCCCTCATGTGCCTCCTGGTCCGGGAGGGCGTCCTTCCACGGGCCTGGCGGGACGGCTTCTTCTGCCGGCTGGGGGAGACCCTCCTCAATCTGCCCGCCGCCCTGCTCCACTGGGTCTACCGCAAGGGCAAGCCCCTCTTTGACCACAGCTTTTTCTCCCAGCTGGCCTTTGCCATGGGAGAGCAGACCCCCTCGGCCATCGGCTGGCTCATGCTGGTCATCATGGTCATCCCCTATGAGCAGTGGGACAACCGCTACTCCCTCATCGGCTTTGCCCTGATGTTCCTCCTCTTCCTGGCGGGCGGGATGCGCAGCCGCGCCCTCCGGCTGGACCTGAAGAGCGTGGGCCCCTACCCCGTCATCTTCGCCGGGGCGGTGGTGCTGAGCTGGGTGGTGTCCTACTCCTCCATCCTCTCCCAGCGGTTCCTCTTCTTCCACATTACCTGTATGCTCTGTGTCATCGTCACTGTGAGCGCGGTGGAGCGCACCGGAGACCTGGTGCGGCTGGCGGGCTTTGCCTCCTTTGCCATGTTCTGCACTTCGGCCTACGGCGTGATCCAGCGCATTCAAGGGGTGGAGATCAACTACTCCTATGTGGACATGTCTGTCAATGAGGGGATGCCCGGCCGGGTCTACTCTGTCTTTGAAAATCCCAACGCCTTTGGCGAAGTGCTGGTGATGCTCCTTCCCCTGGCGGTGGCCCTGGTGATCGCCAGCCGCTCCCGCTGGGGAAAACTGGCCGCCCTCTGCGCCGCCGGAACGGGTGTGATCGCCCTGGGGATGACTTATAACCGCGCCAGTTGGATCGGCGGCGTGGCGGCTGCTGGGGTCTTTGTCTTCCTCTGGAATCGGAAGCTGATTCCCGGACTTCTGCTCCTGGGCATTTGTGCCCTGCCCGTGCTGCCGGACACTATATTTAACCGCATCCTCACAATTTTCAACCTGAAGGACACCTCTACATCCAGCCGCTTCCCCTTATACGCCGCAGCTTTGGAGATGATCAAAACCCGTCCCATCCGGGGCGCTGGCCTGGGTACCGACGTGGTACGCCTAGCCATCAAGGACATGAACCTCTACCACGGCGCGGCCCCCTTTGTCCACGCCCATAACCTCTATCTCCAGATCTGGCTGGAGACAGGGCTCATTGGCCTTCTCTCCTACCTGGCGGCCATGATCTCCGCCCTGAAAGCGGCGGCCAAAGCCTGCAAGCTTCGCTGCCCCCAGGAGGTGCGCCTCATCACCATCGGCGCGGCCGCGGCGGTGGCTGGTATCCTGGTGGACTGTCTGGCCGACTACCTGTGGAATTACCCTCGAGTCATGGTAGTCTTCTGGTTTCTTTTCGCCATCCTGCTCTCCGGCGTGAAGTTGGCCCGCCGGGCCGCCCAACGAGGAGAGATGGGAGGCGCACACCTGTGAAAAAACGCCTGTTGGTCTGTGACATGGACCACACCCTTCTGGACGAGTCCTCCCGGCTGAGCCGGGAGAATCTGGAGGCCATCCGGGCCCATGTGGCCCGGGGCGGTCTCTTCACCGTGGCCACCGGCCGGGCCCCGGCGGCCATCCGGGTCTTCCCGGAGCTGCTGCCCTGCATCAACCTGCCGGTGGTCACCGGCAACGGGGGCCAGCTGGTGGACCTGGCCGGCGGGGACAAGGTCCTGCGGAGCTGGGTCCTGCCCCCCGAGGTCCGGCCCCTGATGACCGAGGTCCTGGAGCGGTTCCCGGAGCTGGGGGCCGTGGCCTACTACGGGCTGGACGGCTTCTGCTCCTTCCGGGTGACCCCACTTGTGGAGGGCCTTATTGAAAAGGAGCGGCGCCCCGCCCTGCCCTGCACCACCCAGCACTCCCCCTGGCCCTGGAACAAAACCCTGATGACCGGGGACCACGACGCCCTTCTGGAGGTCCGGCAGTGGCTGGACCCCCGGCTCCCCGGCCTGGGCCGGACGGTCTTTTCCGAGGACACCTATCTGGAGATCCTGCCCCTGGGGGTCTCCAAGGGGGCGGCCCTGTCCGTCCTTCTGGAGTGGGAGGGCATCCACCCGGAAGAGGTGGTGGCCATCGGAGACGCCCCCAACGACCGGGAGCTGCTGGAGCTCGCCGGCACCGGCGTGGCGGTGGCCAACGCCGCCCCGGAGCTCAAGGCCGTGGCCGACGCGGTGGTCTGCTCCAATGAGGAGCACGCCGTCCGGGCCTGCCTGGAGCGGTTTTTCCCCTAAACGGCAAGAGAGAGCCCCATCCCGGCCGGGATGGGGCTCTTTTTGTCCTTCCAAATGGATGTTCGCGTGGTTTCCTGGTTCTCGCTTTGGCCTGTGGGGGGCGGCGGCCCGGCGCGCCTTGCACTGTGCCCGTCCGTGGGGGCGGCGGCCCGGCGCGCCTTGTACTGTGCCCGTCCGTGGGTGCGGCGGCCCGGTGCGCCATCCCCCCCTTGTGTAGGGGCGGCCAGTGGCCGCCCGGGGCCGGCAAGGTGCCACCTTGCGGGGGCCGGAGTCCCTCCGGGGGGTGCCTGCCCGGCAGGGGCAAGGTCCATTTCTTTTTCTGCGGAAAAAGAAACGGGCCTTCACTCCTCGTCGGCGCAAAGTCCGCACCACTCCGTTTCCGCCTTACGGCGAAAACTCCGTTCCGCTTCCTTGCGCCTCCTCTCCCCACAAAAGCTGCGCTTTTGTGGGGCCCCCGGGCCCGGTCTTCGGTGAGTTCGGGGTGGAACACGGCGGCCTGCGTCTTTACGCACTGTTTGGGGACCCCTCCCGGCCGTTACGGCCATCACTGGGAGGAACAGGGACAGGCTGTGGTTCTATCCGCCCACCGCCTGCTTGTGCCTCTCTCAGGGCAGAGTGCGGCAGTGCCCTGCGTGGGGCGCGGTGCTTTGGTTTGTGGGGCGCGGCTTCCCAGGCGCGCCATCCCCCTGTGTAGGGGCGGCCTGGGGCCGCCCGCCGCCTGCGGGTGCCACTCTCAGGGCCGGGACGGTAGGGCCGTCCTTCTGGAAAGCTGTGGGCCTTTTCTGCAAGTTTCCCTCGGGCAGATCAAGCGTAGAACTGGTCGAAGCCCAGGTCTGTCAAGGTGTAGCCGCCTGGAACCAGGGCGTACCCCTCCAGAGCGGAGAGCATGAGCTGGAGACCGTCGGCACAGTTTTCCTCGTCCCTTTCCCGTCCGTCTTCCACCGTAGCGGTGTAACTGGTAAAGGTCATGGCCTCTGTGGAATTCTTGAAGGTGAAGGGGTCGATGTCGGCTGTCGCGACGGTCTCCACGCCATATCCAGTGTGCATAAGCGAGCCAGAGCCCTCGTAGGTAAAAGCAAACGGGGTGGTGAGCTCCGGAGTCAGGGTCAGCGCATACTCATTGATGAAAAGAAGATCATAGGAATCGTAGTCCTCTCCCTCCAACTTCCAGTTACGGCTCCCCGCCAGGGTAATGATGTCCGCGCCGGAGTCGTAGTATAGGTAGAAGTTCCAATTCCCCTTCAGGTTGTGATAGGGGTCCAAAACGTACTCATACTGGCCCGCGTAGTCGCCGTAGGTCACTATGGACCCGTTTGTTTTGACATAGTTCACCAGGTACTGATAGACTGCCGGGTCAGGATCGGTGGGCTTCCGCTCTCCCACGGCCCCTGTCGCCAGCAGATACCGGTCATAGACGTCAGGCTCGCTCCGGTAGAACATGGCCCCCGACCACATGAAAGCATCCTGAGGCCAATTCAGGTCTGTGGTGAACTCCATCGTTCGGGAATCACTCCCGACGTCTGAGAAGCCTTTCGCGTCATCTCCGGCAGTCTCCTGATAGGTAACATTTAAGGTGAGCCTCCGAGTGTCCTCATTGCCATCCATCGGCACCGAGGTCATGGTGTAGGTCCCCTCATAGACTGTATAGGAGGTATAGCCCAGGGAGGAAAATTCATGCTCCACGACCCTGCGGAATTGGTTTCCCGAAAAGGTGTACTCATAAATGGAGCCGTCAAAATAGGTGGCCGACCAGGTGCCCTCCAGGTCCTCAGCGGTGATGGGGTTGCTAAAGCGTTTGTCGGAAGAGACCGTCTGCTCCTCCTGGGTCTCCGCCGGGGTGAGGGTAAAGGTCTTTCTCAAACTGGGGTCGGCCATGCGGGTGACGATGGTGGCCACCTCGGAACGCTGGATGGTGGTGTCGGGCTTGAAGCTCCCGGCGGCATCGCTGCCGGTGAGCACGCCCGCATTATACAGGCTGAGCACAGCGGGGGCGTAGGCGGCATCCGCCGCCACGTCAGGGAGGGCGGTGACGCTGTTGATGGCCGTCAAAGCCTCGGCGGGGAGGGCGGCGGCCAGGATGCTGGCGAACTGGGCCCGGGTGGCCGTGGCAGTGTAGTCACTGTAGGTCCCGGGGGAGAGGATAGCCGTCTCCACGGCGTAGTCCACATAGGGCTGGTACCATGCCCCGCCGCTCCCAGTAAAGGTCGCCCCATCCCCCACATAGGTGCTGTGGAGGCGGCAGGCCAGGACCAGGGCCTCGGCGATGGTCAGGTTGCCG
>DWWJ01000166.1 GCA_019119795.1 Candidatus Intestinimonas pullistercoris
TTCGTTCTTCCTCTCCCCACAAAAGCTGCGCTTTTGCGGGGCCCCCTGGCGGCCTACGGAGCGTTGGTACTGGGAAAACAGCGGCTTGCGTCTTTACGCACTGTTTGGGGACCACTCCCGGCCGTTACGGCCGTCCCATGGTGGAACAGGGAAAAGACTGTGGTTCTATCTTGGGGCCGCCTGGCTGTGCCACTCTCGCGGCAGAGTGCGGCGGTAGGTCGTCACACCCCGCGAAAGAAGCACGATGCCTAGGTCCCCCTGTGCGCCGCAGAAGGACCACCGGACCACCCCGGCCCTGAGAGAGGCACCCGCAGGCGGCGGGTGGGTAGGGCCAAGAGCCCATCCCTGTTCCGCAGACGCAGGCCGTAACGGCCGGAAGGGGTCCCCGCAGTCATACGAAAGCCGCTGGCCGCCGTGGACCCCCAAAAGCCTATCGTAGACCGGACCCCATCTTTTTCTTTGGGGTGAAGGACCGTTTCTTTTTCCGCAGAAAAAGAAATGGTCTTTCCCCCCGGAGGGACTCCGCCCCCTGGGGGGAACCCAGCCCCCGGAGGGGACTCCGCATCCCTGCAAGGCGGCGCCTTGCCCACGCCTAGGCCCTTACTTCTTATTTTGAAGCTTGAAGATCTCCCGCTTGGCCTCGGAGAGCTCCATTTTCAGCTTGGTGGCCTCCTCCAGATACTCCTTGAGCTGGCGGCGGAGGTTCTCCGAGGCGGCCACCTCCTTGAAATACTCATCCGCGATGTTCAGCGCGCCCAGCACGGCGCCGTCCACCAGGGAGACCTTGGACTCGTCCAGCACCTCCTGGATCTTGGCATCCACATGGGCGGCCACCTTTTCCATGTAGCCGGATTCCTCAGAGGCGACCAGGGTGTAGGTCTGCCCAGCGATAGAAACAGTGATCTTGTTTTTCACGACGGTCCCTCCCTGAAAGGATGATTGTCCCTGTATTATATCATAAGTTGGGCCAGTAGGAAAATGAAATTTATCTTTCCTTCTCCCGGTTTTTACGGTAAAATAGAAGGACGCGAAAAAAGGAGGTGGAGCATATGGCAGTACAGGTGCTGCCCCCGGGCGGGGTGGTCTCCATGACGGCGGCGGCGGCCGACCGGCTGGTGAAGGGCGGCAACGGCGACGCCGCCCTGCTCTACCTCCACCTGCTCCGCCGGGGCGGGCTCTTCGAGGCCGAGGCCGCCCGGAAGGCCCTGGGCTGGACCGACGCCCGGGTCCAGGAGACCTACCGGGCCCTGGCCGGCCTGGGGCTGGTCCGCCCGGACGCCGACCTCTCCCCCGCCTCCGCCCCTCCGGAGCCGGAGAGCCCCCCAGACTATACCGCCGCCGACATCGCCCGGGAGATGGAGGGGAGCGGCGTCTTCCCCCAGCTGGTCCGGGAGCTGGAGCGGCGGCTGGGGAAGGTCCTCTCCCCCGCCGATCTGAAGATGCTCTACACCATCTATGACTTCCTGGCCCTCCCCGCCGAGGTCATTTTGCTGCTGACCACCTGGTGCACCGAGGAGACCGAGCGGAAGTACGGCCCCGGCCGGAAGCCCCGGATGTCCCAGCTCCGGAAGGAGGCCTTCCTCTGGAAGCGGCTGGGGGTGGACACCCCAGAGGCCGCCGACGCCCATGTCCGACACCTCTCCGCCCTCCGGGACCGGGAGCGGAGCCTCCTGCCCCGGCTGGGCATCGCCGGCCGGGCCCCGGTGGAGGGGGAGCGGAAGTATCTGGCCTCCTGGGTGGAGCTGGGCTTCGACGACGAGACCATCGCTCTGGCCTACGAGCGGACCGTGATGAAGAAGGGGGCCCTGAACTGGGCCTATATGAACTCCATCCTCAAGAGCTGGCACCAGAAGGGCCTCCACACCCGGAAGCAGGTGGAGGAGGGGGACTCGGCCTGGCCCAAGGGCCCGGCCCAGGTCCCGGCGGGGCCCGCCCAGCCCTCTCCCCAGAGGGCCCAGGCCCGGCTCAAGGAGGACATGGACTGGATGGACCAGTTCCTGGAGAAGACCCGGAAAAAGGAGGAGTAGCCCATGGGATACAGCGAGAGCGTCCTGCACAGCGCCCAGGCCAGGCTGGCCGCCCGGCGGGGGGAGCGGCAGGCCCAACAGGAGGCCCAGCGCCGGGAGATCTTCCGGACCCTGCCCCGGGCGGCGGAGCTGGACCGGCAGCTCCGGCGGACCATGGCCCAGGTGGTGGCGGCCGCCCTCCGGGAGGGGGCCGACCCCGGGCCCGCCCTGGCCCGCATCCGGGCGGAAAACCAGGCCCTCCAGCGGGAGCTCTCCGAGCTCCTGGCCGGCCACGGCTGGAGCGCCGACGCCCTGGAGGACAAGCCCCTGTGCGCCAGGTGCGGAGACAGCGGCTGGGTGGGAGCCGAGATGTGCGACTGCCTCAAGGTCCTCTGCGCCCAGGAGCAGCTTCGGGAGCTCTCCCGGCTCCTGGACCTGGGGGAGCAGTCCTTCCAGCAGTTCGACTTCTCCTACTACTCCCCGGAGGTGTGGCCCGACTGGGGCCGCTCTCCCCGGGAGAACATGGAAAAGGTCTTTCAGATCTGCCGGGATTATGCCCAGAATTTCGGCCGCTACTACTTCAACAACCTCTTCCTCAGCGGGGGTACCGGGCTGGGCAAGACCTTTTTGTCGGCCTGCATCGCCCGGACGGTGTCGGAGAACGGCTTTTCCGTGGTCTACGACACGGCGGGGAGCATCTTCGCCCAGTTCGAGACCGAGAAGTTTTCCCGGGACGGCGAGGACGCCCGGGAGGCCCGGGACGGCACCCGGCGCTACCTGGGCTGCGACCTGCTGATCGTGGACGACCTGGGCAGCGAGATGGCCACCCCCTTCATCCAGGCCGCCCTCTACCGGCTGGTGAACAGCCGCCTCACCGCCGACCGCCGGACCGTCATCAGCTCCAACCTGACCATGGACGACGTGCGGCGGCGGTACACCCCCCAGATCGCCTCCCGGCTGGAGGGGGAGTACCGGGTCCTGCCCTTCTTCGGGGAGGACATCCGCCTCCAGCGGAAGCGGCGGCTGTGAAGGGGGGCTTACCTTCACTTAAAAACATATAGGTGAGGGTTTTCAAATGTTGATGTTGGAAGAACGAGGGGCAGTGTACTTTACTCCATTTTAAGTTGTTTCTGGCCACTGCAATCATTACAACGAGGAGTGAGAGTAGAGAGAAGAAATAAGCGGTGTCCCGGCAGGGACACCGCTTATTTTACCGGTCAGAATGGAGGTTATGGGAAAAGCTCAAAAAAGCCAACATCAGCCACGGTAAAACCATTTTCTACTAGGCGCCGATTCAACGCCCCTAATAGCATGACTAGCCTGGAACGGCATAGTTCCTGAGCTTCTGACTCTGTTTGCATGTTCGATTCTTCGGAAGTGTCTTTTCCCGTAAAACTCGTAAAATCTGAGGAGCGCTCTTGTTGGTAGGTATCAAAGATTGGAAGGGTATCTTCGGTAAAGGTGGCGGGCATGATCGAAAACGTTCCTGTCGCGGAGTAGTCATCGCTCCAGGAATGGTAATAATAGGTTCCATGGTAAGTAGACGGGATATCACGAGTCAAGGTAAGAGTACAAGTTATATCATCGGCTACTGCACTTTGATCGAGCTCAAGTGTGATCTGATCCTTGTTGGGGTCATAATGAATGTAATAGATAGGTCCGAAGACCGAGAGAGCAGATAGATAATTACTATAGCAACCTCCAAACCCGGTGCTAGAATCATCGTCGAGAAGGACACCAAATTCAAGGGTATCATTCACCAGAAAATCATAAGCTGCTGTGTTTACAAACTCTCCGCCGGGCTGCTCTGGCACCACGCCGCCCAGGGAGTAGACCTTCAGCAGTGTGATGATGCTTTGCTCCCGAGTATAGGTGCCATGGGGATCAAAGGTATTATTCCCAGTGCCGGCCATGATGCCGCTGCCAACCACCTTGGAGACCGCATCTATGGCCCAGGAGGAGATGGCGGCATTGTCAGAAAAGGCAGTGGACTGGGCGGTGAGGGGTTTGCCCAGAGCCGCCGCCAGCCGAGCCAGCATGGTGGCCGCCTGCTCCCGGTCAATGATGCTGCCGGGTGAGAAAATGCCGTCACCTACCCCGCTAACTACGCCCACACCGGCCATTTTCTGGACATTGGGATCGCTAGTGTCCTGAAAAGTAGAGCGCTGGGTGATTTCACTCCCAGCGGTTTTCTCATACACGGCAACCGCCAGGGCACAGAACTCAGCCCGGGTGATGGGCTGGGTGTAGCTGCCCTGAAGGCTCTCCGGCACCAAACCATTGGAAATGGCCGTACTCACCTGCTCCTCAGCCCAGAAGGAAGGCCGCTCTCCGGAGATGATTCCTGCCGCTGATGCTGGCAGACACGAGAGGGACAATGCCAGAATCAGGAGAACAGACAGCAACCGCTTTTTCATAAGTTACAGCTCCTTTCCTCTTGCACACCACCTCAAAGTGGGTGTTTTTTCTATTATATCTGTTTGTTAGGGAGAAAACAATATGCTGGCTGCATTGTATTCAGAAAAATCCATATAGACAGCAAGGACCCGCCGGGGAGCGCCCCGGCGGGTCCTTGCTGTTGATGGGGAAAGACTTACTTCAGGCCGGCAGTGATGAGGGCCATGTTGTAGACCTCCTCGGCGTCGCAGCCGCGGGAGAGGTCGTTGATGGGGGCGTTGAGGCCCTGGAGGATGGGGCCGTAAGCGGCGAAGCCGCCCAGGCGCTGGGCGATCTTGTAGCCGATGTTGCCCGACTGGATCTCCGGGAAGACGAAGACATTGGCCTGGCCGGCCACCGGGGAGCCCTTGCACTTGGTCTGGGCCACCACGGGGGAGAAGGCGGCGTCGAACTGGAGCTCGCCGTCGATGGCCAGGTCGGGGGCGGCCTCCTTGGCCAGGGCCAGGGCGGTGGTGACCTTGTCCACCTTCTCGCCCTTGGCGGAGCCCTTGGTGGAGAAGGAGAGCATGGCCACCTTGGGGTCGATGCCGAAGATGCGGGCGGAGCGGGCGCACTCAATGGCGGTCTCGGCCAGCTCCTCGGCGGAGGGCTCGATGTTGATGGCGCAGTCGCCCATGATATACTTCTCCTCGCTGCCGTCGGGGCGCTCCCGCACCAGCAGGAAGCAGGAGGACACGCTCTTGCTGCCGGGCTTGGTCTTCACCAGCTGGAGGGCGGGACGGACGGTGTCGGCGGTGGAGTAGGTGGCGCCGCCCAGCAGGCAGTCGGCCACGCCCATCTTCACCAGCATGGTGCCGAAGTAGTTGCCCTTGCTCAGGGCGGCCCGGCACTCGTCAGGGCTCATCTTGCCCTTGCGGAGCTCCACCATCTTGTCCACCAGCTCGTCCATGCGGCGGTAGTTGGCGGGGTCCACGATGCGGATGTCGGTGATATCGAAGCCGCCCTTCTCCGCGGCCGCCTTCACCTCGTCGGGGTTGCCCACCAGCAGGGGCTCCAGGATGTGCTCCCGCTTCAGTCGGGCGGCGGCCTCCAGGATGCGGGGATCGGGACCCTCGGTGAAGACCAGGGTGGTAGGATTCTTTTTCAGCTTTTCCACAAGATTCTCAAACATAGTCTCTATCCCTCCAAATTCAGGTCGTTTCCTTTTTTCTTTGGGTCTTTTGGATCATTTCTCATTAAGCCTTATTATACACCAACCGCATCTTGACCACAATGCCCAATTTGGCCGGATTTTCAAACTTTGCACTTTACTTTTTGTATTCCAGTCGCTATACTATACATACTGTTTTTCGAGAGGGGTAACGATATGAGTCCGGATTTCTCCCGCACCCTGACCCTGCTGCGGAAGGAGAAGGGGGTCTCCCAGCGCTCGGTGGCCAAGGACCTGGGCATCTCCCAGGCCCTGCTGAGCCATTATGAAAATGGCATCCGGGAGCCCGGCCTGCCCTTTGTGGTCAAGGCCTGCGATTATTACGGCGTCTCCGCCGACTTCCTGCTGGGCCGCACCCTGAACCGGGACGGCACCACCATCGTGGACGCGGAGAGCCTCTATGACTACAGCGCCGAGAAGGATAACATCCTCCGGGGCAGCATCATGGCCACCCTGTCCAAAAAGCTGTTGGTGAACTCGGTGGGCATCCTCTTTGACCTGTTGGGCAAGGTGGGCAGCAAGGAGGCCATCAAGGCCTGCTCCGACTTCCTCAGCTCGGCGGTCTACCAGATGTTCCGCCACCTCTACCGGGCTGACGGCACCAACAACGAGGACTTTTTCGCCGTCCCCGCCCGGCAGTTTCTGACCGGACTGCCCAAGGCCGACATGACCTGCGCCGAGGTGGACTATGTGGAGGCCCTGGCCGCCCGGGTAAAGGAGGCCGGGAGCCTCCCCCCCATCAACCACGACGCCCTCACCCAGTCCTATCCCGGGGCCTACCAGTCCCTGCTCCAGATCATCCACAACACCGGCGAGCGGCTCAACCACCGGATGGAGGTCTACCACACCGAGACGAAGTAGGGGCGGCGCGCCTGTCCGGCGGGGACAAGGACCATTTCTTTTTCCGCGGAAAAAGAAATGGTCCTTGACTCCTCGTCAGAACGAATTCCATTTCGCTCCATCCCCCTGCGGGGGATATCCGCTCCATTCCATTCGTCCTTCCTCTCCCCACAAAAGCTGCGCTTTTGCGGGGGCCCCGGGGCCGGTCTACGGTAAGTATTTGGTAAACCACGGTGGCCTGCGTCTTTACGCACCCATAAGGGACCACTCCCGGCCGTTACGGCCGTCCCACCCAGGAATAGAGATGGGCCTGTGGTCCTATCCGCCCGCCGCCTGCTTGCGCCACGCGCAAGGCAGAGTGTTTTGGCGCTTTGTCTGCGGCGCGGAACGGCACTTGGTTAAATGCGTTTTTTCAGGCGAACCTTTCAGGAGGTATCTTTCTATCATGACGGACCAATCCAAAATCCGAAATTTTTCCATCATTGCCCACATCGACCACGGCAAGTCGACGCTGTCGGACCGGCTCATTGAGCTGTGCGGGGCGGTCTCCCAGCGGGAGATGGAGTCCCAGCTCCTGGACAACATGGACCTGGAGAAGGAGCGGGGCATCACCATCAAGGCCCGGGCGGTGCGGCTCAACTATCAGGCCCAGGACGGGAACACCTACGAGCTCAACCTCATCGACACCCCCGGCCATGTGGACTTCAACTATGAGGTCTCCCGCTCCCTGGCGGCCTGCGAGGGGGCCATCCTGGTGGTGGACGCCGCCCAGGGCATCGAGGCCCAGACCCTGGCCAACACCTATCTGGCGGTGGAGCACGACCTGGAGATCCTGCCGGTCATCAACAAGATCGACCTGCCCGCCGCCGACCCCCAGCGGGTGAAGGACGAGATCGAGAACGTCATCGGTATCCCCGCCCAGGACGCCCCGGAAATTTCGGCCAAGCAGGGCATCAACATCGAGGCGGTGCTGGAGGACATCGTGGCCAAGGTGCCCGCCCCCAAGGGGGACCCCGCCGCCCCCCTCCGGGCCCTGATCTTCGACAGCCAGTACGACCCCTACCGGGGGGTCATCGTCTACTTCCGGGTGATGGAGGGGACCCTCCGCACCGGGATGCCGGTGAAGATGATGGCCTCTGGCGCCAAATATGAGGTGCTGGAGTGCGGCCACCTGCTGCCCATCGGCATGGAGCCCTGCCAGGAGCTCATCGCCGGAGAGGTGGGCTACTTCACCGCCTCCATCAAGGACGTGAAGGACACCCGGGTGGGCGACACCGTCACCGGGGCAGAGCAGCCGGCGGCCGAGCCCCTGCCCGGCTACCGTCCCGCCCGGCCCATGGTCTACTGCGGCATCTATACCGAGGACGGCTCCAAGTACCCCGACCTCCGGGACGCCCTGGAGAAGCTCCAGCTCAACGACGCCTCCCTGTCCTTCGAGCCCGAGTCCTCCGTGGCCCTGGGCTTCGGCTTCCGGTGCGGCTTTCTGGGGATGCTCCACATGGAGATCATCCAGGAGCGGCTGGAGCGGGAGTTCGACCTGGACCTCATCACCACCCTGCCCTCGGTGATCTATGACATCACCAAGACCGACGGCACGGTGGTCCACGTGGACAACCCCCACAACTACCCCGACCCCGCCGTCATCGCCGAGGCCCGGGAGCCTTACGCCGCCGTCACCATCCTGACCCCGCCGGAGTATGTGGGCAACATCATGCCTATGTGCCAGGAGCGCCGGGCCACCTTCAAGGACATGCAGTACCTGGACACCAACCTGGTGGAGCTCCACTACTCCATGCCCCTCAACGAGATCATCTACGACTTCTTCGACACCCTGAAGGCCCGGACCAAGGGCTACGCCTCCCTGGACTACGAGCTGGACAAGTACGAGCCCAGCGACCTGGTGAAGGTGGACCTCCTCCTCAACGGGGAGCAGGTGGACGCCCTGAGCTTTATCGCCCACCGGGACAAGGCCTACCCCCGGGCCAGGCGGCTGTGCGAGAAGCTCAAGGAGAACATCCCCCGGCAGCTCTTCGAGGTGCCGGTCCAGGCGGCCATCGGCGGCAAGAT
>DWWJ01000167.1 GCA_019119795.1 Candidatus Intestinimonas pullistercoris
CTTACACTCCTCGCCCTCAGCACCCACAGCCGGCTTCTCGCACGTCTCGCTGTTGTACCAGCAGTCTGTCATCTTGCAAAACCGCTCCTGAAAACCGATCAAGCCGCCAGCGCTGGAATCCTCACAGGCCACGGCTCCGGCGGAGTAGCAGTTGTACAGCCCGTTGGAGCTGTATCCGCTCTGGTGGCCGACTACGCCGCCCACGTTCTCTGTTCCGGTCACCGTCCCGGTGCTGTAGCAGTTGAAGACGTCGGAACTAGCACTCCCCACTACACCGCCTACATTTTCCACTCCAGTCACAGTTCCCATGTTCCCGCAGTTGTAGACCACACCGCTGCTCTGGCTGCCGACTATGCCGCCTGTGCTTCCGGCCACCATCGTACTGGTGACAGTTCCGTAGTTGGTCGAATCCCTACAGACCGCGCTACTTGTGGAGCCCGCAATCCCGCCGGCTTTGTACCATGCCGTCACATCGCCGTGATTCACGCAGTCGCCGCAATAGTCCTCCTCTTCGTTGGAGGCAAAAAGGAGGCCTACGATCCCGCCGCTCGCACCGTATTCCGAATAGACCGTGCCATAGTTTGCACACCGGACGATCTGGACATAATAGGCCTCCCCCGCGATCCCGCCGGCATAGGTGCCATCTATGCTCCCGTCGTTCCTACAGTCTCGAATGTAGCTGCCTATCCGGTCACCAGGCCCCCGGTCACCCAGGATTCCTCCGGTCATGCTCCCAGTAATGCTACCTCGGTTTACGCACAGTTCAATTCCTCCGCTGGTCTGCTCCGCACAGATCCCGCCGACATCGCTACCGTCCAGCGCCGCTTCGTTGATGCAGCGGGAGATCGTCCCCTGATTGAGGGCCGCGATGCCGCCGTAGTTCACGGACTGTCCCGCCTGCCAAGCCCGATTCTCGCATTTGGTGACCGTGCCCACGTTCACCCCCACAATGCCACCGGCCCCGGTGGCGGCATCCAGGGAGACCGCCAGGTTGACACAGTTCCGGACCGTCCCGGCATTGTAGGCCGCCACCGCCCCGGCATAGTTGCCTGTGGTCTGGATGCGGCCGCAGCCCAGGGTTAGATTCTCCACCGACGCCCCCTCGCCCACATAGCCGAAGAGGCCGGCGTACTCCGCTTCTCCGTCGATAAACAGGCCGGAAATGGTGTGACCACCGCCGTCAAAACGGCCCAGGAAGGGGGCGTCCTCCGCCCCAATGGGCTCCCAGGAAGTCAGATCCGTACTGTTGTTGACCGCGGTGACCGTGTTCTCGCCCCAGGAGAACCCCTCCACCGGGTTGAGGGTCAGGTCGACAGAGAGAAGAAAATACTTTCCCTCATAGCTCTTCCCGGAGGCCACCTGCTGGCTTAGGGTGGTTAGTTCCTCTACCGTGGCAATCTGGTAGGGATCCTCCTCCGTACCTGAGCCGACGGAAAACTCTGTCAGGAGGTTTCCGTCGGCGTCTTGAAATAGGGCCTCGACGGTGTGGTCGGCGCTGAGGTCCGTTAATATATAGACCTCTTCACCCTCTGTCCCCACTGCTACTCCGTCGATCAGGATCGCATACACCGTATTATTCCTTTCCGGGGTGGCAGTGATGGTGACATCGCTTCCCTCTGGTAAGCAGAGAGTCCCCTGGGTGTTGAGGCTCCCGCCGATGGGGCGCAGTCCGGTGAGCAGGTAGAACCGCTCCGTCTGGCTGAACACGGGCAGGCCGTCTTCCCCCGCCTCCCAGTAGCTGATCTGGTAGTCGGTGCGGCGGTGGGTGAAGAGGTTCATGTCGTTGAGGATCTCCGGAGCCTTCAGTTCCTCCTCCGGCCTGTACGCCCCGATCTCATTGGTGGTCAGGCCCTCCACCGTGTAGTAGCAGTTCTTCGCCGTGAAGGTGTAGTTACCTTGATAGGGGCCGATGCCGAAGGAATTGTTCACATAGGAGCTCACGATCTCCCCCTGGAAGAGGCAGTTGCCCAGCGAGAGATCTCCGGATATGCCTCCGTAGATCCCGCCGCCCGTGCCGTTGATCGTGGCAAAGGAAATGCAGTTCAGGATGGCGGAGTTTCCGGAGCTGGAGACCCTACCTACGATCCCACCTGTGGCCTGCCAGGAGGGAGAGGTGATTGTGCCGCTGCTCACACAGTTCAGCACGGCGTCCGCATCCCCGGCGATACCGCCAGCCCCGCTGCCGGTGGCCGTGATGTCCCCGGTGTTGATGCACCGGTCGATGGTCCCGCCGCTACCGGCGATGCCTCCTACATTTCCGGCGCCCATGACCATCGCGCTGTTAGTACAGCCGACGATGGTTCCGCCTGAGCTGGCGATGCCTGCGGCAGAGGCATCGCCGTCCACCGTCACATTGTCATTGTGGCAGTTCTCCACACGCCCATCGAGTTTGCCCACAAAAGCTCCCATCCACCCGTCTGGACACTCCAGGTAGCCGTCCCTGATGGTCAAATCTCGGACCACCGCTCCGCTGCCAATGTAACCAAACAGGCCGGCATACTCCCGGTCTCCGGTGATGTAGAGACCGGAGATGGTGTGGCCGCCGCCGTCCAGCACGCCGTCGAACGACTGGTCGTAGGGGAGTCCGATGGGAATCCACTCCCGGGGCCGGGCCCCCTCCGCCACACCGATGGGCCGGCCCGCCCCATCCAGAGCAAAGCAAGCCGGATCATTGAAGGTGATGTCGTTCATCACACGAAAATAGGTGTCTGAAGTGCTCCAGCCATCGTTCACTTGGCGAGCCAGGTAGGCAAACTCCGCCATTGTGGTGATTTGGTAGGGATCCTCCTCCGTGCCGCTTCCCCCATGGAAGGAGTCCGCTACCGTCCCGTCGGAGCCGAAGGCCACTTCTACCAGGAGCGCCCCAGGGGCCTGGGCGGTGAGGGTCAGGAACTGCCCCGGCACACGCTCCTGGCCATCCACCATCACCGACACCACCTCGTAGCCATACTCCGGGGTAAAGGTCAGTGTACGGCTGCGGCCAGGCAGGATTCCGAAGGGCCGACACGGTGTCACCGCGCCCCGCCCGCTGACCTGGATCTCCACTCGGCAGAGCACATCCTCCGGGGCCAGGACAGGGTAGCCCCCGTTGGTATCTGACTCGTCCGACACCCAGTAGGCCAGGCCCTCCAGAGGGGAGGTATCCACATAGTCGTTATAGTCATCTATGTAGTCCTGGCTCTGGATCTCCTCTGTGGTAGAAGCGGTCCCGTAGCTGTTGCTGGAGGCCACGAAGGCACTGTCATACAAGCAGCTGGCAATGTTCGCGGATGATTCCATTCCAACGATCCCGCCCCCGTACTCCACGGGACCGTAGTTGTAGCAGTAGGCCAATGTGGCGCCGCTGCGCACATAGGAGCAGATGCCCCCCGCATCTCCCAACTCCGTCCCGCCAAGGGAAACCGTCCCGCTGTTCCAGCAGCCCACGACATAAGCGTCCTCTTCCGCCGCTGTGCCGCAGATCCCCGCCGGATTGCCGTAGTCCACCGAGGAGATGTCACCGGTATTGCCGCATCCGGAGATGGTCCCGTCATTGAGGCCGGAGATCCCCGCCACGTAGCCGCCCGTGGTGGAGACCATGCCGGTGTTGACACATCCCGTCACGACGCCGTCGGCGTAATTCCAGTAGGCAATCCCGCCCGCATAGGACTCCCCCACGATTACCGCATCGTTGCGGCAGTTTTCCACAGTTCCATGGTTATGCCCACAGATCCCGCCAACGGTCTGGGAGTCCACCCTGCCCGCCGATGTGCAGTTGCGAATCGTGCCGTAGTTGTAGTGGGCCAGGCTCGCGCCGGAGCTGGTGGAGAGCACCGTCCCCTCAAAGGAACAGCCCTCGATCGTGCCGTAGTTGTCCCGGACGACAGCGGCATCGGCATTCCCGGCGGCAGTATACACGTCCCTGAAGTGTAGGTCCCGAAAGGCCCCGCCCGCCGAGAGCTCCCCCAGCATGGCGCTGGCGCCGTTGATATAGAGGCCATAGATAGTGTGTCCATCCCCGTCCAGCACGCCGCCGAAGATGCCGTGCCCGTAGTCCCACGCCCAGGCATCCGCCTCGGGAGCCACGCCGTTGATGGTTCCATCCTCCCCCCGGATGAAGTCTTCCGGCTGGTTCAGGTAGAGGTCCTCCGTCAGTTGGAAATAGCAGCCGCTGTACCCATCTTCCCTCTGCGCCAGGATGCTGTAGAGCTCCTCCGGGGTGGAAATCAGATAGGGGTCCCCCTCCGTCCCCCCGCCGGAAAGGCTGGGGCCCGGATCGTCCCAGCCTCTCTCAGCGCCGCTGGCCACAATCGGGAACGTATAGATACACAGCACCGTCAAAACGCAAATCACAAACCGTTGCCACCGTTTCATGTGCTCCTGTTCCTCCTTGTATGATACTGCTTCTTTTGGAGAATCTCTTTACGTTTCCTGCAGCTATCTCATACTGCTGCAGCCTGTCTCTGTGCCCAGAACCTATTCTCCGGTTGGATAGAATCCCCTAATGAAGCCGTTATCCGGGCGAGGGCTCCAGTTCGAGCTCTGCCGGCTCTGCCGCTGGGGCCTGTCCGGCCCCAAGAGCCAGCAGTTTCACCCACTCCGCGCCACTGGGGATGGCCAGAACCGTGTCCAGCCGCGCCCCCTCCTCCGTCCACTCCGCGGTCACCTCCCGGCAGGCCAGTAGCTTATCCCCTGCGTAAAAAGCCACCCACAGGCATCGACCCGTCGCCGGCTCGACCCAGAGGCCCTTCAGGAACAGCTGTTCGCCGGTCTGTTCCAGGGTGATGGGCGCATTCCCCGCCCACTCCAGCAGGGCGGGCAGGGAGAGCAGGCCATGGCCGAAAGTAGTGTCATAGCCCTCCATCCCCAGATCCTCCGCGCTGTCGCAGAGCAAATGAAGCAGTTCTTCCGCCGCCAGCTCCGGCTTACCCTCCAGGAGCAGGGCTGCGGCGGCGGTGACGCAGGGTGCGGCGTAGGAGGTGCCGCTACCGGTAATATAGTCAGAGGGCCCTGAAATCCCCAGGCCCAGCACTCGTTCCCCTGGAGCGGCCAGCAGGACGCTCTCGTTATGCTGGGTGGCGGAGGCCGCTTCCAGCATCTCCCCCACAGATCCCACACCCACCACGCCTTCATAGGCCGCCGGGTAGTAGAGGGTCTCTGTCCCGGCGTTGCCCACTGCCGCCACCAGCAGGGCATCCCGCTCCTGAGCATGCTCCACCGCATCCCGGAGGGCGTTGGTATCCTCAGTCACACCGAAGCTCAGGTTGAGGATGTCACAGGCGTAGTCATCCACGCCGCCGTAGATGGCGGCCGTCACCGCCGCCACGGTGCTGCGTCGGCCCTCAAAGCATTTCAGCGGCACCAACTCCGCCTCTGGGGCTAACCCCGCCACCCCCAGGCCGTTGTCCGCGGTTGCGGCAATTACTCCGGCCACAAAGGTGCCGTGGCCGAAGGTGTCCGTGGTGTCCCCATTTTCGGACATATAGTTGTGTCCCGGCAGAATGTCAGCCTCTGCCAGATCCTCGTGCTCTGCATAGATCCCGCTGTCCACCACGCCGATGCGCACCCCCGCGCCGCTCAGGCCCATACCCCAGGCCGCCTCCGCGCCTATGGCCTTCAGACTCCACTGCTGGCCATAATAGGGGTCGTCTGGAGTATCCAGCAGAGTAACATAATAGTTGGGCTCGATCCATGTTGTGCCCTCCAGCCCGGCGAAGGCCAGCGCCGCCCCCTGGGTTTCCGCCCGATACAGGCCGTGCTCCGCCGACACAGCCTCCACTCCTGGCACGTCCGCCGCCAGCAGTACCGCGTCCGGCTCTACCTGGAACAGCCAGCCGTCGTACTCTGCTGACGCCTCCGCCGCCCCGGCGGCGGGAAGGGGTGGCCCCAGCAGCACCGCCGCCAAGGCAAGGGCCGCCCAGCCGCACCTCATCATGCCGCCTCTGAAATGGCTGTCTGCTGCACCAACGGCTTCAGGGCCCCATCTCCGTCCAGTAGGAAAAGGCTGGCCCTGGTATACCCATCGGGGATCTCAGAGCTCTCCAGCGTCAGCACATGCAGGCCTCTGGAAAGATCATCTGTTATAGTAATATCCCGCACGGCCAGCAGCTTACCGTTCTTTTGGTAGAACGCCGCCAGCAGCAGGGGCGCATCATCGAAGTCTCCCGCCCACACCAGTCCGATCTGGAGCGTGCCGCCATCCCAGGCGGTACCCACAATGGCGGTGGTGTCTTTGTTGGTGTTATCCCATTCGGGCGGGTAGCTCTTGATCTCGAACGAGCTGAGCAACTCTCTATCCCCGTTATTGTCCATGTCACTCCACACTTCGATGGTGTTGTTTACCGCGTTGTGGAGTAGGCCGCTGGATTGGCTATTACTGACTGCTTCCATTACGTTGGCCACTCCGGTGTCCAGATCAATGCAGGCTATGTTCCCGTGAAAATTACCTAAGCAGTATGCCTTCCCCTCTAGCCAAATAGCAGAGAAGACTCCCTCCGTTGTATAAAAATTTCCTCCGTCAATTGTCGTAATAAGTTTCTGATTTGTCGATGTAAGCTTCAGCGGGCTATAATATAGCCGAGCCGCTCCAGAAATGGTATTTGTGTTTATATACTGGTTTTCGATGTAATAATATCCTCCTTCCCAGCGATAGAGTGCTGTATCAACGCCGTTGAACGCCCAGCCACTCTCATACTTGATGCTGGCATCATTGCTCGGGTTGAATGTCCAGTCATTGGATGTGTGATTGGTTCCGCGAAGTCCAGTTTCGGAGAGCAGGAAATTGTTATGCCGGCATTGGCCCAGCTTATCGCCTGTGGGGTCGTCCCAGGTCACATCCACATAGTACCAGTTACTGTCCCCGCTCAGCTGCACCGCGTTCCACATGTGGTTCAGTATGCTGCTGGATACGGTAATACATTCAATTCCCGCCCTATTGAGTAGCAACTTATACGCCAAAGCATAGCCCTGGCAAACGGCCTCGCCATTTACTAACGCACCGTAAGCATTGTAGCAGGGATTTGGAGATGCGGGAATGGGCCGTGAATAAGCTGTCGTAGTCACCAGATGGTCATGGAAGAACAGTACCGCCTCCAGTTCGGTCATGCCCTCCGCCATGGCAACAATTTCATCTACTTTTTCGTTAAACGTATTTCTGTCATATGCATAACTTGTGTCATACAGTGGTGTTACCGTCGTAAGATAAAGCGATGATCCACTCGATGTTGCACTGGCCCCGGATAAGCCTCTGACATAGTAAAGTTCCGGATGATCATTGACTACTTTCTCATATGTCGTTTTAAAAGTCTGATAGCCCGCGCATGTGCTATCTATATATCCGCCCGAAGCCGTCACCGCTATTTTGGCCTCTGAAATATCGATCTTCGCCTCCATTCTGTCAAGTCCCTCCAGAATGAGGTCATACAGTTCCTGCTCCGTACTGTCCATCAGCTGCACTTCGCCGGGGATGGTATAGGGGCCGATAAAGCTCCCCGCCTGAAACAACTCCGCCTCTCCATAGGCAGTGACCACCTCCGGTTGTTGGGGCAGTCCGGTCTCCTCCGCCGGAATTTTGCTCTCCACTAGGGGCACTGTCTCTGCGGGGAGGCTCTCCGCCTCGGGGACAGCGGCCGCCGTGGGCAGGATCAGCCCCAGTGCCAACACACCAGTCGCCGCAAATACCTTCCAATTCACGGAAAATCACACTCCTAATCCTAAAAACAGCAAAGGGGGGCCTATGCGGCTGCATAAGCCCCCCTTTCCGGAAAAGATGTTTACATGAGTTCCATCAGGACTGCCAGCATCTTGCAGGCCTGCTCACGGGTGGCGTTGTCCGCCGGGGCAAACCGACCGCCGCCCACGCCGTCGATAATTCCGGCGCGCTGCATGGCGTAGATCGCCTCCGAAGCCCAGCTGGAGAAGCTGGCCGCGTCGCTGAAGGTGGCGGAGGTGCCGCTGGGCAACTCCACACCGTAGTTCTGGGCGAAGCGGTAGATCATGACCGCCATCTGCTCACGGGTAATGTTGGCGGTGGGGCTGAAGGTGGTATCGGAGGTGCCGGTGGTGACACCGCTCTCCACAGCCCAGTTCACATAGGCCTCATACCAGCTTTCGGGCTCCACGTCCGCAAAGCCGCTGCTGCCGTAGTCCAGGTCGTCCTCGGTCACACCAGCCACACCTGCCAGCATCCTGACAAACTCGGCACGGGTGATGGTGCGGGTGGGAGCAAACAGGGTGTCACTGATGCCGTTGACCACGCCCTGATCGTACAGGTAATAGATGTACTCCGCAGCCCAGCCGTCGGGATCCACATCGGTGAAGGGACGCAGGGGCTCCTCAGGCTCCTCGTCCACGGCCCGGAAAATGGCCTCGATGGTGTGGGCCTTCCGGACATTCTCGAAGGTGTAGCGGCTCACGTCGCCCACACTCTCGCCGTCCACCAGCACGTCCTCGATCTCGTAACCCTCGTCGGCGCGGATGCGGAAGGTCTGATCCTCACCGCGGCGCACCCGGACGGTGTCCGGGGTGATCTCGCCGCCCCGGTTCTGCTCCACCGTGATGGTGTAGCGGGTCACGCTGCTGCTGGAACCGCCGCTGGAGTGATGATCGTCGTCATCGTCATCACCGGGATCCACAGGCGTGGGGGCCTTCGGCATGACAGTGACCTCGGTGGCCGCGCTCTCGCCCATGGCGTTGATGGCGGTGACAGTAATCTTGTATGTGTCTCCGTTGGACAGGCCGCTGAAGATATAGCTGGTGGTGCCGCCGTCCACATAGATGGTGTTCTCACCCAACTGAATCTTGTACTGGGTGATCGGGGAGCCGCCGTCGTCCACGGTCCAGCGGATCGTGGCGGAGCCGTCGCCCGCTGTGGCAGTCACAGCAGGTACGCCGGGCTTGGTGGCGGGAACCTTGATGCCATCACTCGCCACAATCTCGCCGGTATAGCCCTCGCCGGGCACCAGCCGGGCGGTGATGGTGTGGCCCTTGTCGGCATCGGTCAGGGTGTAGGTCTCACCGGTTGCGCCGGGGATGGCCACGCCGTCCCGCAGCCACTGGATGGAGTAGCCGGTGAAGCTACCGGTGGTATCGTTCACGACAGCGGTAAGCTGCTGTCCGACATTGGCATTGCCGCTGATGGTCAGGGTGATGCCAGCCGGGATAGCCGCCTTGCCCACCTCGATGGCGGAGCTGGTGAGGGTGCCCTCATAGTTGCCGCTGGAAGTGACCACTACGTAGATGCTGGCGGCGCCCTTCGGGATGGTGAAGGTCTGCGCCGTGGCGGTCTCCACCGCCGCACCATCCACGTACCACTGATAGGTCAGGGTGCCGTGCTTGTCTCCGGAGACATCGGCGGTCAGGGTATCGCCGACCACGTAAGCGCCGTTCTCGCCGGTGCCAGTGCCGCTGATGGTCACGGTGCCGGCGGCGGCGGCCGGGGCGATGGTGAAGGTGGCGGGCTTTTCGCCGATGTAGTTGCCCTGGCCAGAGATCTTGACCGTGGCGGTGCCGGCGTTCTCGTTATCGCTGTAGGTCACGGTGTAGTCGGTGTCCTTCACCAGCGCAATGTCGCCGAAGGTGACGGTGCACAGGGGCTTGATCGCCGCGCCGGTGTAGGTCACACTCTCGGGCAGGCCGGAGATCACAATGTCGCCATCCGCCAGGTCCTTGGCGCTGATGATGAACTTTCCGGAAACGGTGCCCTGGTAGTTCCCCTGACCGGTGACGGTCACGGTGGCCTGACCGGCGTTGGTGTTGTTGCTGTACGCCACGGTATAGTCGGTACCGGCCACAAGGGTAGTCGTGCCATCCGTCACCGTGACAGCGGGCTCAAAGGCAGAGCCGGTGTAGGTGGCGGTGAAGTCCTCGGGCAGGGCGACCGTCGCGCCGCTGATGTCCTTCGGATTGATCTTGAAGGGGGCGCTGGTGCCGCTGCCGGCGTGGGTGTCGCTCACCAGAGTGGCATAAACCACATAGGTACCGGCATTGGTGGGCTTGGTGGCGGAGCGGGGATAGTTGGTGCCCTCCACGCCCTCATACTCAAAGGTCCAGCTCTCGGTGGCACTAGTGCCATACCCGTTCTCCACCTGCTGGGCAGAAGGATCATCCAGCGCGGTGCCGTAGGTCACGTCAGCCGGGGCGGTGACCGTGACGTTCACCGGGAACTTCACGGTGACGTTCACCCGGGCGGTGAGGGGCGTCAGGCCACTGCCGTCCAGATTGGCGGTATCCACGGTGCCGGTGAAGGTATAGGTCCTGTCGGCGTTGGGCGTGAAGGTATCGCTGGTGGTCCAGGTAATGTCCACCACTTCGGTCAGATTGCTGCCGAAGGTGGCGGTGGCTGTCTTGGTGGCAATCTGTGCCTTCACTTCGTCGATACTGTTCACGCTGGAGGCCAGCACGGTCACGTCGGCCACGCTGGTCACATCCAGGGAGGTAATCTCTGCCCTGGTGATGTTCACCGTGATGTCGGTGGGCTGGGTCAGGGTGTAGTTGCCGCTACTGACTGTAACATTGCCGCTCAGTGTCACGGTCTTGTTATTACCGGCATCGGGGGAAGCAACGGTGCCGGTGGGGGGCACAGTGGCCGTCACGTTTTCATCTCCCGGCTCCAGGCCCACCAGCGTGCCACCGGTGATGGAGACGGTGGTGCTCTTGTCATAGGGCCGGTCAACAGCGGTCACGCCGGTGATGGTGATGGTCTTGGGGTCCACGGTCACGGTGCCACTGACCACCTCCACATTGGTATATCCCCCGTCGCTGGAGGTGAACAGGAACTGATAGGTATGCTGGCCTGCAGCGGGGTAACCGCTCATATTCAGGGAGTAGGTACCCTGCACCGGGGTGTCACCCACCACAGCCTGGATACTGCTGTTGATAGTCACAATATCGTTCCAGATGTCGCCATAGGTGGGGTTGCTCTTGATGGTCACGGCGTTGTCCTCGGTGGCGGGCTGACCGTTCACCTGGAACGCGATGTCCACCATGGTGACATTGATCGTGCCGGTTTTAGCGCCGCTCACATAGTTGCCGTCGGTGGCGGTGAAGCTCCAGCTGATTTCGGCGGTATCGTTCGCGCTCATAGTGGCCAAAGCGGTGGTAATCTGGTCATAGGTCTGGGTGCTGCCGCCGTACGTATAGGTCAGCGCACCGGCAACGGTCTCGCCATTGACCCCAGGGAAGGTGGGCTGGGTAAAGGTGCCCACACCCACCACCACGTTCTGGGTATCGGTGTTGACCGGCGTAAATTCGGCGGGGCTGATCGTGGCAGTCACCGAGACGCTGCTGTAATCGGCCAGAGCATAGTTGTCGCTGTCGTCGCCGGTCAGCGTCAGGCCGCTCACAGTGACGGCCTTGCCCGTGCCCGCATTTGCATCTGCGAAGCTGGCGCTGGCGCTGCTGTAGTCCACCGCAACGTCGTCGCCGTTCACCGTACCGTTAAACGCAACGTTGCTGATCTCCGCGGAGGTGCTTCCGTCATAGGCCTTATCCGCAACCGTGATGGAGGTGACGGTAATGGGCGCCTTGGCGATAGTGAAGTTACCAACCACGATCTTGGCGGGGTTATATGTGGTGCCGCCCTCTGTAACGGCCATCACCGCATAGGTGCCCGCGTCCGTGGGCGCGGTCGTGGTGAGCTCTCCCGCGGCGTCGGTCCTGTTATAGTACACCGTCAGGGTCCCGGCTTCCGCTTCCGTAATGCCCTTGGCATAGACCACCGTGGCAGTCTTTGGGGTGCCGTCATAGGTGAGGCTGCTCGGTTCGGTGTAAGTAAAGCTGCCATCCGGCAGGCCCTGACCAAGAACCGCGCCATAGTTCACTTCATCTGTGGCAGTCTGCCCCTCGCTATCGGTATAGGTCACAGTGATACTGCCAGCCACAGCAACTTTGGTGGGCGTTCCGGAGATCACGCCGGTGCTCGTATCAAAATTCAGGCCCTCAGGGAGGCTGCCAGCTGTAATTGCAAAACTCGCTGTGCCCTCTGCACCACCGGCTATATTGGGCGAAATGCTGCTAATCGGACTGTCAACCGTCATCTCGGGGATATCCACATAGCTGAGGGTCGGCGCAGTATGGATCGTAACGGCATCAGATACCGCCGCAGTGCCCGCCTGATGGTTGTTGGTCTCCTTTACCCGGGCCCAGAAGTAAACGGTACCGTCGGGAATACCCGTAAAGTTGTTACTGTCCTGCCAGTTTGTGGGCTGGGTGCTGCTGCTGGTGCTCCAGCCGAACTCCACCGTCTCACCGGGGATGGTCTGCTCTTCCAGAGTCACACTGCCGCCCTTCTTGGTGTTCACTTCGGGCGTGGTGGCCTGGGTGCCGGTATAAGCGTCCTTATTGCCAGAACCGGGGTGAGTCAGCGTATAAACAACATCCCCGTCAGCAGCATAATACGCAGTAGCATTCGCTACGCCATTATCATAGCGATCCGCCGTCGTGATTCGAAGGCCATATTTTCTATTATCGCCAGATTCATTGGGGAAAAGGGTTACTATCTCTTCACTTGTCGGGTCGGTCACTATCTTCAAACTGCTGGAAGTCAAATCCGCCTCTGTTTTACCATCAGCCAACCGGAATGTAAAAGAAAACATGTCTTTTCCGCCCGCAATGGTAACCTGATTTGATGTTCCAAGTCCGTAGTTTATAGCGTCTCGGCCACTCTGTGTTTCCACCCAACTGGCTTGGGCTGTCTCATAGTTTACCGGGTTCCCATATTGTTCGGTATAGGCACCAAGTATTTGGAAGCACGCAGTTCCGCTTGTAACTTCATACACTCCATTGGAGTTCTGGACTACTGGTACGATTAAATCCTTATCATATGAAATTACAATACTCAAATTCATAAGATAATGCTGGGCATTTGTCAGGTCAACATGAAATGTAGTCGTATAGACTGTTACACCATTATGCTCCACACCATCATCCGTTGTAGCCGTTACTGTCGCACCGCTTCCATTTGCCGCCGATACAGTCATCGGAAGCATCGACAAAAGCATCGCTATGCATAGAACAAGCGAAAGGGCCTTTTTTAATCTCATAAATTCTGGCCTCCTTATTAAGGCTCATAATTCTCGATGGAAATATTATTTCTATTAAAATTAGTAAGTATTTCCATCAAATCAGCAACATTCACAGCACCATCGCGATTCAAATCACAGTATGCCGCAGAAAAATTTCCTGTTTTATTGAAATCTGTCAAAATTGTAATCAGATCCGGCATGTCAACACTTTTTGATCCATCTACATCTCCAGCATATAGCCGGATATTCACACTCTCCAGAGCTTCCTCAACTGCTATCATCATGGGAGACCCAACATAGCCGCCTTTTTCAGCCGCAATATAATACGTTGCTCCTGGTGGAACTGCATCAAGCGTAAATGTCCCTCCGTTTGTCTGCGAAGAAGCCAAGAGTTGTTTATCACTGCCATATATGGAAACTGTGGAAGGATTGTTATTTTCTAGAGTGGTCACACTTCCGCTGACGGTCACGCCCTGGCCAATCAGAGTGCCCAGCACCACGGGGGACTCGACACCTCCCTCAAAGACACCGCCCAGGAGCACCACACAGTCGGGGGTGCTGCGGGGGATGAAATTGAAGGACACTCCGGTGCTGCCAGCCGCCATCTGGTCGATGTACATGATGGTATCTTCACTGATGGAATAGTCTGCCGCGCCGTTTTCATAGGTTCCCTTCACCACCAGCAGGGCGTACTGCTGTCCGTCGATCGTCTGATTATAGCTGGCGGTATACTTGCCGGAAACACTGTCATAGGTAACCGTACCATTTACATTGGTGGTATAGTCCATTTCCGCCGCCGATGCGCCGCAGGTCAGGAGGGCCGCCAGCGCGCCGGCGCACAGGGCCAGCCTGAGCCAATGTTTCATATTCTCCCCTCCTTATACAAATCCGCCGTACAGGGCCAGGCGGCTGACCGCCTCGTCCAGGGCTTGATTTTCGGTCTCACCCGCCAGATCCCAGCCCAGGGCCGGGTCGGCTACAATCACCAGATTGCGGCTCTGGTCCCACTCCACCTGATAGCCCAGGGCCTCGGTGACGAAGCGGATGGGCACCATGGTGCGGGAATTGCCGCCGGTGGAGGCCTGGAACTCGGCAGGCACGTCCATGGCCTGCTCCACCCCGTCCAGGGTATAGGTCAGGCTGCCCACCGCCATGCGGACGGTGCGGCCATCCTTCTCGATAACCACAGTCTGGGTGTCGTTCTCCCAGCCCACCTGGGCCCCCAACCGCTCCGCCACAAAGCGGACGGGTACGAAGGTCCGGTTGTCGTGGGCATAGGCGGTGACGCTGCGCTCCCCGGGGTAGATGGCGGTGACACCGCCCTCCACCAGGGCTGCGTGGCTGCCCAGCTCTAGGATCACCGAGCCGTCCAGCAGTTCCTCTGCCGTGGGGCCAGACTCCTCAGTGGGACCGGGGGTCTCCTCTGGCTCCGGCGTCTCCTCCGGCGGGCGTGTTTCCTCTTCGGGGGGCTGGTTCTCCTCCTGACCGGTGAACTGTTCGCTGTTCTCGCCGCCCGTACCCTCCGCCATACGGAAGGTCACGGTGACGGGGATCGTTCCCGCCTCACCGCCCACAATCACACCCTGGGGACAGGCCGGGCGGTAGGGCTCACCCTTCTCCTCGGTGGCCACCTGGAGGGCGGGATCCCCCTCCTCCAGTTGCCGGAAGTAGAAGGTATAGACGACCAGGCCGTCCTCCCCCACCACGCACTCGCCGACCTCGTTGAGGCCGGGCCCCGTGGTTCCAGGCATGATATAGCCGGAGAAATCAATCAGCCCGGTCTCCGGGTTGAGCTCAGTGCCCACGGTGGAGAGCCAGTTGTTCTCCGGCGCCATCCGCGCAAAGTCCCCAAAGGTCTCCGCCGGTGCGCCCGAGGGATCCACAGACTGAACCACCTGGGGATCGTACCGCAGGGCAAACTGATAGACCCGGAAGGTCACATCATACATGGTCATGGTCACCGTAAAGCAGCCGTCCGCGTCCGGCGCGCTCCCCTCGAACACCACCCGGGTCTCCGGCGTGCCCTCCCGCGCCAGCGCCGCCGGCATCAGGCCCAGCAGCATACATGCCGCAAGCAGACACACGCAGATTCGTTTCTTCATCCTACTCCCCCTTTTCCTGTACGCCCGCAATTGGTTTCGTCCATTCTATAAAGAATGGACGAAGGGCCATGGCCCTTCCGGCGCCCGGGCGCGCTCCGCCGTCCCAAAACGGCGTATATTTCATTTGCTATTTTACTCCGCAAACCATACGGAAGCAATAGTTTTGTGCAAAATAACACCAGATTTCCCGGTGGGAAATGGGTTCATGCTTGCTTCCCTACGGTGGCAAAGCTTTACTTCTTAAATTTACACGATCCTAGTGTCAAAAACAATATGCAGGCTGCATCCACTATCTACTCCATCAGCCGGTGTAACATGACAGCCACTTGGGCCCGGCTTGCCAAGCCTGCTGGATCCAGATACCCTCCGTTTTTTCCGGTCAGGATCCCAGCAGAGGCCGCCCAAGCCACAGCATCTTCCGCCCAGGAGGACACGGTGTGCCTATCCGGGAAATGTTCCAGCGCCGCTCTGTCCGCAGTCTCCGAACCATCAAAACGGTGTAGCATCGCGGCCAGCATCTCCCGGGTCAAATCTCCCTCCGGAAGAATCCGGCTTCCGTCGCCGTGGAGGATACCTGTCTCCACAGACCACGCCATGGCCTCTGCCGCCCAGCTCGGCACATCGCCGGCATCAGAAAAGGCCGACAGGCTTTCATCAGGCGTCCCGTCACCCGCAAGCCGCCAGAGCACCGTCGCCAGCATGGCCCGACTCATGGGTTCCTCCGGAGAAAACTGTCCCGCCGCTGTGCCCTGGAAAATTCCCTGCTCTGAAGCCCAGGCCACGGCATCATAATACCAGGCATCTGCCTCCACATCGCAATAGGGATTCTGCCAGGATTGCGGCTCCCCGCCGGAAGACTCTTCCGGCAGGACACTCTCTTCGGGCTGAGTTGTCTCAGTGGGCCGCTCCGGCTCCGCGGAAGAAGCCGAATCGCTACCAGGCCGGGAAGTGCTCTGGGGCCGGTCCGGCGTTCCGGATGCATCCGGTTCGGGAGATGGCTCCGGCTCCTCTTCCGGTGCAACCACCCCGTTCACAACCTGCAGCGGCAGGCTGTTTCCCGCCCCGTCCAGCAGTTCCGCATTAAGCAGCTCAACCTGGCTAGACTCCTGTGACAAGACGCGGAAGGTGGCCCGAGCCGCCACACCATCCCCCGCCAGCGGATTCAGGGAAACCCAACTCATCCTGGCCACCCCGTCGCCCAATTCAGGGTTGGCCGCTACCATCGCGCCGTCCAAAGCTGAACCAGACTCCAAATTTATCAGCTCCAGGCACAGGCTGTCATACCAGAGAATGAAACCGCCGCCATAGCTGTCCCCGCCGCCGGTGAGGGTCACCTCCAGCGTGATGGACTCCTCCTGGCCGGTAAGTGTCCAGCTGCCCACCGTCAGCTCCGCACCGTTTGCCGCGCCAGCAGGTACCGTCAGCGTCAGCAGCAAAACTGCCAGCAGCAGCGCTACCCCTTTTCTCATACCCCGGCCACCTCCAGTTCATACGCCGCCTGCTCCGAGAGGGGCACCAGGGCCGCGCCCTCTCCCACCAGGAAAATCCGCAGTTCATCGCCGCTGCCCTGCAGCGTGGCAGAGACCGATACCTGGGCGATCCCGTTGGCATCCAGTTCCACGGCAAATTCTTGGAGCATTACCGCTTTCAACACGCCGTTTTCATAGAGCGCCAACAGCAGGCTGCGTTCTGGCTGCGCCAGCAGAGAGGGCACCTGGCTTGCGGAGGCCATGTCCAGCACCAAATCAATCTCCGTTCCGCCATTTACATCCCGGACCGCCAGTTCGTCCACCGCCGGAGCCTGGTACTTTAGCCCGCCGGGCAGCAGCTTTCCGCTGCGAATATCCACCACGGTGGCCGGGTTCCCGCCGCCGTCCAGCGCACGAGCCTCCTCCAGAGTGAGCGGGAACGAGATATTGGCATCGCTGACCTGGAACTCCAGGTGCAGGAGGCGCTGGGACTCCACCGAAGCCGCCTCCCCGGCCCAGGCAAAGACAATGTTTCCGGTTTCCTTCGTATTGACCTCTCCGAAGTCGGCCAGGGACTGGGCCGACAACAGGGTAACACCCTCCGGATAGTCCACGGTGAACCCACCGCCGCAGATCACGCCCCGGCCCTCCAGCACCACATCCACCGAGGCGGTACAGGTATCCGGATCAATGCCGCCACCCACGATCCAGAGCTTGGGGCTCTCCTCGGTCGGCGTCAGCAACGTAATGGTCCCACCCGCAGCCAGCGCATCCAGCGGGGCTGCGGTTTCGTCGTAGAGGCGCAGGTTCTCTAGGCCGATTTCAGGCGTGCCGGAAGCCTCCTGGGAGATGTGGAAGGTCACCGTACACAGTACGCCCCCCGCTTTCAGGGCCTCGCTTCCCGCCCAGGTCACCCGCAGTCTGCCTGGCTCGGTCCCATTGCTGACCAGGGAACAGCCGTCCAGCAGTTCCCCGGCTACCGCGCCGCCCGCCGTCAGCTGCTCCGGGTCGTAGATCACCTCAAAACTGCCGCCCGCCGGGCGGAGCGCGCCGTCCAGCAGCAGCTCCACCCGCACCGACTGGCCCCGCACCGCCTCCACAGAGGAGACCGTCAGGCCGGCATACTGGATCTCCACCGCGCCGTCCGCCACGCCGGACTCCTGGAGCCCGCCTGTCACGTCGTAGAGGCGCGCGTTTTCCAGCGTGACGGCGCTTCCGCCCAGCGGGGCGGTTTCCTTGATCCGGAACACGGCGGTGCACAGCAGGATTTGTCCTTCCCCCAGCGCCTGGCTGGACGCAAAGGACAGCCGGGCGGAGGTGTCCGTATAGTGCTCGTTGACCTGCACCAGCGCCCCGCCGAGCGCCGCCGGAATAACCTTTTCCAGCTCCAGCGCGGTATTGTCATACGTAATGTCCAGGGAACCACCGCCGATCCCGACGCCGTTGTCCAACCAGATCTCCACTTCGGCGGTGCCGCCCCGGGGGGCGCCGCCCGCCTCTGCCCGGAGAACCGCCCCCCCATCCCCGGCGGCCAAGGCCGCCGGGAGCAGGGCGCACAGCAGGAGGGCCGCCAGGCCGGCAAGGAGGGTCTGTTTCCATCGTTTCATTGTCCGCTCCCCCTCTTACTTGTCCTCCACCGGGAAGGAATCAATCAGGCCCACATGATACCGCAGGATCAAAATGGCGTCCGCCGCATCCACATAGCCGTCTCCATTGACATCCGCGGCCGTCTCTTGCACTTCCGACAGATACCGCAGGCCCACGCTGTTCTGGAGCACCATTAGAGCGTCCGCCGTGTCCACGCCTCCGTCGTTGTTCACATCTCCGTATCCGGCGGACAGGGAGACGGTAATGGTGACCGACGCCTTATATCCGCCGTCGCTGCTGGTGGCGGCGATGGCGGCACTGCCCAAGCCGATGGCCGTCACCACGCCGGTGCGGGAGACGGTAACCACCGCCTTGTTGGAGCTCTCCCAGGTCACGGTCTGATCAGTGGCGTTCGCCGGAGTAAACACAGGCTGTAGTGTGACAGAGCCATAGAGTCCGAGGGCAATTTGCGTCTCCGGGAAGGAGATTCCCTCCACACGGGTACGCTCCGGCTGGACAGAGATCAGGCAGGAGTTCTGAACACCGGGATTCTCCGCTGCTGTCACCGTAATGGTGGCGTATCCTTTGGAAATCGGTGTCACATGACCGTACTGATCCACCGCGGCTACATCCGGGTTGTCACTCTTCCAGTTCACAGCGGGGTTGGTTGCATAGCTTGGGGAAACGGTAGCTAGCAAATCGATTCCGCTTTCACCCATATAGATGGTGGCGGCATTATAGTTAAGGGAAATGCCCCGCACAGGATAACTTTCATCGGGCACAGAGAACCAATATCCCTTTGTAAAGCTTCCATCCACCGTTGTAGCAGTCACCTTGGCCTTGCCGCTGCCCACAGCGTAGACCTTACCGCTGGAGGTCACCGCCAACACATCTTCATTGCTGACCGCCCAGGTAATCCCCCGTTCGGTGGCGTTTTCCGGTACCACGGAGGCGGTCATCTGGAGACTGGTGCCAAGGGCCAGCGGGCGAGGGCTGTCTTCTGTACCAGCAGACTCCGTATATCCCTCCGCCGTCAGTGTGATGTCTGTTACAGGAATGGCATCCACCACATGGATGGTGGTTCGGGCAGTTCGCCCCCCATCGGCCGTAGACACCATAATGGTTGTGCTTCCTTTGGTCTTGGCCGTTATTAATCCGTTTGCATCAATTTCGGCAACTGACGGCTGACTGCTGGACCAAGTTACATTCTGGTTGGTTGCGTTGGATGGGCTCACATTCCCATAAAGCTGGAGAGTCTGCCCTACAGCGATGGTGACGCCGCCGTTGGTAATTGAAACGCCGGTCACGGCCACGTCATCCTTAGTGATGGCATACCGGAACCACATGGGTTCGGTCAACCAACCCCCGTTGTAAAGTCTTGCGTAATATACTCCATCACGTTCCGCAGTATAGGTTCCGGAAAATGACGTTTGGCTTGTCGATGCCGTCGATCTGGTACAGTATGTAGTAGATACCTTGCCATCCTCCAACACGCGCAGTTCTGCGGTTAGGGTTCCTGTACCATGAACATTCCCGCCAGCAAAAGAGATATGATCTCCGGCAGTTGCCTCACCCAGCTTAAACCAATCCTCGTCGTTGCCCGCAGGCAAGGTGAGGGATAGTGCGGTCTGAGGGGCAGCTACAACCGCTGCCGACCACGTGTTGTTGTTCTCATACTCATCCGGAGCAATCAAACGATAGGCAACTGTGGCCTCCTCATCAAAAATTCCACCGCTGTAGTCTTGTATCCTCAGGTAGTAGGTTCCCGCCTCCTTCAGCATGTACCGGTACACCCGGGGACCTCCAGAAATATTGGCTCGGTAGTCAATAGAGCCAGCGCTGTCGCCCTCTTCTGCGAAGTCCGCCGCGGAATAGAGATCGTAATAAATTCTGCCTCCGTCTGGAATATTCAAGGTCAGCTCCACTGTCTGGTAGTCTTCTGTGGCCTCAAATTGGAACCAGTCCATGTCATTGCCCGCAGGTATGGTAAAGCTGGAGGCCACCTCTTCTCGGAGCGCTACGGCATCAGTCCGGGTGTTATTCTTTTCATGCTCATCCGGCTGGATCAACCGATAGGTGATCGTGGCTGCCTCGTCAAAAATATTGCTGCTGTGGTCTTCAACACGTACATAGTAAGCGCCCGCCTCCCCCAGCATACAGCGGTAGGAAGAGGTGCCACCGGAAATGCTATTGTGTAAATCAATACTTTCGGCATGATCTCCTTCAAGCGCATAATCCGCACCAGAATAGAGATAATAGTAAATTTGGCCGCCTTGTGGGATGGTGAACGTCAGTTCAACCGTCTGGTTGTCCTCTGTGGCCTCAAATTTGAAATAGTCCACATCGTTATTTGCCGGTAGTGTAAAACTCATCGCCTGTTCCAGACTCAGCTGCGTGGCAGTCTGCCATGTATTATTCCGCTCGTTATTATCGGGCGGGACCAGTGTGTAGGAGATCGTCGCGGTTTCTTCAAAGCCACTGTGCTCATCCACGCGGAGATAATAGGTGCCGGGTTCTTCCAGCATACAGTAGTACGTGGAGATACCGTCGCCGATCTGATTGCGAAAGTCAAGACTGTAGCCGGTATTTTCCCCATAGCGGATAAGGTCGTCGCCGGCATACAGATAGTAGAACACTCTGCCATCCACAGGTATGTTGAACGTAAGCTCCACCGTCATATCGGCCTCATCCACCGTAAACATGAACCAATCCACATCGGTGGACGAGGGAATGTTGAATTCCTGGGGCGTGTTGATGGACAGCGGTACCGCCTGCTCCCAGGTATCATTTGGTTCCCCGTCATCTATAGCGCCGCCCGTTATGGTTAACACCAGCGGATTTTCCACCGGAACTTTCCCATTTACATCCAATCTGATGTAATGGATGCCTGCATTAGCGAAGGTGATAGCCTTAGTATGGGTCATGTCAATATGGCCGTAAGTAATGGAGCTGCTGTTATAGCCACCTGCGGCGGCATCATAGACATAGTAACTGATCTTATTGGAATAATCCGTGTCAAACTCCCGGAAGGAGAGATACACCAGTTCATTGGGCCTGGTAGTCTCAAATTGGAACCAGTCTTCGTCGTTCTCACCGTTGAGGGTGAACTCCACAGGGGCGTCAAAGGCTAGGGGCGTGGCGGAACTCCAGTCATCGTTGAGCTCGTTGGCGTCTCCGCTGACAGTCTCATAGCGCACCTTCAGAGTCTTGGTGACATATTCATTGCTGGAGTTCGGTTTAATCCTTACGTAATAGTCCCCCGGCTCATTGATCTTATAGCTCAGGGAGCTGTCCGTCTTCACATTTGTCAGGCTGGTCAGCGCGCTCGGACTGTTGTCCTGTGCCTCCGCCGCCGTGTAGAGGTCGGCCCGCACCGCGCTGACGGTGTAGTCAAAGTTGCTGAGTACAAGCTTGACTGCCTCGCCAGGCACGGTGGTGGTGATCTTGAACCAGTCCTCGTCGTTCTGCCCGTTGAGGGCGTAGTAGGTGTTGACGTTCCGGGTCAATTCGGTGGCGTTCGCCCACGTGTCATTGTTCTCATTCAGGTCGGGCTCCACCAAATCGACCGTCAGGGAGGTAGGATATGTAGCACTGCTAGAGTTGTTGTATCGCCGTACCATCAGATAGTAGATGCCGGCATGCTCCACCTTCCAACTGTAGGTCAAATCTGAGGTGATACCCCAGGCTTTCTCATAATTCCCGCTGCCCGGCTCTGCACTGTTCAGCACTGATTCGTCATAGAGGTAGACATTTATGGACTTGGTCACGTCGGCAAGCTGCATCTGAATGGCATAGTTATCCTTCGGCACGGTCACGGCAAACCAAATCTGATCGGCCGTGTAGCTGGAATCATAGTTGCTCAGCGTAAAGCTGGCCGTCTGGCCGTCTTTAATCTGGACAGCATTCTGCCATGTGGTATAGACCCCCTCTACGTCTGCCATCTCGCTCAGAAGAGACAGTTCTTCCCCCGTCTCCTCCGGGGGCGCTGTCTCCTCCGGTACAGTGGCCTCCGTCGCCACCGTCTGCTGCTCCGACAGCGTCTCTTCGTCCGGCTCCGCCGCGTAGGCCGGCGACATCGCCAGCAACATGGCCGCCGTCAAGGTAGCCGCCACCAATCGTCTGTTACACGCTCTCATACGCTCTCCTCCATTCCGATCCAGACGGGGTTCCCTCCACTGCGGTATCCGGGGAGTGCTTCGCCCGAATCTTCATTTTTACGCTGTATCTGATATATTATTGCACAAATTCCAGCGATATTCAATCGTTTTTTTGTAAAAAACATGCCATTAGAAGAGGGAGTGATATAATAATGCAGGCATGATACAGGAAAATAAACAACGCAGGCATGCAAGTAATTTGAGTGATGGCCAATGGGCTATCATAGAGTCTCTGTTTGCGTAGGCAGAGCACAGGATCAAATGGAAAAACATGAACTGTTGGCTTTGGTATCCTATCTTGCGGAAAATGGCTGTAGATGGAGGAACATGCCCCACGACTTCCCGACACGCACGGCAGTAGCCAACTTTTATGTAATAATTCAAGGCTGACTTTGGGTTTGCCCGTGTAGTGGCGCATTTCTCTTGCCTTTTCCGACTGGTATGATAAAATTGGAAAGAAAAAAGCGTATCTATCAGATAGGAGGAATCGCAATGAAGAGGCGTATTCTGAGCCTGTTGCTGATGGTCTGTCTGGCGTGTGGGCTGCTGCCAACTGCCGCCCTGGCCACGGAGGTGGAAAACGTGCCCGTCCCCGCCGAGACTGAGGAGACGGGGAAAGAGACTACCCCAGAGGAAACCCCCACACCCACGGAGCCCCTGGAAGGGAGCGAAACACCGGAGGGAACGGAGATGCCGGAACCCGCTGGGACGCCCGCACCCAGCCCCAGCCCGGAAGAGACTCCCGGACAGGAGACGGAGGCAGAAGCCCCCGCTCCGGAACCGGTTGAAACACCGGAGCCGGCGGAATCCTCAGAGCCGGAACCGGAACTGACGGCGGAAGAAACCGTCGGTGGCACCTGCGGGGAGAATCTCACCTGGGAGCTAAACCTTACCACCGGCGTGCTCACCATCTCCGGAACGGGGGAGATGGCGCACGCGTGGAGCGACAGTAGCTGCCCGTGGAAAAGTTACCGCAGTTCCATCACCTCTGTCATCATAGAAGACGGGGTTACCAGCATCGGAACTCTGATGTTTCACTCCTGCCATGCCTTAACTAGCGTGTCGATCCCGAACAGTGTGACCATTATCGAAAGTTCAGCGTTCAATTCCTGCTCCGCCCTGACTAGCGTGGCTATCCCCGGAAGCGTGGTCAGCATTGAAAGTTCAGCGTTTGAGAGCTGCTATGATCTGGCCAGCGTAACGATTGAATACGGTGTGACCAGCATTGATTATTGGGCGTTTCAGAACTGCAAATCTCTGACCAGCCTGGTCATTCCCGGCAGTGTGACCAGCATTGGACATGAAGCGTTTAAGAACTGTTCTTCCCTGACCAGCGTGTCACTCCCGGATAGCTTGACCTCCATCGGGTATTCGGCATTTTTCCAGTGCGACTCCCTGACCAGCGTGACGGTTCCCCCCAGTGTGACCGACATGGGAATGTCGGTGTTTAACTCCTGTGACGACCTGACCGACGTGACGATTGAAGACGGTGCGACCGTCATCGGAGAGCTGATGTTCGCCAACTGCGGTTCCCTGACCAATATTACCATTCCCGGAAGCGTAACTGTCATTGGAAGTAATGCATTTTATCGCTGCTTCTCCTTGGCCGACGTGACAATCGAATACGGTGTGACCACCATTGGACGTTCTGCGTTTGAGTTCTGCTCTTCCCTGACCAGCATTACGATTCCCGACAGTGTAACCGCCATCGGCAGCTCCGCCTTTCACGGCTGTTCAAACCTGACCAGCATTGCTATTCCCGACAGTGTGACCGCCATCGGACTTTGGGCATTTGGCTACTGTTCAGACCTGACCAGCATTACCATTCCCGTCAGCGTCACTGACATCCAAAGTTATGCGTTTCATGGCTGTTCCGGCCTGACCGACGTCTATTACGGCGGCAGTCCGGATACTTGGGCCGGGATATCCGTCGCGGAGAACAACGAACCTCTTGAAAGCGCGCAGATCCACTACGGCAGCAACAGCACCCTGAACACCCCCTCTGACGTCAACGGCGTGAATCCGGAGGTGAGCAGCCTATACATCGTGGGCTTCGCCGGCCAGGAGCTGGTGATGGACGGCGTCCAGGACAAGGTCATTGCCGTGTTCAACAAGGACATCGCCAAAGGCAGCACATCCCGGGGCATCGCCATCTGGGATCTGGGTACGGAGCGGATGGTTCAGCTGCTCCCAGTGGAGAGCGAGCATGTCCGGGCCTCCGCTAACTGCCTGACCATCGACGTGGGGACTCTGGACCTGCCCAGCGGCCGCACCTACTCAGTCACTGTCCCGCCAGGGGTGGTGGAGTCCGCTGACGGGGATGTTTTCTACGGCTTGGAGGATAAAACCAGCTGGGTGTTCACCATTCCCCGGGATCTGGTTCTGGACGCGGAAGGCAGGGTGACCATGGAGTGGGCCGACAGCAGCTGGCTTCCGTTCCACCATGTGAACGACTACACCAAGCCCCCCGTCCCCGCCGGCACCGACGGGGAATACGCGGCCCTCCTGTCCGACTGGGCGTGGAGCTGCGGCTATGAGCTCCCGGAGGCCGAGGCGCTGGAGCTACTGGACGAGCCGGTGTACCTGCCGGTGACTAGCCTCAGCGGAGACCCCTTCCTGCTCAACGACAACGCCACCACCGTGCGGCAGGTGGTGGAGGACATCCTGTTCACCACCAACCTCCAGCCCTATCTGAATGAACTGGACGCCTTGCTGGCACAGGTAGAGAACAGCACAGGGGCAGATACCGCCTGGGGGCAGATCGCAGGCATCCTCAGCGCGGAGACTGCGACCTACGAGCTGGCGGCGGGCTGGTACGACCAGGTCAACCGCCACATGACCGGCCGGACGGAGGACAGCAACTTCTTCCTCTCCTTGGGCGCGCCCATCGCCTACCAGCTGCTGATGGACAAGATGGCCTCCGGCCAGACCGGGCCGGTGGTCAAGGCCCAGCTGGCCCTGGTGGAGAACGAGGCCGCCCTCTCCACCATCGGCGGCATGGAGACCTATACCCAGTTCAAGGACGCTGTGAAGGACGTGGGGACGGCGGGCCAGGGTCTGTCCGCTGCCTATACGGCCTATGTGGATGGGAACCCCAAGAACCTGGTGCGCTTCGGCTACAACCTGCTGGAGGAACACTGGTCGGGGGTCGGAAGTGAGATGCTCGAGGAAATCACCGGTGCCTACCAGGAAATCTCCTCGGCAAAGTCGGCAGTGCAGCTATGCATGTTTCTGGGAAGCTCTATCGGGTACTTCCCCATGGTTGTGGACCTGTACCAGAACCTGAACAACAGCCGCTACAACCAGATCAAGACGGCCTACTTCCTGGCGGACTACTACGTGGCAGAGAAGGACCCGGCGCTGTACAAGGTGATTCTGGGGCTGGACGACGGGATGCTCCACTCCCCCAGCTATGTGTGGAATCACTTCCCTTCGGAGGCACTGGACTACGACACGGCTCTCATGCGGGGAGAGGTTTCTACGGACCCGGTCATCGCCAACTGGGCCCGGTTCATCAGTACCGGCGGTATGGTGGAACTGGATGAGCAGGATATCGCCATGCTCCGGCGGGACATCACCAACTACGCCGCCATTCTCCGTTACGCCAAGTCGGTCGACGCCGAAGAGGCCATCACAGCGCTGGTGGCCTACCTGGAGGCCGAGGCGGAGCAGGAGAGCCGTACCGCCATCGCGGTAAGCTGTCCGGTGAAGGTCAATCTCTACGATGAAAACAACCAACTGGTCGCCTTCCTCTCGTCCAACGAGGAGGGAATCATCACGGACAACCGCTACGGGACCCTCTATCTGCTGGGCGAGAATGGGGAGACCAAGTACTTCTATCTGAACTCCGCCGACTATCGGGTGGAAATCGTCCCCTACGATGCCGGAACCATGGATGTCACCATCACCCAGACGGAGGGAGACGGGACGGCCTCCAGCGTCTACTACGAGGGTGTGGCGCTGGAAACGGGCATGACCTTCTCCACCAGCTCTGCCGTCTCGGCAGACGCGGTGCTCACGGAGACGACAACAGGCACGGCCATTCTGCCGGAAGACGAGATCCCCGTCACCTTCCTACGGCTGGAGGGACCCCGGGAGGTGGCCGTGGGCGGCTCCGACCGGCTGACCGTGACGGCCAGCCCGGTAACAACTACGGATAAGACCGTCTCCTGGGAGAGCTCTGACCCCTCGGTTCTGGAGGTGTCCCAGGACGGCACCCTCACCGCTCTCTCAGTGGGGCGCGCCACCGTCACCGCCGCCGCGGAGAGCGGGATCTCGGCCAGCACGGAGGTTTCGGTCTACGTCCCGGCGGCCTCCCTGACGGCGGGGGAGCATACACGCTCCCTGCTGGTGGGGGAGTCCTGCCGCCTCGACATGGCCGTGACCGGCGAACCCACCCACGCTGTGACCTGGAGCTCCGGAAACGCCGGTGTTGTGTCGGTGGAGGCGGATGGTACCGTTCACGCCCTCTCCGCTGGTTCGTCGGTGGTGACGGCGGAGATCGACGGGCTGCGGCAGGACGTGACCGTCACCGTGTATGAGCAGCCCATCCAGGTGACCCTTTACCAGTCCGACGTCTCGGGTATGCGTGTCAAGGCAGATGTGACCAATGTCTCCGCCGGACAAAGTTTTGCAGGAAACGTCTTCCTAGCCCTGTATGATGGCTCCAGAATGGTGGGCATCTCCCGCATAACGGAGGGGCTCGCCGCTGGGGAGACAGTCACCTGCTACTATCCGCTGGGAAACCTGAACCCGGGCGCTACTTACTCGGCCTCGATCTTTGTCCTGGATGGCACGGGTGCGCCGCAGCGGGTAAAGGCCAGTATGGACCTCCTCACCTAACAGCTTTTCCGCCGGCAAATACCGGGCGGCCGTCCGGACGCTCGCCTCATCTCGCAGAATCTGTGAGACCGGGGCGGTGTCCCGCCTCTCCAAAGGAGGATTTTTCTCATGAAAAAATTAGTTTATTTTGTTGCACTGCTGGCCACGGTAAGCGTCGTGTAGCGGAACACAGAGAAGGGATACTGCGGCAGCTCTAAAAGTGCCGCCTTGTCCTCTTCCCAAAGTTCCCGGATGGGAACCTTGTGCTTGTAGTGGAGCCGGTCAGCGTCCTTTT
>DWWJ01000168.1 GCA_019119795.1 Candidatus Intestinimonas pullistercoris
TCCTTGACAAGGTCGTCCCGGATGGGAACGGGCCAGCGGCAACCCAGCCGGAGCCCCTCCAGTGGCCTCTGCCGAGCTATACGGAGCTGAGTATGGTCTTTGGCACCCGGGTCCACCCCATTACCGGGCGGACCACCAGCCATGACGGGGTGGATGTCCCGGCCCCCAGCGGTACGCCGGTACTGGCGGCGACCTCCGGCCAGGTGGCCGAGGCCGGCTGGGACGAAAGCGACGGCAACTATGTGCTCCTGGCCCATGACGGGGACAGGACCACCCGATACGGCCACCTCGCCTCTGTATCGGTGGCCGCAGGGGATGCTGTGTCGGCCGGACAGACCATCGGCACCGTGGGAGCCACCGGAATGGCCACCGGGGCCCATCTACACCTGGAGCTCACGGTGGACGGCGTGCTGACGGACCCCTTGGAAGCCTACCCCACTATGACATTCAGCTATCGCTAAAACTGTATCCTATTTTTCCTTTTCAGTGACTGCATGCCAGGCGGAAACGCTCCTTCGGGGCGCTTCCGCCTGGCATGTTTCCTGAACTCTGACCGACAGCTGAAAAGGAGAGGTACCTGCCCGCCCGGTTTCGCCGGCTTGTGCCATCTGGAAAATGGTAGTATAATAGGCGCAAGAAAAGCAGGGGGAGGAGGCGGTAGCCGTGGCAAAGCCGCAGCGGCAGAAAAAAGCGTGGTACAAGCTGGACAACGCGGCCATGATGTACTCGGCCATCCAGAGCGAGAACTATTCGGCCATCTACCGCTTCTCTGCCGTGATGACAGAGCTGGTGGACCCGGAGGCCCTTCAGCGGGCCATTGACAAGACCATGCCCCGGTTTCCCACCTTTCGGGTCCGCATCAAGCGTGGGGTCTTCTGGTACTACTTCGAGCCCAATGACGCCCCTGGCCCCTTTGTCAAGGAGGACATGAAGAACCCCTGCCAGCCCGTCCGCTTCCGGGAGGACGACGGCTGGCTGATCCGCTTCTTTTACTACGGCCATCGCATCTCTCTGGAGGTCTTTCACGCCCTGGCCGATGGGGCGGGGGCCCTGACCTTCCTGCGGACCCTGCTGGCGGTCTATCTCCGGGAGCGGGGCCATGCCATCCCCAATACAGGAGAGGTCTTGGACATCACCCAGCCGCCCCCGGCGGAGGAGGGGGAGGACGCCTACTTCCGCTACGCCAAGTCCCGGGTCCGCCGGGGCATGGGGGAGCGGAAGGCTTACCAGAACACCGGGACCCCGGAGCCCTTTTACACGCTGAATGTCACCATGGGCCTCCTGCCCCTGGACCGGCTCCGGGAGGTGGCCAAGGGCTACGGCGCTTCGGTGACGGAGTACCTCTCGGCGGTGCTCATCGCCTCCATCCTGGCCCGGCAGCGGCGGGAGGGTCGGCGGCGGGAGCTGCCGGTGGCCCTGGCGGTGCCCATCAACCTCCGGCCCCACTTTCCCTCCCGTACCCTGCGGAACTTTATCCTCACGGTCCGGCCCACCATCGACCCGGAGCTGGGGGACTACAGCTTTCCGGAGATCGTCGCCCAGGTCCACCACCACATGCGGCTCCACATCACCCGCCAGGAGATGCAGGCGGTCATCACCCGCAATGTGGCCCTCCAGAAAAACAAGCTCCTCCAGCTGGTGCCGGCGCCGCTGAAAAATCTGAGCATGGCCGTCAGCTACCGCCTGGTGGGCTGCCGGCCCTACTCCACCACCTACACCAATCCCGGGGCCTTTTCCGTCCCGCCGGAGATGGCCCCCTATATCCAGCGCATGGAGGTCATCCTGGGCCAGTCCTACACGCCCCGGGCCAACTGCGCCTCCATCAGCTATGGCAACACCATGGAGATCACCTTCGCCGGAACGGTAAAGGAGACCGACGTGGAGCGGGATTTCTTCCGCCATCTGGTCCAGGAGGGCATCCCTGTCAAAGTGATCTCCAACCGGGAGGAGTGAAGTCATGTCCTACTGTGTCAACTGTGGCGTGGAGCTGGACCCCACGGCCCGGGCCTGTCCCCTGTGCCATACCCCGGTGGTGAACCCCAACCAGCCGGTGGATGCCAGCCTTCCGCCGCCCTTTCCCAGCCGCCGGGAGGAGGTCCAGCCGGTGAGCAAGCGGGAGCTGGCCCTGCTGCTCAGCGCCATGCTGGGCTCAGTGGCGGTGTGCTGCGGCATGCTCAACCTCTTCTTTGTCCATTCCGGGCGGCCCTGGTCTCTCTATGTCATCGGGGCGGCAGCCATGCTTTGGATCTGGCTGGTGGTGCCCCTGGTGCTCCGACAGATGCCGCTGTGGCTCCGGCTGGGACTGGATGCCTGCGCCGTGGGAGTGTATGTCTACCTGATTTCCATCGACCTCCACGGCCTGGACTGGTATCTGGGCCTGGCCCTGCCCATCATCCTCACTGGAGGGGCCATCGTCATGGCCCTGGGGCTGGTCCTCAGCACTGGGCGGTCCATCCTCACCAGCGTCACCCTCATCATTGGAGCTGTGGGGCTTTTCATCGTGGGCATCGAGTTTTTTGTAGACCGCTGGCTCACCGGGACCTACCAGCCCGGCTGGTCTCTGGTGGTGGCCGCCGTCTGCGTGGCCTTGATGGTCCCCCTCATCATTGTCCGCCGCCGTCCCGCCCTCCGGGACGAGGTCCGTAGGCGGTTTCATATGTGAGAATGGAAGCGTGTCCCCCTGCCAAATGGGCGGTGTGTCAGGTGTACTTGACACACCGCCCATTTTGTGATAAGCTGCATGGTGTCAGGTAAACCTGACAGGGAGGCATTCTGGTTGCGAAACAAGATCCGAGCCCTCCGGGAGGAGCGGCACATGACCCAAAAGGAGCTGGGGGCGGCAGTGGGGGTCTCCCGGCAGGCCATCAACGCGGTGGAGACGGGGAAATTTGACCCCTCCATCTGGCTGGCCCACGATTTGGCCCGATTTTTCGGCACCACCATTGAGGAACTGTTCGACTTTCAGAAGGAGGCGCGGTGAGATGTATCTGGAGGCGGAGGTCTATGGCTTGGTATTTTGGGCTTTTCTGGCGGTGGAGGGGGTGACGGTCCTGATCCTGCTGGGATTGTTTCTCCGCTCCCGGAACCGGGCGCTGCTTTGGTTCGGGGGACAGGCCCTCTGGCTGGGGGCGGCCTTTTTCTTCTTTTTCCGCTGCCTGAATCAAAGGCCGGTCCCCGGCTTTTCCATGTACACCGAGGAGCAGTCTCTGCTGCTGGCTTTGGCCGGGGTATGCTGGGCTCTGAGCATGGTCTGCATGCTGCTGGGAGTCTACCGCCTGCTGCGAAAGGGAGCCGTCCTCTACCAGTTTTGAGGATACAGAGAGGTTAAAATGGTTTAATTATTCATAAAAAATGAATATTATGAATATCATTAGGAAAACAGACGAGATTTTTTCGAGGTAATTCGCATATTTATGCGAATTACCTCTTGCATTTTCGCTTTGAACGTGGTACACTGTCTCCGACATTCAAGGACACGGAGGGTTTTCACCATGATCGACCACAGCAGCATCAAAAAAGTCGTGCTCGCCTATTCCGGCGGATTGGATACATCCATCATCATCCCCTGGCTGAAGGAAAACTACAACAACTGTGAGGTGGTGGCAGTCTCCGCCGACGTGGGCCAGGGCTCCGAGCTGGACGGCCTGGAGGAGAAGGCCATCAAGACTGGCGCCTCCAAGCTCTACATCGAGGACCTCACTGACGAGATGGTGGATGAGGTCATCATCCCCTCCCTGAAGATGGGGGCCAAATATGAGAATTACCTTCTGGGCACCGCCTTTGCCCGGCCCATCATCGCCAAGCGGCTGGTGGAGATCGCCAAGGCGGAGGGGGCCGACGCCATCTGCCACGGCTGCACCGGCAAGGGCAACGATCAGGTCCGCTTCGAGCTGGCTATCAAGCGCTTTGCCCCGGAGATGAAGATCATCGCCCCCTGGCGGGAGTGGGATATCAAGGGCCGGGACGAGGAGATCGACTATGCCGAGGCCCACGACATCCCCCTGAAGATCAGCCGGGAGACCAACTACTCCAAGGACAAGAACCTCTGGCACCTCTCCCACGAGGGCCTGGACCTGGAGGACCCGGCCAACGAGCCCCAGTACGAGAAGGAGGGCTTTTTGGAGATGGGGGTGAGCCCCCTGGCCGCTCCG
>DWWJ01000022.1 GCA_019119795.1 Candidatus Intestinimonas pullistercoris
CGGGCGCGTCCGGGAAGCCGCGCCCCACATTGCCGGTCAGTCCTCCTCAAAGTACTGGTCGATGGCCCGGAGGAGCTGCTGGAGCACGGCGTTCACGTCCGGATTCGGCACCTGGGCGCCGGCGGTGGCGGCGTTGCCGCCGCCTCCCAGCTTCTCCAGTACCACCTGGACGTTGGTGTCCCCGATGCTCCGGGCGGAGATGATGGTCCGCTGGCCGTCGGCGTCGGGGGAGAGGACGAAGGATGCGTCGATGCCGATGATGTTCAGCAGCTCGTCGGCGGCCTGGGCCGCCGTCACCCGGCCCACCGGGTGGTCCACCGCCGTCACGGCGATGCTGCCGTGGTACATCCGGGCGTGGCGGATGATGTCGTACCGGGAGATGACCCCCTCCAGGTCGCTCTGGAAGAGCTTTTTCACGTCCCCGGTGTCCGCCCCGGAGCGGCGGAGGAAGGCCGCTGCCTCAAAGGTCCGGGTGCCGGTGCGCATGGTGAAATTCTTGGTGTCCAGCACGATGCCGGCCAGGATGGCCTCGGCCTCGATCTTCAGCAGGTCGGCGGGCTCCAGGATGTACTGGAGCAGCTCGGTGACCAGCTCGCTGGCCGAGGAGGCGTAGGGCTCGTGGAAGTTCAGGGCGGCGTTGGAGATATAGGAGGCCGCCCGGCGGTGGTGGTCGATGACGGCCACCCGGTTGCAGCACTCCAGCAGGTCCCGGCTCATGACCTGCTCGGGGCGGTTGGTGTCCACCACCACCAGCAGGGTCCGGGGGTCGGCCAGGACGATGGCGTCCTGGGCGGAAAGAAAGGCGTCCTTGTACTCCGGGACATGGGAGAGCTTTTCCGTCATCTCAGCGGCGGGGTTGTTCCCCGGCTCCCGGATGATGCGGGCGTGGCGGCCCCGCTTCCGGGCGATGGCGCACACGCCGGCGCAGGCCCCGATGCAGTCCAGGTCGGGGAAGCGGTGCCCCATGACGAAGACGTGGGAGGAGTCGGCGATGAGCTCCCCCAGGGCGTTGGCCATGACCCGGCTCTTGACCTTGGTGCGCTTTTCCATCTCCTTGCTGCGGCCGCCGTAGAACTCGAAGGTGTCCTTGTTCTTCACCACGGCCTGGTCGCCGCCCCGGGAGAGGGCCATCTCGATGGAGAGGGAGGCATACTCAAAGAGCTCCTGGAAGCTGGGGGCGTCCTTGCCCACGCCGATGGAGAGGGTGGCGGGCACAGCGCCGGGGGTGGGCAGGTCGTGGACGGCGTCCAGCACGTCGAACTTGGTCTCCTGGAAGTGCTTGAGGTAACGCTCCTCAAAGAGGAAGAGGTAGCGGTCCCGGTCGTAGCGGAGGAAGAGCCCTCCGGTGGGGTGGACCCAGGCGGCCAGGCGCTGATTGATCGCGCTGCGCAGGGCGGTGCGGGCGGCCTCGTCGGTGTTCTTCATGGCGTCCTCATAGTTGTCCACCAGCAGGATGGCCAGCACCGGCTGGGAGGCGAAGAACTCCTCCTTGATCTCGGCGTACTGGGTGATCTCCACCCAGTAGGTGGTGGCCAGCATGGGGGAGCGGCCCCGTCGCTCCTCCGAGTGGACCAGGGAGCCGTAGACCAGGAAGCGGCGGGTGCCCAGCTTCACCTCGCCGGGGCAGACGCTCTTGCCCTCCAGGAGCCAGCGGTGGTCGAAGCCGGGCACCAGGGTGGAGAGCTTGGTGTCGAAGAGGTGCTCCCGCTCGTCGGTGAGCTGGAGGAACCGTTCGTTGGACCAGACCACCTCGTCGGTGTCGGGATAGAAGATGACCATGGGCAGGGGGGAGTTGAGCATGGTGTCCCGGCTGGCGGCATCCATGTTGGTGGTCACCGACTCGATATACCGGAGCATCTCCCGCTTCCGCATGCTGCGGCTGCGACGGAGGTAGAGATAGAGGATGACCACGATCACCCCCTCCAGCACCGCCAGGGGCACGGAGAAGAGGGCCGAGGCCAGGGCGAAGAGGACCATGCAGGCCAGATAGAGCCCCAGGCTGGGCTCCAGGAGCCGGCCGAGCTTGTTGTTTTTCACAGGTTCGCCTCCTTGGGCATGCAAGGATACAGACCGAAGAATGTGATTTATTATATCAGAAAGGGCACCTGAATACAAGGGCGGAGGCGCGCAAAGCCCCGTTTTCTGGAGGGGCGCGGCCGGGAAAGGGATGAAATTATGACGGGAGGACCCGGCAGAGAACAGGAGATTTCTGTCAAATCTTCTCTTGCAGGGGAGGGGGCATACTGCTATAATAAGCTCATATTCCAGTTCGTTTTAGGAGGTATCCACCATGGAGGAGATCAAGATCCAGCGCACCGAGCACCCCGCGCCCAAGCCCGACCCCAATACCCTGGGCTTCGGCCGCATTTTTTCCGACCACATGTTCCTACTCAACTATGACAAGGGTCAGGGCTGGCACGACCCGCGCATCGTGCCCTACGGCCCCTTTGCTCTGGACCCCTCCGCCATGGTGTTCCACTATGCCCAGGAGGTCTTTGAGGGCCTGAAGGCCTACCGCCGTCCCGACGGCGGCGTGCAGCTCTTCCGCCCCGCCGACAACGCCCGCCGGATGATCGACTCCTGTGAGCGGCTGTGCATCCCCCCGGTGCCGGAGGAGACCTTTGTGGAGGCCGTCAAGACCCTGGTGTCCGTGGACGCCGACTGGGTCCCCGACGCCCCGGGCACCAGCCTCTATATCCGCCCCTTCGTCATCGCCACCGACCCCAACCTGGGGGTCCACGCCTCCCACTCCTACCTCTTCTGCATCATCACCGGCCCTGTGGGCGCCTACTACGCCGAGGGCATCAACCCGGTGAAGATCTATGTGGAGTCTGAGGACGTCCGGGCCGTTCGGGGCGGCACCGGCTACACCAAGTGCGGCGGCAACTACGCCGCCTCCATCCGGGCCGGCGAGCGGGCCGAGGAGCAGGGCTACGCCCAGGTGCTGTGGCTGGACGGCGTCCACCGGAAGTATATCGAAGAGGTGGGCTCCATGAACGTCATGTTCAAGGTGGACGGGAAGATCATCACCCCCGCCCTCACCGGCTCGGTGCTGCCCGGCATCACCCGCCGCTCCTGCCTAGAGCTGCTGCGGGACTGGGGCTACGAGGTGGAGGAGCGGCTCATCACCGCCCAGGAGCTCTTCGACGCCGCCCAGGCCGGCAAGCTGGAGGAGGCCTGGGGCACCGGTACCGCCGCCGTGATCTCCCCCATCGGCGAGATGGGCTGGGAGGACAAGCATGTGGTGGTCAACGGCGGGGTCATCGGCCCCGTCACCCAGAAGCTCTACGACACCCTCACCGGCATCCAGTGGGGGACCGTGGCCGACCCCCACGACTGGGTGGTCCGGCTGTAAAAGACCAGAAACCGCCGTCCGCTGGGGCAGAAGCCCCGGCGGGCGGCATTTTTTGTTTGGAAAAGGCGGCGGGCCGCTTAAATTCCCCCTTGACAACGCTCGAACATTTGTTGTATGATGAAATCGAACAAAAGTTCTATGAAACATTTTGGCAGGCTGAGTCGTCTATCAAGATAGAAGAACAAAAAGTCCGGAGAACGGGACTCTGTCTGAGGTATTCTGAACACAAGAAGACATGGGAGGGATCACGGTATGCAGACCATCTATTACAAGACCAGCAGCTTTATTCGGCACGAGGGGAACCTGGTGGACCTGGCGGCATACCGCCAAAAGCTCTCGGCGGTGTCGGGGGACTGGGCCCCTGCCGTCCAGGCGCCCCTTCCGGAGCCCGCCCCGGAGGAGCGGCCCGCCCTGCGGCTCCTGGAGCCCGGGGAGGCGCCCCGGCCCCCGCACCGGGGCCGCGCCGCCCGCCGCCGTGTCCGCCGCCTGAGCCTGGCCCTGGACCTGTGCGCCAGCCTGGCGGTGGTGGTGCTGACCCTCTCGGCGGCAGCCAGCTTTCTCCTCTTTTGACCTGTTTTTCCCCTTACGGAGCCGTAAGACCGCGGCTCCGTAAATTTTTTGCCGGCGAACCGGATTTTTTCCTTTACTTTATGGTCAGAATATGATAATCTACTAAAGCACGCGAAAGCTGCCAATTTTGCCCTGGCGCCTCGTTTCGGGACACAGCCCGCTGTTACGCGGGGGCTTTCACCCGCCCGTTACGCAGCCCCACGGGTAAGAAACTGAAGAAAGGTGGAATTTCCATGATCCGCAAGGACGAAAAGACGGCCGTTATCGAGGCCAACCGCACCCATCCCACGGACACCGGCTCTCCGGAGGTCCAGATCGCCATTCTCACCGCCCGCATCCAGGAGCTCACCGAGCACCTGAAGATCCACAAGCACGACAACCACAGCCGCCGCGGCCTGCTGAAGATGGTCGGTAAGCGCCGCAAGATGCTGGACTACCTGGCCAAGAAGGACGTGGAGCGTTACCGCGCTATCATCGCCAAGCTGGGCATCCGGAAATAAGAAGTGAATGAGGGTGGTGTGGGCTTCCGCACCACCCTTTCTTCCAATCCGGCGAAACCCCTTGTCAGGGCCCCGGCTTTTTTAGCAGTTGAACCTGTGCCCGGCTGCTCCGGACCCGGATTCAAATGCTAAAAACGGCCAGACGGCTCTGACGTCCCACCCCAATCCAAAGGAGGACCAATATGTCAACCGTCATCACTCACAAGCAGTTCCCCAACCACAAGACCTACAAAATGGACCTGTGCGGCCGCCCCCTGACCATCGATGTGGGCAAGGTGGCCGAGCTGGCCACCGCCTCTGCCATGGTCACCTACGGCGAGACCACCGTGCTGGTGGCCGTCACCGCCTCCCCCCGTCCCCGGGACGGCATCGACTTCTTCCCCTTGAGCGTGGACTTTGAGGAGAAGCTCTACGCCGTGGGCCGCATCCCCGGCTCCTTCCTGCGCCGGGAGGGCCAGCCCTCCCTGCCCGCCGTGCTGGCCGCCCGGGTCATCGACCGCTCCATCCGGCCCCTCTTCCCCTATGACTTCCGCAACGACGTGGTGGTGACCTGCACCGTCATGAGCGTGGACTACGACTGCTCTCCCGAGCTCACCGCCATGATCGGCGTGTCGGCCTGCCTGGCCTACTCCGAGATCCCCTGGGCGGGCCCCATCGGCTGCATGGAGATGGGCTATGTGGACGGCCAGATCGTCAAGAACCCCACCCAGGAGCAAAAGCACAACTCCAAGCTGGACCTCACTGTGGCCGCCACCGACGGCAAGGTCATCATGATCGAGGCCGGCGCCGACCAGATCCCCGATGACATCATGTATGACGCCATCCTCCAGGCCCACGAGGAGTGCCGCAAGCAGGTGGCCTTCCTCAACACCATCGTCTCCGAGATCGGCAAGGAGAAGATGACCTACGACCACGCCGACTTCGACTACGAGCTCTTCGACAAGATCGTGGAGGCCACCATGGACGAGGCCAAGGCCGCCATGGACACCGACGACAAGAACATCCGGGAGGAGCGCTGGAACAAGCTCATCGACCACTGGCACGAGCTCTTCCTGGAGGACTATCCCGAGATGGACAAGTACCTGGAGGAGATCACCTACAAGTTCCAGAAGAAGATCGTCAAGGCGTGGCTCCTGGAGGGCCACCGGGTGGACGGCCGGGCCAAGAACGAGATCCGGCCCCTCGCCGCCGAGGTGGGGGTCCTGCCCAGGGTCCACGGCTCCGGCCTCTTCACCCGCGGCCAGACCCAGGTCCTCTCCGTCTGCACCCTCAACACCCTCTCCGCCGCCCAGAAGCTGGACACCATCTGGGAGGAGGAGGAGAAGCGGTATATGCACCACTACAACTTCCCCGCCTACTCCACCGGCGAGGCCCGGGCCGCCCGGTCCACCAACCGCCGGGA
>DWWJ01000169.1 GCA_019119795.1 Candidatus Intestinimonas pullistercoris
GCGGGACGGACCAGGACCTCCTCGCTCTCGCCCAGGAGGATGGACTTCTCGGTGGGACGGAGCTGGCCGTTGTTCTCGTCGCGGCCCTGGAGGACGAAGCGGGCATCGGGATCGCCGATGGACTGGGCGGCCTCATTGGAGCCCTCCCAGATGGGATCGCTGCTGGGCTTGCGGTAACGGTTGAAGATGACGCCCAGCTCGGTGTCGCCGGTCTCCATCCAGTCGGTCATCATGTTCCAGTCGCCGGCGCTGTCGCCGAAGACCATCAGGGGGCCGGCGCCGTCGTACTTGGGAGCGATGAAGTTGGCCAGGACGGTGCTCTTGCCGGCGGCCTGGGTCTGGGCGTACATGCCCTCGCCGCCCCAGTCGTAGTCATACTCGTTGATGTAGGTGCCGTCCTCGCCCAGCTTGTTCCGCATGGCGAAGACGTTCTCCTCGGGCACGCCGTAGCCCATGGTCTCGTTGGCGGCGCGGATGACGTCGATGAAGGAGGCGGAGATGATGTAGACATCGATGTCATTGGCCATCAGGGTGTGGTAGAGGTCCTTGAGCTCGTCGGTGAAGGTCAGGCCAGTGGTGTAGCTGATGGACACCACGCCGGCCTCGCCGGGCAGCTCCACGGGGGAGGTCCAGGTCTCGGAGGCATAGCGGCCGTACTCCGCCCAGTAGGTGTGGGACTCGCTGGCCAGCTCGAAGACCTCGTCGGGGGTCATGCCGGTGAAGTGATAGGTGATCCAGGGATAGGAGATGGAGGCGTCGAAGGTGTCGCCCACCGCGGAGTACATGAAGCGCAGCTTGGCCGCGAAGTCCTGGTACTGGTTGGTGGCGTGGATGTAGTCCAGGTCGTAGGTGCCGCCGGCGCCGAAGCCCTCGTAGTTCTCATACAGCCAGGCGTAGTCGCTGGCGATGTCGGCCACCAGCTGAGCGGTGGTGACGTCCTTGCCGTCCACGGTCTGGCCCACAGGGGCGTTCAGGTCGGGGATCTGGGTCTCCAGCACGTCCACGATCTCGGCGGGATCGATCTTGAAGCGGAGGTTCTCGATCTGGTAGATCAGCAGGGCCTCCTCCACGTCGAAGATGACGGAGGTGTTGTCGAAGTCGAAGACCACGTACTTGCCCTGGTTGGCGTTCTCGTCGATGACGGCCTGGATGCGCGCCCGGGTGGCGGGGGCCCAGTTGCCGGTGATCAGCTGGGTCTCGTCGGGCTTATAGTGGGTGGTGGTGTCGATGGCCGCGGTGTCGGTGGCGGCATCCCAGGTCAGGCCGAAGTCCAGGTTGCTGGCGAAGTCGCGGAGCTTGAAGTAGTTGTTGCCGTTGTCGATGTTGTAGGCTTCCACAGAGACGGGCTGGCCGTCCACGGTCACCTTGGTGGTGGCAGGGACAACGGAAGAGGCGGCGAAGGCAGTGGTCATGCCGACGCCCAGAGCAAAGGTCAGACCCAGTGCAAGCAGCTTGCTGCTCTTGCGATTTTTCATGATGTTTCCTCCTGATACTCGAAATTCTTTTCTCAGAGATTTTCGCCCGCTGGAGCATGTGCGGTCCCGGCATTCCTCCTTCCCGGTAAAGGCAATTTGATGATACCACGAGCACGTTTTTATTTGCAACGGCGGACAACATTTTCTCCCATCTCGCCAGATTTTACATTTGGATTTTGGGTATTTTACACAAACTTTACAATACATATTTTTCTTTTTCTACTTTTTTCTTCCTCCTCTGTGCTGTCCTTCGGCCAGCCCGTCCAGAGCACGCGGCCGCCTGGAAGCCGCCGTGCTCAGAAAAAGGGGCCGGACCGGGCGATAGCCCGGTCCGGCCCTATGCTCCTGCTCACAGCGGAGCCTTTTTTACATTTTCTCCGGGGCGGTGACCCCCAGCAGGTCCAGGCCCTGGGCGATGACCGCCCGGGTGGTGTCGGCCAGCTTCAGCCGGGCATCCCGGAGGGCGGTGTCCTCCACCATGCAGCGGCAGGTGTTGTAGAAGCGGTGGAAGCTGCCCGCCAGGTCCACCAGGTAGCGGTTGATGCGGGAGGGATCGTAGTCCCGGGCGGCCAGGCGGATCTCCTCGGGGAGCTCGGAGAGGGCCTTCAGGAGGGCCTTCTCCTCGGGCTCCACCAGCAGGGAGGCGTCCACCGCCCCGGCGGCGGGGACGGCCACCCCCTCTTCAGCCATCTTCCGCACCATGGAGCAAATACGGGCGTGGGCGTACTGGACATAGTACACCGGGTTGTCGGCGTCCTCCCGGACGGCCAGGTCCAGGTCGAAGTCCAGGGGAGAGGTGGAGGTCCGGGCGTTGAAGAAGTACCGGGCGGCGTCCACGCTGATCTCGTCCAGGAGGTCGTGGAGGGCGATGGCCTTGCCGGAGCGCTTGGACATCCGGACGGGCTTGCCGTCCTGGAGGAGGTTCACCAGCTGCATGAGCACCACCACCAGCCGGTGGGAGCCATCCAGGCCCAGGCCGTCCAGGGCGGCCTGGAGACGGGCCACATGGCCGTGGTGGTCGGCCCCCCAGATGTTGATGGCCTTGTCAAAGCCCCGCTTTTCCAGCTTGTTCCGGTGGTAGGCGATGTCGGCGGCGAAGTAGGTGTAGAAGCCGTTGGCCCGGCGGAGGACGTCGTCCTTCAGGTCCAGCTTGTCCACCTGCTCCTGGCTCTTGCCCTCGGCCAGGTACTTTTTCTTCAGCAGCTCGGTGGTGTTGAGCCACAGAGCCCCGTCCTTTTCATAGGTCCAGCCCTTGTCGGCCAGCATGCCCACCGTCTCGGCCACATAGCCGCTCTCGTGGAGGGTGGACTCGAAGAACCACTCGTCGTACTCGATGTGGTAGCGGCGCAGGTCCTCCTTCATCTTGGGCACGTTCACCGACAGGCCGAACTGGGCCATGGCCTCCTGGCGCTCGGCCTCGGGCTTGTCCAGCCAGCCGTCCCCCTGCTCGGCGCGGAAGCCGGCGGCCAGCTCCTTGATGTCGTCGCCGTGGTAGCCGTCCTCGGGGAAGGGGAAGTTCTCCTCCCCCAGCAGGAGCTGGTGGTAGCGGGCGTCGATGGAGACGGCGAACTTGTGGATCTGGTTGCCGGCGTCGTTGACGTAGAACTCCTTCCAGGTGTCATATCCGGCCATGTGGAGGACGTTGGCCAGGGTGTCTCCCAGCACGCCGCCCCGGGCGTTGCCCATGTGCATGGGCCCGGTGGGGTTGGCCGAGACGAATTCCACCATGACCTTCTCGCCGTGGCCCACGTCGCTGCAGCCGTAGTCCTTTCCCTCGGCCTCCACCTCGGTCATGACCTGGCCGTACCACTTGGGCCCCAGGGTGAAGTTGAGGAAGCCCGGCCCGGCGATCTCGGCCTTCTGGAAGAAGGAGCCCTCCAGCTCCAGGTGGTCGCAGATGGCCTGGGCGATGGCCCGGGGGGCCATGTGCATGGCCCGGGCCCCGGCCATGGCGAAGGAGGAGGCGTAATCCCCGTGAGCGGCGTCCTTGGGGATCTCCACCGTGGCGGAGACCTCCACCCCGCCGGGGAGCACTCCCGCCGCCGCGGCCTTCTCATAGGCCCGCTGAGTCAGGGCGGCCGCCTCTTCTTTCGCGGCCTGGATGAGATTTGACATAGTTTCTCATACACCTTTCTGTTCTGGCGTTGCTTTCCTTGATCCCCGGGCCCTGCCGGGGGCGTTTACTGCCGGATGGCCGGCCCCTTCTCCCGCACGTCGATGCGGAAGGTGTTCTCCCCGGCCACAGCGTGGTCGATCTCGATGGCGTAGTCGATCTCGATCTCGCCGCCGTTCTCGTCCAGGTCGGCCCGCATCTTCTTGGTGTTGACCCCGATGGACAGGGCCCCGTAGGGAGTGTCGTACATGGAGAAGTGCCGCCGGCCGGGCTGAAAGACCATCTGGGAGTTGAATTCCCCCATGCGCATGAGGGTGATGCAGTCCGGCTCCACCTGGAAGGTGGTGAGGGTGCCCTCCAGGCCGGTGATCTCGCTCTCCTGGTAGCTGAGGGTGTAGCCCGCGTCTCCGCAGTCCATGAGTCGGCCCTCAGTGACCAGCTCGATGACCTCCGGCGGGTCGTCGTTCAGGGTCTGGACGCCCCTGATGGAGATGATAACGCTTTTATCCATAGAAACGGAACCTCGATCACAGTTGTTCAGTGCGCTTTGAGCCGTGACATTATATAATAGATGGGCCGCCTTGTAAAGAGGGTTTTCCCGCCCGTTTCCTCCCCGGAGCGCCCCCGGTCCCGCCGTGCCCCGCCCCGAAAAAGCGCCTTGTGAGGTCCGTTTTTTTCTGCTATACTGGGGGAAATCCAGAGGGGACTTCCCCTTGACCGGAAAGGAGCGGATACCATGTTCCAGGCCCTGCTGCGGGACCCCTTCCGGCGCTCCCGCCTCTTCACCCTGCTCACCGCCCTCTTCGCCTTTTTGTGGCCCCTGCTGGGGGCGGCCCCCATTCTGGCCCTGTGGCTGGTCCATGTGGTCCTGCTCTTCCGGGGGACCCCCTACCGGGGCCTCCGGGTCTTCTACGGGGCCGTCGCCGCCCTGGCCGCCCTCCTGCTGGCCTGGATCCTGGCCGCCCCTTTTCTCCTCTGACCGCCCTCGAACCGCCGGAAAAACGGGGACGGCGGCCAGATGGCCGCCGTCCCCGCGCCCTGTCCAACGCCCCTTACGGCTCCTCCAGATAGGCCTCTCCCCACTTTGCAAGCTCAAAGAAAACAGGGAGGAGGGCCTTCCCCTTTTCCGTCAGCGCGTACTCCACATGGGGCGGGACCTCATTGAACTGCTCCCTGTGGACGATGCCCAGGCGTTCCAGGTCCCGGAGGGTGGCCGTCAGCATGGTGTTGGTGATGCGGGGGACCGCCTTTTTCAGCTCCCCGAACCGGCAGGCCGGGCGCTTGCAGAGCTCGTAGATGATGTGGGTGCGCCACTTCCCGCTCAGCAGCTCCAGGGTCTTCCGCATGGGGCAGTCGTCGCGCGCCCCGCTGGTCAGGAGCCTTTGCAGGTACTCCTCCGCCGTCATGTCCTTTTTCATGGTCCCTCCCCGGTATGGTCTTCCGTACTAGGTACATTAGAAATGCGTACTTGCGTGTTTTTCCGTACCTAGTATAATAGAGATACCGATACAGGTCAAGGGGAGAACGCAGATGAAAACCGCCATTTTATATTACTCCAGGCACCACGAAAACACGAAAAAGCTCCTGGATGCCATCGCCGCCGAGCATCCCTTTACAGCAATCGACGTGACCAAGACCGAGCACGTCGACCTCACCGGCTACGACCTCATCGGGTTTGCCTCCGGCATCTATTACTCCAGGTTCCATAAGCGGCTGGAGCAGCTGGCGGAGCAGGCCCTGCCGGCGGGCAAGCGGGTGTTTTTCCTCTACACCTACGGCGTGAAAAAGGAGGGCTACACCAAGTCCATGGAGGCCATCGCCGCCCGGAAGTCGGCGGAGGTGGTGGGCTCCTTCGGCTGCCTGGGCTGGAACACCTTCGGCCCCTTCAAGCTGATCGGCGGCATCGCCAAGGGCCACCCCGACCAGGGCGAGCTGGAGGGGGCCCGCCGCTTCTACGCCCAGATGGTGGAGCGGGAGCAGGGGAGAGGCTGAGCCGGCGCCCCAGCGGCCAGGGCGTCAAGTCGTGTTCGGGCGCACACCGGCCCTGGATACAGCAAAAGAGCCCCGGAGCTTCCGGGGCTCTCAGGCTGTCAAAAAAGCCCGCCAGGCTCTTTTGACAGCCTGAAGACCTTTTTCGATTGCATCGAAAAAGGTTCCGACTGCACGCGAAAGGGGGGCTCTCCGCCCCCCTTTCACACTTTTCCCCCGTTGCCCATCCAACGGTTTTTCCTTCTTCGACGCGCTGAGAGCCCCGGAGCTTCCGGGGCTCTTTCTCATGCGCATGGAGCTGTTGTCAGGCAGGAAGGGAACGCCCTGCCGGGGGTGCGGCCCCCACGCGTCCATTTCACTGGGCAAGGCGGGGGCTGGCAGGCCCTCAGCCCCGTCCCCGGGCCATGCGGCGGCTGCCCAGGTAGGTGGCCAGGAAGTAGGCCCCGTAGATCACCAGCAGGAAGGCGGCGGTCACCGCTGAGCTGGCCGCCGCGTCCACCCGGCCCACCTGGGCGATGACGGCGTTGGCCGCCGTCATGCCCACAGCGGCGTGGACCACCGCCAGGGCCAGGGGGAGCGCGAAGGCCAGGAAGACCTGGGTGAAGACGGCCCGGTCCCGCATCCCCTCCGGGGCCCCCAGCCGGGAGAGGAGCTGATACCGGGGCTGGTCATCGGCGGCCTGGGAGAGCTGCTGGAGGGCCAGCACCGCCGCGGCGGTGAGGAGAAAGACCAGGCCCAGATAGAGCCCCATGAAGAGGACCAGCAGCTTGGTACCCATGTTCTCCAGGTAGATCTGGAGGCGGCTGCCCAGGCTGTAGGAGCCGGACTCGAAAAAGCCGGGCTGGGCCAGGACGGCCTCCAGCCGGGCCTCAGTGGCCTGGGCGTCCCCGGCGTAATTGCCCACAAAGAGCTGCCGCCGGACCGGCAGGCCCTGGGCCTCCTGGTCAGAGACCACCCGGTACGTCCCGATGCCGGAGAATCCGGTGACCAGCGGGTCCTCCCGGAGGCAGGGGACCTCCTCCTCTGTGAGCCCCTCCCGGCCCTGGAGGGCCATGAGGGCGTTGTAATCGCTCAGGGCCAGGGCGGTGCCGGGGTCCCCGGCCTCCTCCGGACGGGGGGTGCCGTAGCGCAGGGAGCACAGGTAGGAGCTCCGGAGCTCCCGGCTGGTGTCGAAGCCGTTGGCGGTGAGGAGGGCGGGGATGTCCACCTCCCGGACATCTCCGCTGTAGTTCTGGAGGGTGAAGTCGTAGGGGGCGGAGGCGTCGGTGTTGGCCTCAATGGTGTGGTTGAGGCCAACAGAGCAGGCGGTGACCCCGATGGCCAGAAGCAGGAGGAGGCAGATCACCGTCATGGAGACATAGGTGGTGTGGATGCGGCTGTTGAACTGCCGGAGGACAAAGAGGTTGAGTCCCTTGTAGTAGAGCCTCTTCCGGCCCTTCACCAGCCGCAGCAGGAAGCCGGAGAGGGAGCGGAAGAAGAGGAGGGTCCCGGCGGTGCCCAGGGCCAGCATGAGGAAAAAGAGGGGGTCGATGCGGAGGAGGCCCCGGGTCAGGAGCATGGCGTAGGCGGTGAGCAGCAGCCCTCCCCCCAGCAGGAAGGTGAGCACGCTCTGCCACAGGGGGCGCTCCTTCATCTCCTCGTTTTTCCGTCTCCCCTGCATCAGGTCGATGAGCCTGGCCCGGGAGACTGAGAAGCCGGTGCAGGCCATCACCACCAGGAAGATGGCCCCGAAGTAGACCGCCGTCTTCCCGATGGCGGGCACCGAGAGGATGAGGCCCAGCTCGGCAGGGTAGGCCGAGAACATGGCGATGGTGAAGAGCCCCAGGACGTGGGAGAGGAGGATGCCCAGTCCCAGGCCGGCAGCCAGGGCCAGCAGGCCGATGAGGAGGGTCTCCAGCACCAGCAGGAGGGAGACCCTCCCGGTGGGCAGGCCCAGGAGGAAGTAGGTCCCCAGCTCCCGCTTCCGCCGCTTCATCAAAAAGGTGTTGGCGTAGAGGACCAGGCAGGCCAGGACCACCGACACGAAGGCGGAGAAGATGTCCATGAAGATGAGGATGGCGTCCACCAGGTAGCTGGCGGACTGGCCCAGGGCCTGCATGCACCACTGGCTCTCCAGGGAGTTGAAGATGTAGAAGATGCACACGCCGAAGGTGAGGGTGAGGAAGTAGACCGAGTAGTCCTTCAGGCTCCGGGTGACATTTTTGACCGCCAGCTTACCAAACATCGGCCGCGTCACCTCCCAGGGCGCCCACCACGCCCAGGATCTGGGCGAAGAAGGTCCTGCGGTCCTGGTCCCCCCGCCGGAGCTCCCGGAAGAGGACGCCGTCCTGGATAAAGAGGATGCGCCGGCACCAGGATGCAGTGAAGGCGTCATGGGTCACCATGAGGATGGTGGTCCCCTGCTCCCGGTTGAGCTGGTCCAGCTGCCGCAGGAGCTGCCCGGCGGACTTGGAGTCCAGGGCCCCGGTGGGCTCGTCGGCCAGCACCAGGGCGGGGCGGCCCACGATGGCCCGGGCGGCGGCCACCCGCTGCTGCTCGCCGCCGGACATCTGGTAGGGGTACTTGTCCAGCACCTTCTCCAGGCCCAGGAGGGCGGCCGAGGCCCGGACCCGCTGCTCCACCTCCCCGGCGGGGGCGCCCAGGATGGTGAGGGCCAGGGCGATGTTCTCAAAGCCGGTGAGGGTGTCCAGCAGATTGCAGTCCTGGAAAATGAAGCCCAGGCGCTCCCGCCGGAAGCGGGAGAGGGCCTTTCCCCGCAGGGCCGTGACCTCGGTGCCCTCCACGGTGATGACGCCGGAGGTGGGCCGGTCGATGGTGGAGATGCAGTTGAGCAGAGTGGTCTTGCCGGAGCCGGAGGCCCCCATGATGCCGGTGAATTCCCCAGCGGAGACGGAGAAGCTTAGGCCGTCCAGGGCGGTGGTGCGGCTGCCCCGCCCGCCGTAGACCTTCTTGAGCTGGGAGACGGTGAGAATGGTGTCCATGAAAATGCTTCCCTCCTTTTGGATGCCCCCAGTGTACCACCCAGGGCGTAAGCATCCCTTGAGAAGGAGTGAAGAAAACCTAAAGATTTTCGGTCCCGCTCCCGCCGGCCCCGGCTTGCAAAAGCCCGGCGGAGCGGCTATAATGGACCCGGCCGCGGTTCCGCAGGCCGCTTGGAAAAAGAAAATCCCTGAAACGGAAACCGTTTCAGGGATTTGGTGGACGATACAGGACTTGAATTGCGAAAAGAGCAGTCTGTCCAGTCCTGGATTTTCCCGGAATGTCCTGTTTGCAAGGGATTGCGGGCTTGGGTAATCCTGGATGATACTGCCTTTTCCTGACCAAAACTGACCACTTAAGGGTAAAAATAAGGGTAACAACTCGACCACATAGGCGCACAAGAGAGGGGCGGCCACCGCACAGCGCGGGGCCGCCCCTCGTGCTTTCAATTCGGGTGTCGTGCCCGGGGGCTCGGAGCGGGTGGCACAAGCGGCCGTCCTATCCAGCAAAAATGCCCTTCCCGCCTTTTCCACCGTAAAAAAGACAGGGTGGCCTCATTCCTCTTGAAGTACACTTTCATGAACAAAAATAGGATGAACAAGTACGAAAAGAATGGGGCTGACCATTTCCGGTCAGCCCCATTTGTGCTTGTATATTCTATTCGGCGGGGTGCGTTAATCCCCAATCAACTCAGCCAGCCGACACATGACGGTAGCGGCTTGGGCACGGGTCATGACGCCGTCACCGTTAAAGGTGCCGTTGGCGTCCACACCGCCGATGAGGCCAGCAGCAAAGACACCAGTCACAGCGTCCTTGTATTTCCCGGTGATGCTACTCCAATCGCCGATTTTGGCCTGAACGCTCGCAGCATCATACTCGGGCATGGCGTCCTGGTCGTTGAGAATATTGTATAGGAGCTGGGCCATCTCATAGCGGTTGCAGGAAATTTCTGCGATTGCGTCAAAGGCGGACTGTCCCATATTGGTCCCATCGTAGAGACTAAGGTTATGCGCGACAGTGCAATAGGGCATAAACCAAGGGTCGCTGGAGCCAGTGTAGGTATTCAATTCGTCCGCATAATAGGCGCGTATCAGCATAGTCGAGAACTCCGCGTAACTGATTTCCTTGTCGGGGGCAAAGCGATTGTTGCCAACGCCATTGACCCATCCCTCTGCCGCGGCTTTTTCTACATAGTCATGAGCCCAGTGATTGGCGGGCACATCAGTAAACACAGCCTCTGTGGTTTCATTGGGCTTTTCTGGCTGCTGAGGCCTCTCCTGCTCGGTGGGTTGCTGTTCCTGGCCTGGGGTTTTAACTCCATCCATAACCTTGATAAAAGCGGGACCATATCCTTTGCCGGAAGCCCACAAGGTACCATCTGATTTCAACGCCAGAGTAATATCCATTCCGCCGGCAGTCACCTGGATTACATTATCCATCTGTACCGCTTTGGGCGTTGACTGGTAGGGTGTTCCAGGGCCGGCCACCGATCCCAAGCCATAGGTCTGACGATTGTCAAAGTCGGCATAACCCAGTTCCCCTGCGTTGTTCACGCCCCAGGTCCATAGTGTTCCATCCGCTGTGCGAACCGCAGCCAAATTGTCCTCGTCTGCCCAGGCTCCTACCACACGGTCCATCACTTTTACGGGAGTAGCTGCTATACTGCCGCTTCCGTTCCCAACGGTCCCAAATGTGTTAGAACCCCAGGACCACAGCGAACCGTCCTCCCGAATTGCAAAATGCCCATTGACATAGCTGACCTGGTTCAAAATAGAAGCCGGAGGATTCCCGGTATTTGAATCCGTCTCTCTGCCAAGATATGCGTCATCCCAGTTACTGCCCCAACTGTAAAGAGTTCCGTCCTCTGCAACAGCAGTACCGGCATCCTCCCGATAGCTGGAAATCTGTGCGATACCATTGGCTATCACCTGATAGAAAATACCGTCCTGCCGTTGCTCCATACCCTTCAACGGTTCAGGAGACCAAACAGAGCCATCTTCTTTTAGGGCAAGGTATCCGCTGATTTGCTTTACACTAGACAGCACTTCTACTGGCTCTTCAAGCGTATTGTCAGATAGAGAATACCACTCGCCCCAAACCCAAAGCGTGCCGTCTGCTTTCAGACCCATATATCGGTTTTCTGCAAAAGAAACCGCCTGATAACCCGTGTCAAACAAGGTCCCATCTTTCCAGTTGACCAGCCGTCCATCGGCTAAGACCACATAGTCCCTCGCTACCGTGCTATTGCCGGAAGCGACTACCGTCAGGTCTCCGCCTTCTATGGGCCATTCCTCCTGACCGGGTCTCTGGGGTTTGTCTGGCTCCTCAGGCTGTGTGGTCTCTTGGGGCTTCTCCGGCTCAACACCGATGTCATCAGGATTAAAGAAGTCCACCTGATAGGAAAAGTCCACGGGGTTACCGTTGGCAGATTTCAGCCCGTCGATGGTAACGGTATACACGCCCTCATAGGAGGTGATACCCTCCGGGCGGAAAATAATGCAGTTGGGAATACCATAGTTGGCAGTATCTATATGGAAGTATGCTCCATTATCAGAGGCCCCGTAGCCGCTTCCCCGGAAGGTCCATGTTTTTCCGTCGCTCTCCCGGACCAAGGTAACCGTCAAGTCAGACTGCCGGGGTGTCCTGTACTCGCTGGTGTTCAGACTCACACTCCACGCAATATCCCCGTCGAACAGATTAGAGGGAAAATTACCAGAAGCAGGCCAGGAAATAAATTTATAATCCTCGCAATCTCCGCTCTTGTCAAATACTTTTTCTGTCACATAAGTACGATAGCGGGTATCGCTTTCCGCATATCCGAAGCCGATTTTCCCGAGCCCAGGATTCAGTTGCCAGCGGCGGTGTCCTAGGCGGTCGATGTTACTGGTGTCGCTGTCGTCCATAAACCCATCTACTGCCGTAGTTAGGGTCTGACCTGCGTAGAGGTTACTACTAGATGTGGCATCGTAGGCCCTTTCGTAGAAGTCGTTATCCATGCCTGACGGTTTACTGGGGTTGTGATTCAACGCCCCCTGAGCGGCGATGATGACTGCTCCATACTGGGCTTGCTCACAAAGGGTCAGGTCTAGTTGGACATTCGGGAGACCAGCAATTTGCCGTAGAGCATTCAGCCGGTCAGTGGCTGTCTGGAGGGCGGAAGTCTTTACTTTACCTGTTGAATAAGGAGCAGAGCAAGATGGAACTTGGTCAAATACATTGTCAGGCAGGGTCAGCGGATTTTCCTCTAGCAGTTGGACAATCTCTTCTTTGCTCAACTTATCAATAGAGTCACTACCACTTTCAAGAAAACTTGTTCCAGTGTCTACCGCGAATGCTGGGGTAGTCAGCCCTAAACACAGAGTCAAGGACAATGCAAAAGATAATATCCGCTTTTTCATATTTTCCTCCCCTTTTTGAAATAAATCGTTTTCCAGCGGACGACCTCCCCCGGACGGGGCCAACGCCCCGCCCAGGGTGTCCGCCGGAAACATATAAGGCGGTGCCGAGTTATGTACTCAACACCGCCTGATAAAATCACGCGTAGCACAAAGCTATTTCCCTCTCCCGCCTTGAAAAAGCGCGGCGAAATAGGTATAATAGCCCCGTGGTGCAGTCTTATAAGACTGTTGTGTCGAGTGCCGAGGACTCGCACAGGTTCGTGGGGTGTTCCCAGCACCCCACGAACTGCCGCTTATATGTTTCCAAGCCCTATTTTAGCCGTTCCGCATAGGAAAAGCAAGGGCCATTCAAAGAGAAAAGTCAAAATTTGCTGAGAATTTTTCTGAGGTGCACTTTTCAAAATTGCCTGTTCCAGGTTTTGAAAAGTGCACCTCATTTTTTTGCCCCTACACCTCCACCATGGGGACTATGCAATCCCCGCAGATGATATGGACCTTCTTGGTGGCCCGGACGCTCTGCCCGCACTGGGGACAAATGAGCTTTCGGGTGGAGCTGGGCCGCTTGCCGCCCGGGGTGGCAGCTCCCGGCTGGGCGGTGCCTCCGGCCCCG
>DWWJ01000023.1 GCA_019119795.1 Candidatus Intestinimonas pullistercoris
ACCCCGCCCCACCTGGACCAGCTCCCCCGAAAGGGGGACATCGTGGTGGGCAACGACGTCTGGCTGGGCCGGGACAGCCTCATCCTCCCCGGCGTCACCATCGGGGACGGGGCCATCGTGGCCGCCCGGTCTGTGGTGACCCGGGATGTGGCCCCCTACACGGTGGTGGGCGGCGATCCCGCCCGCTTTTTGAAGCAGCGCTTTGACGACGAGCTCATCCAGCTTCTGGAGGAGGTCCGCTGGTGGGACCTCCCACCGGAGGAGCTGGCCGAGCTGCTCCCTGTCCTCTGTGACCCGGACCTGGAGGCTGTCCGCCGGGCTCTGACCGCCGTGCTGGCCCGCCGGGCCTCCACCTGACTTCTCCTCCCCGCCGCGCGGTTTCGCGGCGGGGAGATTTTTTGCTTGACTTTCATAAAATTAAAGTTTATAATAAATTTTGTTAAATATAAAACGCAGAAAAGAGGTGCGGTATTTTGATTTCCGTGGTGCCCGAGTGGATGGCCGACCTGGACGAGGAGGACGTGGTCTTCATCCGCCGGTTCCTGCTCGCCTCCGGCTCCCTGAAGGAGGTGGCGGGGGAGTACGGGGTGAGCTATCCCACCGTCCGGCTGCGGCTGGACCGGCTCATCCAGAAAATCCGGCTCTCGGACGACCGGGCCGCCGACCCCTATGTGGCCCTCATCAAGCGTCTGGCCGTCAATGACAAGGTGGACTTCGAGGCCGCCAAGCTCCTCATCAGCGAATACCGAAAAATCAAGGAGGCAAGCGTATGAAAATCATCTCGATCTTTACCCCTGTGGTCCTCTTTCTGGGGCTGGTGGTGCCCACCGCCGCCCTGGCGGTGGTGGAGTACTTCCTGGCCCGGGTGGAGAGCCCCTGGCCCGGCCGCATCCTCCCCATCCTCTCCGGGGTCTACTCCCTGCTCATGGCCCTGATGGTCCTGCTCAATATGTCCACTGCCATCTCCTCCCTGGGCATGGTAGTCCTGACCGCTCTGGCGGTGCTGGTGCTCCTGAACATCCCCACCGCCATCTTCCTGGCGGTCTACCGGACCACCCGCCGGCACTTTGCGGAAAAGCGCAACATGGACCACCGGGACATCCAGGACCTGTAAGGCAGAGGGCCGCCCCAGCGGGGCGGCCCTGACTTTTTCCTTGCAATCCCAGCGGGTCCATATTATAATAGCTCCGATATTTGTACCGAAAGGAGCCCGTCCTATGGACCAGTCCTATATCCCCCAGGGGTACGCCCCCCGGCTCAACCTTTACGACACCCAGAAGGCCATCGGTCTTTTGAAGCGCCTCTTTGAGGACAACCTGGGCGGGGCCCTGAACCTCCGCCGGGTGTCCGCCCCTCTCTTCGTGGAGGCCAGCACCGGCCTCAACGACGACCTCAACGGCGTGGAGCGGCCCGTCACCTTCGACATCCCCGCCGCCGGCCGGGACGCCCAGGTGGTCCACTCCCTGGCCAAGTGGAAGCGCATGGCCCTCCACCGCTACCAGTTCTCCGTGGGAGAGGGGCTCTACACCGACATGAACGCCATCCGCCGGGACGAGCAGCCCGACAACCTCCACTCCATCTATGTGGACCAGTGGGATTGGGAGAAGGTCCTGGCCCCCCGGGACCGGAACCTGGACTACCTCAAGGCCACCGTCACCACCATCGTGGAGGCGGTCTGCCAGACTCAGACCACCATCCGGGCCATGTTCCCCCAGCTGGTCCCCCTGCCCGAAGTGAGCCCCTCGGTCAGCTTCATCACCACCCAGGAGCTGGAGGACCGCTTCCCCGGCCTCACCCCCCGGGAGCGGGAGGACGCCTGGGTGAAGGAGCACCCCACCACCTTCCTCATGCAGATCGGTGGCCCCCTGAAGTCCGGCCAGCCCCACGACGGCCGGGCCCCCGACTACGACGACTGGACCCTCAACGGCGACATCCTGGTGTGGAACAGCGTCCTGGGCCGGGCCCTGGAGCTCTCCTCCATGGGCATCCGGGTGGACCCCGCCGCCCTGGACCGGCAGCTCACCGCCGCCGGCTGCGACGAGCGCCGGGACCTCCCCTTCCACAAGGCCCTGCTGGCCGGGGAGCTCCCCCTGACCATCGGCGGCGGCATCGGCCAGTCCCGGCTGTGCGTCCAGCTTCTGGGCAAGGCCCACATCGGTGAGGTCCAGGCCAGCGTCTGGGACCCTGAGACCATCCGGGTCTGCCAGGAAGCCGGCGTGGTCCTGCTGTGAGCCATGGCCAAAAACCTCTATGAGGAGCTCACACGGCCCCAGCGGTCCCGGCGGAGGCATCCCCTCCTCCGGGCCCTCCGCTGGGGCCTTTTGCTCTACCTGCTCTACTTCGCCGTGGGGGCCCTGGCCCCCTTTGCCTTCCATCCGCCGGTGAGCGCCGCCGTCCAGGCGTCCTTCGACCCCGCCGCCTTCTACGGCTCCGGTTCCCCGGACCGGGCCGCCCTGGTGCTGGGCAACCAGGACGCTCTGGACCTGCGGCTCCAGATGATCGCCCAGGCACAGGAGTCCATCGTCCTCACCTCCTTTGACATCCGGGACTGCCAGAGCACCCGGGACCTCTTCGCCGCCCTGCTGGCCGCCTCGGAGCGGGGCGTCCGGATCCAGATCCTCTGGGACGGCTTCAGCGGCTTTCTCCGGGGCCGGGCCCCGGTGTTCTACGCTTTGGGCAGCAGGGACAACGTGGAGATACGCTTTTACAACGAGCCCAATTTCCTCCTGCCCTGGACCTTCAATGGCCGGATGCACGACAAATACCTCATCGTGGACCACCAGCTCATGGTGCTGGGGGGCCGGAACACCTTCGATCTTTTCCTGGGGAATTACGTCCCGGACAGCGACAAGAGCCACGACAACGACGTGCTGATTTGGAACACCGCCGCCACGGCGGAGGAGAGCGTCATCGGCCAGGTGGAGGACTACTTCGCCCAGGTCTGGGCCCAGAGGGACAGCCGCCCGGTGCTGGATGCCGTCCCCTTCTGGCGCGCCGGGGCGGTGGAGGAGGCCGAGGCCGCCCTGCGGGCCCTCCCCTCCTACCAGGCGGTCCCGGCCAGGCTGGACTACGCCGCCCTCACCGTCCCTGTGGACCGCTGCACCCTCCTCACCAACCCCACCGGCATTCTGGCCAAGGAGCCCGTCCTCTGGTGGCAGCTCCAGCAGCTCATGGAGGGGGCGGAGGAGCGGGTCTACCTCCAGACCCCCTATGCCGTCCCCAGCCGGGAGATGTACCAGGGGCTGGCCCGGGTGGCCGCCAAGGGCATCCCCTTCGCCCTCCAGATCAACTCCGTGGCCGTGGGGGACAACTTCGTGGCCTCCTCCGACTACCTCACCAACCGGGACCGCCTCCTGGACACCGGGGCCACGGTCTGGGAGTGGTTTGGGGACTACTCCTCCCACGGCAAGGCCGCCCTCATCGACGACCTGGCTCTGGTGGGCTCCTACAACTTCGACATGCGGAGCACCTATCTGGACACCGAGATGATGCTGGTCTTTGACAGCCCGGACCTCCTGGCCCTGCTGGAGGAGCACCTGTCCGCCATGGAGGCCCAGTGCCTCCAGGCTGTGCCGGAGGGCTACCTCCCCCGTCCCGGCGTGGAGGAAAAGCCCTACCAGGACCCCAAATCGGTCTTTTACCCCGTGACCCGCTGGATCACCCAGCCCTTCCGCTTCCTCCTCTGAGGGAGCGGAACTTTTTTGCCCCTCCTCCTTGACACATGCTCCGGTATGTGATATATTTTTATTATAAAGAGCGAAATATATCATATTTCAGAGTTTGTTTTGGGAGGCACCGTATGAAAAACAAGTATGGCTACCTGGGCTTCCTCTCCCTGCTGGGGCTGGTGGGGCTCTTCACGGAGGAGCGGTCCTTTCTGGCCTTTTTTGCCTTTGCCGTGGACTTCTCCTATTTCCGCGTTCAGCCTGACGAGTTCTTCCTCGCCTACATGGACCGCTCGGCGGCCCGGGGCTTCTTCGCCTTGATGTTCACCACCCTGGCCGTCACCCTCTGCTGCCTGCCCGCCCAGGGGCCCAGCGGAGCCCTGCTGCGGGGCGTCACTCTGGGCTGGGCCGCCGCAGTGGCTGTTCACGCCCTCTCCGCCGCCTGGTACCACTTCCGGGAAAACTGGGGGGCCAGCGGGGATGCTTAAGACACGGATCAAGGAGCTCCGGGCCCGGGACGGCCTCAAGCAGGAGGAGCTGGCCCGGCTGGTGGGGGTCCGCCGGGAGACCATCGGCAACCTGGAGGCGGGCCGCTACAACCCCTCCCTCAGGCTGGCCATGGATATCGCCAGGGTCTTCGGCTGTACGGTGGAGGATATCTTCACCTTTCAGGACTAGGGCCTGTTTGAACGCTGTCAGCGCTCCCACCCGGTGGTTCTTTTATCCGCCGGGCATACCGCCGATTTTCTGGCAGGCCCCAAAGGAAAAAAGGACCCGCACCCCTGCTGGGGCGCGGGTCCTCTTCCGCTGCCTATAGGAATTTCACCGCCGTGCCGTAGGCCATGACCTCGGCGGCCCCCTGCATGATGGAGGCCGAGGCGTAGCGCACGCAGACCACGGCGTCGGCCCCCAGGTCCTCGGCCTGCTTCACCATGCGCTGGGTGGCCAGGGCCCGGGCCTCGTTCATCATCTCGGTGTAGGCCCTCAGCTCCCCGCCCACCAGGGTCTTGAACCCCTGGGTGATGTCCTTGCCGATGTTCTTGGACTGGATGGTGCTCCCCTGGACCAGGCCCAGGGTCTCTGTCTCCAGGCCAGAGATGCGCTCTGTGGTGGTCAGCATCATAACGGTCTCCCCCTTTTCCCCACCGCGCGAAGACGGCGGCGCTGTTTTCGTGTTTCAGCATTTCGTCTATTGGCAGAATCATCATACCTACTTTCCCCGCCCCTGTCAAGCGGACAGCATATTTCCAAGGCCAAAATCTCTGGCAAAAAAGACTTGACATGGATGGTGGGGGCTGATATACTAATTGGGCAAAATAAAGCAGGAACGGTACCCCCGTCCTCACCTCCAGCCAACGGCAAAGAGGTCTACATGGAAAAGTCCCCGCCGCTTTGCGGCGTGGTTTTGATGTGTCGATTGCGGGTACCCTTCCGGGTGTCCGTCTTTTTTTGACTAGAATTTAGGAGGTGCTTTCGTATCAGCAACATGAGTCATCAGATCAACGACGAGATCCGGGACCGGGAGGTCCGCCTGATCTCCGAGAGCGGAGAACAGCTGGGCATCATGTCCGCCCGGGAGGCCCTGGCAAAGGCCGAGGAGGCCAGCCTGGACCTGGTCAAGATCTCTCCCACGGCCAATCCCCCCGTCTGCAAGCTCATGGACTACGGCAAGTTCAAGTTCGAGCAGTCCAAGCGGGAGAAGGAGGCCAGGAAGAATCAGCGCGTCGTGGAGATCAAAGAGGTGCGCATGTCCCCTGGCATCGACGTCAACGACTTCAACGTCAAGCTCCGCAACGCCCAAAAGTTCCTGGCCGAGGGCAACCGGGTGAAGGTCACCGTCCGTTTCCGCGGCCGGGAGATGGCCCACACCGACATTGGCCGGAAGCTGCTTCTCAAGTTCGCGGAGGACTGCGGCGAGGTCGCCGTCATGGACAAGGACCCCAAGCTGGACGGCCGCCACATGAACATGTTCCTGTCCCCGAAGGTCTCCAAGGACGCCAAGGAAGCCAAAAAGTAACGAAAAGGAGTCAACAGATATGGCTAAGATCAAGCTGAAGACCCACAGCGGCGCAAAAAAGAGATTCAGCCTCACCAAGACCGGCAAGGTCAAGCGCGCGCATGCTTTCAAATCCCACCTGCTCAACGGCCACGGCAAGGACACCAAGCGCAAGAGAGGCCTCCGCGCCGGCGCTTACGCGGACAAGACCAACGAGCCCGCCATCAAGCGCATGATCCCCTATAAATAAGAATCTTTTACCATAACATAGGAGGCTAATCAAATGGCTAGAGTCAAGGGCGCGATGATGACGCGCAAGAGAAGAAATAAAGTCCTCAAGCTGGCGAAGGGTTACTGGGGTGCCAAGAGCAAGCACTTCAAGATGGCCAACGAGCAGGTCATGAAGTCCCTGAAGTACGCCTACACCGGCCGCCGGCTAAAGAAGCGGGACTTCCGTTCCCTGTGGATCACCCGTATCTCCGCCGCCTGCAAGATGAACGGCATGAACTACTCCACCTTCATGAACGGCCTGAAGAAGGCCGGCGTGGAGATCAACCGGAAGATGCTGGCCGAGATGGCTGTCAACGACAAGGCCGCCTTCACCCAGCTCACCGAGATGGCCAAGGCCAAGCTGGCCTGAGTCACTCCCCAGACCGCAAAAAATCCACCGGCTCTCTGAAGAGAAGCCGGTGGATTTTTGTTTTTGCCGCCGGAGAGGCGGCCCGGTATGGCCGGGTCCGCGGTGGCAGCCGCGGCCCGGGTCCTGCATCGGCCCATCCATACCAGCCAAAAAGGAGGTGAAGCCCGCCACCTGACACGTCGCATAAGGAAGTAGGAACCGTATCATCCTGTTCCCCTTTAGCGCCGACAACAAAAAAGCCGTATCCTCTTGGTCAGGATACAGCAAATATCCGCGGGAACGCGGAGTCTGCACCCTCCTAGGCGCGAGGAGGTTTTGTGTGCGCCATACGCAGGCAGGTATTCTGGCTTAGGTGTCGAACGCGCCCCCCGCCTTCCCAGAGCCTGGGGCTCCAGTGACATCATGGGGGTCCGCTTCACCAATACAGCAACGGCTTTGCGCGGGATTCTCACCCGGCTTCCCTCTTTCGGCCCGAAGGAATGCACCTGCGTACCACTTATGATTCAGTTGTCAGCTTGGCTTGCTTCTATTATAGCGGTCCGGCCCTCCGCTGTCAATACCATCCAGATAAAATTCGGGAAAGACATATATGCGCTGTTAAAAGAATCCAGCCCCCGCCACCCAATGGGCAGCGGGGGCTGGACATGTGTGGGAAAAAAGGCTCACTGCCAGTCGGCAGGGTACACCGTGTAGGCGTACTTGGCGTAGTCGGGGGTGGAGAAGTGGATGTGGCTGCCCTTGGGGATGTAGATGACATCCCCGGCGTCGCCGCCCACCACGCGCCCGTCGATCTTGATCTCCAGGCGGCCCTCCAGGACGATGTCCCACTCGTCGTAGGTCAGGGTCCACTCGAAGTCGGCGCCGTCAGAGAGCTCCATGATGCCGCAGCCCATGCGGGGGGCCTCCTCCAGGGTGGCCACGTCCTTGAGCTTCACATCGTTCCGGCCCTCGAAGGGCTCCAGCTCCACGGTGGAGGTCTTGACGCCGATGACGCCGCTGGGATCCACCTGCTTCTGGAAGCCGCACTTGCTGGAGCAGCCCGCCGCCTCGGCGACGACCTTCTCCACGATGCTGCGGATGAGTTCTTCACTTACGTTCATAAACGTTCCCTTACCTTTCCAGGTATCGAAATCTTTTAGGCGTTGGTGGCCTCGATCTTAGACAACAGCTTGCCAGAGAGCAGGTTGGCCACGATGATGGCAGTGACGCCGGCCACCAGCTTGCCCACGATCACGGGGAAGATCATGTCGGGGTTGTTGCCGGCGGTGAAGCCCAGGTGATCGCCGAACACGAAGGCGGCGGACACGGAGAAGGCCACGTTCAGCAGCTTGCCCTTGGGGTTCATCTCGCCCATGATGTTGAACATGGCGATGTTGTTGGCCAGGTTGGCCACCATGCCGGCGGAGCCAGCCTCGTTCATGCCCAGAGCGGCACCGATCTTCTCCAGGGCCTTGCCGAAGGTGCGGGTGATCCACTCCACCATGGGGAAGGCGCCGATCAGGACGATGGCGATCTGGCCGCAGGTCAGCAGGCCGCTGTCCAGGCCGCGGGAGCCGTCAGCAGGGTTCTCCACCATGATGTAGAACACGGGGAGCATGATGCCGGTGATCTGCTGGAACACGGCGATGGCAGTCAGGGCAGTGATGACGATGGTGACGCCAGTGCCGAAGACGTTGAAGCCCTTGATCATGGGGCCAGGGGCGACCCACAGGCCGATGACGATCAGAGCCGCGATGATGATGACGGGGATCAGGTTCTGGAGGATGGTCACGATGCCCAGGTGATACTCAGGGGCCAGGGTGTTCATCATCAGGCCGCCCACGATGCAGCCGATGGGGATGGTGATCATACCGGCCAGGACGCCGGCGCCCAGGTAGCCGCGGTCTTCCTTCTTGATGATGCCCAGGGCCACAGGGATGGTGAACACGATGGTGGGGCCCATCATGGTGCCCAGGATCAGGCCGGCGAAGTTGCCGATGGCGACGTCGTCACCGGCCAGCTGGATGGCCAGAGGATAGCCGCCCATGTCGCAGGCCAGCAGGGTGGTGGCGAACATAGCGGGGCTGGCACCGAAGATGCCGTAGATGGGGGTGAGGATGGGGCCCAGCAGCATCCGCAGAACGGGAGCCGCGGCCACGACGCCGGCCATGGACATGGCCAGGCCGCCCATGGCGTTGAAGCCGTCCTCGAACTTCTCACCATACCCGAGCTTGTTGCCGCAGATCTTGTCGATGGCGCCCAGCAGCATGAAGATCATCATGATCAGCATGACCACCGAGTTGATGGAGATGCCGCCGATCCAGGAAGAGATGCTGTCGGTAAAGATACTAGCGTCAGCAGCAGCGATCAGTTCACTATAATCCATAAATTACACTCCTTCTCCTTCTCTTGGTCTGAGTTTCTATTTCTGTCCAAAGCCTCCGTCTTACAACAGAGACTGGAACAGCTTGGGGGAGGGGCGCGGGATGACGGTGGTGCCCACCAGGAGCTCAGCCTCCCGCTCCGCCGCAGCCACAGCCGCACGGACGGCGCCCACGTCGCCGGTCAGGGTCACATACCCCTTGCCGCCGATGGCGTAGCCGATGCGCACCTCAATGAGGGTGATGTTGGCCGCCTTGGCCGCCACATCGGCGGCCGTGATGGCGGAGGCCACGGAGTAAAACTCCAGAACACCCACCGCCCCGGGCTTTTCCACCTGAGTGGTCATGCTGATGGCCTGAATGACCTGGGGGTGGACATTGGGGAGGAGCAGCGTGTCGACCACGCACTCGCCGCCCCGCTTGATCCCCTCGGCCATGGAGGCCTTCACGTCTCCGGTGTCGCCGGAGATCAGGACCATGTACTTACCCGGGCAGACGGTGGAGGAGCGGATGAGGTCCACCTGGGCCGCCTTCACCATGTAGTCGCAGGTCTCGATGCCCCGTGCGATGCTATTGAGTTCTACCATGCCGATGGCAAGTCTGCTGGCGTTTCCCATGCTTCTCACTCCTTCCGGCCGCTGATGCGGGCGCCCTTATCCGTGACTTCCAGCACCACACCGGAGATGCTGGCGTGGATGTTGGCCGACAGGCCCTCCGCCGCTTCGGCCAGGACCTCTCCCCGCTCCACATAGTCGCCCACCGCCTTTACCATATTGGCGGGCTTACCGATGTGCTGCGAGAAGGGAATGAAGACCTCGTCCGGGTTGAGCTCCCGGCACTCATGGGCGTGGAGCCCATAGTACTGGGAGAGGCCCAGCCGGGCCACCAGCCGGTCAGTGGGGGTGTGGCGCTGGTCCACGAATGTTCTTGCCTGCGGCTCCATGTTCCGCGGCACCTGAATGCCACGGCTCCGGAGCTGCGTCTTGATGTACTGGTTCACCTTCCGGGGGGAGAGCCCCATGGGACAGGCAAACATCTCGCATACGCCGCAATCACAGCAGTTCATGGCGTCCCCGAAGCACCGCTCGTACTCTTCGTTGTCCTCGATGCCGGGCTCCCGCCACAGGTTCCGCATCACCAGATTGGGGCGGATGCGGTGGCCGATGAGGTACCGGGGGCACAGGTCGGTGCACATCCGGCACTGGATGCAGGCACTCCTGGTCTGGTGCCGGATAGCCTCCATGGGCAGCGTGGCCCGGTGGAACAGGTAGTGGTCCCGGGGCAGCACGATGATGTTGCCCGTGGTCTTGGTCACCACTGCCGCGTCGATGTCCTCCTGCTTGAGCAGGACCTTGCCCATCATGGGCCCGCCCAGGATCAGGGCGTAGTCGCTGATGGTAGGCTCTGCCGCCTGCACGCACTGGGTGATAGGAGTCCCGATGGGGACGTGGAACAGGATGGGCTCCTTGACCTCACCCACAACGGAGAGGAACTTGTCGACCACAGGCCGGCCCTGGATGGCGTCGAAGATGTTGAGCAGCGTGCCCACATTGTCCACCACACAGCCCACGTCCAGGGGCAGTCCCCGCTCCGGGACGGAGCGGCCGGTGACCTGCTGGACCATGGTCTGCTCGTCGCCGGCGGGATAGAAGGTGCCCATCTCGAAGATCTCGATGGACGCCCCCGCCTGCTGGATGGCCTTCTGGAGGGACGCGATTTCGGCCTTATACTTTCCTTTGAGCGCGATGACCGCCCGTTTGGCCTCCAGATGGGCTGCCACGGCGACCACCGCGGCCACGATCTGAGGGGCGTAGGTACGGCACAGATATTTGTCTGTCTCAATGAGGGGCTCGCACTCCGCGGCGTTGACCACAAAGCACTCGGCCTTGGCGTTCAGCTTGACGTGGGTGGGAAACCCAGCGCCGCCGGCGCCGACGATGCCGGATGCCTTGACGACTTCGGTCAGATTCATGCTTTCACCGCCTTAATTCTTGCCTTACCTTAATCCAAAACACTGGTATCGATCTCTTGGTCGTCTACGATGCCGACCA
>DWWJ01000170.1 GCA_019119795.1 Candidatus Intestinimonas pullistercoris
GAAAAAGAAACGGTCCTTCACCCCAAAGAAAAAGAGGGGCCCGGTCTATGCAGGGCTTATGGGCGAAAACGGCGGCCAGCGGCTTTCGTATGACTGCGGGGACCCCTTCCGGCCGTTACGGCCTGCCCTTGGGGAATAGGGAGAAGGCGGCAGTCCTAACCACCCGCCGCCTGCGGGTGCCTCTCTCAGGGCCGGGGTGGTCAGGTGCCTCCCTGCAGCGAAGAGGGAGACTTGGTAGGGCGCGACGACCCCGGCGCACCGCCGCACCCTACCGCGAGAGTGGCACATGCAGGCGGCCCCAGGATAGAACCACAGCCTGTCCCTGTTCCATAATGGCATGGCCGTAACGGCCGGGGCTGGTCCCCAAACAGTGCGTAAAGACGCAAGCCGCCGTTTTCCCAGTACCAACGCCCCGTAGACCGGCCTCATTTTTCTTTGGAGTCAAGGCCCGTTTCTTTTTCCGCAGAAAAAGAAATGGACCTTGCCCCTGCCGGGCAGGCACCCCCCGGAGGGACTCCGTCCCCCTGGCGGGCAGCCAGCCCCCGGCGGCTGTGAGCCGCAAACACAAAGGAGCATTCAGCCATGGAAGAGAACTACATCACCCACATCCTCCCCAACGGGGCCCGCATCGTGCTGGAGCACGTTCCGGCGGTCCGTTCCGCCTCCCTGGGCATCTGGGTGGGCTCCGGCTCCCGGCACGAGCGCAAAGACCAGAACGGTGCCGCCCACTTCATCGAGCACATGGTGTTCAAGGGGACCCAGCGCCGCTCCGCCCGGGAGCTGGCCCAGGAGATGGACGCCATCGGCGGGCAGGTCAACGCCTACACCACCAAGGAGTCCACCTGCTTTTATGCCCGGTGCCTGGACGAGCACCTGGACCGGGCCATGGACCTCCTCTGCGACATGGTCTTCTGCTCCCAGTTCCGGGAGGAGGACGTCCAGACCGAACGGGGGGTCATCCTGGAGGAGATCGGCATGTACGAGGACAACCCCGAGGACCTGTGCGCTGAGCGGCTCATGGCGGCGGTCTATAAGGGCTCCCCCCTCTCCCGGCCCATCCTGGGCCGGAAGGCCACCCTGGAGAAGATGACGGGGGCGTGGCTCAAGGACTACATGGCCAGCCACTATCTGCCCGGGGACATGGTGGTGGCCCTGGCCGGGAGCTTCCCGGAGCTCATCGTGGAGGAGCTCAAGGCCCGGCTCCTGGCCCTACCGGCGGGGAAGCTGCCCCCGGTGCCCGCGGCGGTCTACACCCCCGCCGTCACCCTGAAAAAGAAGGCCATCGAGCAGAACCACCTGACCCTGGCCTTTCCCGGCCTGCCCTACGGGGACCCCAGGCGCTTCACCCTCCAGCTCCTCTCCACCATGCTGGGCTCCGGCATGTCCTCCCGGCTGTGGCAGGAGGTCCGGGAGAAGCGGGGCCTGTGCTACTCCATCTACACCTACGGCGCCGGCCACGCCGAGACCGGGGTCTTCGCCATCTACACTGCCCTGGGCCGGGAGACCGAGTCCCAGGCCCTGGAGACCATCTGCGCCACGGTCCGGGACTTCGCCGACCACGGCCCCGCCCCCGAGGAGCTGGAGCGGGCCCGGGAGCTCTCCAAGGCCAACGTCCTCATGGGGCTGGAGTCCACCCAGTCCCGCATGAGCGCCCTGGGCCGGGGGACCCTCCTCCAGGGGCGGCCCCTCACCACCGACGAGGTCATCCAGGCCTACAACGCCGTCACGGCAGAGGACGTCCGGGCCCTGGCCCAGGAGCTCTTCCAGTTCCCCCAGGCCTCCCTGTCCGTGGTGGGCCGGGTGGGCGGGGAGGAGGACTATCTGCCCCATTTGGGCCGCTGAAAGGCCCGGCGCGCTCTCTCCCAGATACACGAAAAGACCCCAGAAGGCCCGCGGCATGGCAACGCCGCGGGCCTTCTGGGGTTTATGGGAAGGAATTAAAGGGAGGACGCAAATGCAAGGCGGAGCGATTACTCCTTGGGAGGCATGACGGTGGCCATGCCCTTGATGACCACATCGCCGTTCTGGTTGGTGCAGGTGGTGTCCAGCTTCACGATGTTCTTTTCCGCCAGGATCTCGGTGACGGTGCAGGTGGCGGTGACGGTGTCGCCGAAGCGGACGGGCTTGGTGAACTTCAGCTCCTGGCCCAGATAGATGGTGCCGGGGCCGGGGAGCCGCATGCCCAGCACGGCCGAGATAAGGCCGGCGGAGAGGATACCGTGGGCGATCCGGCCGCCGAAGGGGGTCTGGCTGGCCGACACCTCATCGGTGTGGGCGGGGTTGAGATCGCCGGTGATGCCGGCAAAGAGATAGACGTCGGATTCCCCGATGGTCTTCACCGTGCTGGCGGAGTCGCCGATCTTCATTTCCTGAATGGTCATGTGTATGCTCCTTCCTGTTTGGTCTGTGCCGAAGCCGTGGATGGGGGCGGGCACAGGAGAACGCGGAATTTAGATCATAACGCCCCAGACCAGGGCCAGCAGCAGGGAAGCCACCAGGGGGATGATGCAGGTGGTAATGCAGATGTCAATGTAGGACTCCTTGTGGGTGCAGTTGGACACCGCCAGCAGGGTCAGCACCGCGCCGTTGTGGGGCAGGGTGTCCAGACCGCCGGAGGAGATGGAGGCGATGCGGTGCAGGGCCTCCAGGGTGGCGGTGTTGCCGGCGGCCATCTCGGCGAACCGGGGACCCAGGGCCTCCAGGGCGATGGACATGCCGCCGGAGGCGGAGCCGGTGGCGCCGGCCAGCAGGTTGACGGCGATGGCCTCGGAGAAGAGGATGGAGCCGGGCATGTTCAGGGCGATGTTGGTCAGCACGGAGAAGCCGGGGACCACCTTGACCACGGAGCCGAAGCCCACGGCGCAGGCGGTGTTCATGATGGCGCCCATGGAGCCGTTGGCACCCTCGTTAATGGCGGGCAGCAGGATCTTGGCCTGGTTCAGGTTCAGCAGGCAGGCCACGATAATGCCGCACAGCAGGGCCACCACCATGGCCTGGGAAGAGGTGAGGACGAAGCCGGTGGCGTTCTCCAGCACCAGGGGGAAGACGTTGAGCATCAGCACCACCACGACGACGGGGATGATACCGGTGACCCAGTGCCAGGAGGGCAGGTTCTTGTCGTCGTGGTTGACCTCCACATGCTTGGGGTCGGGCACGAAGTGCAGGCCCTTCTTCCGGGCGGAGTGGGCCCGCCACTCCAGATAGGCGTAGGCGGGGACGAACATCACGATGATGGCCACGACGGAGAGCAGGGGGGCGGCCATGGCAGTGGTGCCGTAGTAATTGGTGGGGATAATGTTCTGGATCTGGGGGGTGCCGGGGATGGCGGTCATGGTGATGCCGAAGGCGCCGGTGGCGATGGCGCCGGGCAGCAGGGTCCGGGGCAGGTCAGCCGCCCGGTAGATGGAGTAACCCATGGGGTAGATGACGAAGACCACCACGAAGAGGGAGATGCCGCCGAAGGTCATCAGCAGGCAGGGAAGGACCACGGCCAGCACGGCGAAGCGGGAACCGATGAGCTTCACCAGAGCGTTGCCCAGGCTCCGGGCGGAGCCGGTCATATCCATGACCTTGCCGTAGACGGCGCCCAGGAAGAAGGGCGGGAACCACTGGAACACATAGTCGGCCATGCCCTTCATGTAGTCGCCGATGTAGGCGTCCAGGATGGCGTAGCCGCTGAGGACGGCCACCACCACGGCGCAGACAGGGGCCACCCAGATGATGGAGTAGCCGCGATAGGCCAGGAACATCAGGAGCACAAGGCCCAATACGATGCCCAACAAACTCATGAATGAAATACCTCCTCAACACATGTTTCTCTCCCGGAGGAGCTGGGGGAAATTACTGGGCCAGACCCATGGGGCCGGCCTGGAAAATACGGCTGTCCATGGTCTTCACGTCCCGGACGATGGGGGCAAAGTCCATCTGGTCCAGCACGTCCTTCTGCATGTCAATGCCGGGGGCGATCTCCTTGAGCTCCACGCCCTCAGGGGTGAGCGCAAAGACGGCCCGCTCGGTGATGTAGAGCACCGGCTGGCCCTTCTCCACGGCGTACTCGCCGGAGAAGGTGACCTGCTCCACCTGCTTGAGGAACTTTTTGTCACGGCCCTCCTGCAGGATCTGCAGCTTACCGTCGGCCACACCGAGCTTCAGACCGCCGGCGGTAAAGGTGCCGCAGTAGACCACCTTTTTGGCGTTCTGGGTGATGTTGATGAAGCCACCGCAGCCGGCGATCTTGGGACCGAACTTGGATACGTTGATGTTGCCCTTCTCATCGGCCTGCGCCAGTCCCAGGAAGGCCACATCCAGACCGCCGCCATCATAGAAGTCAAACTGATAGGGCTGGTCCAGGATACAGTCGGGGTTGATGGTGACACCGAAGTCCTTGCCGCCGGCGGGGATGCCGCCGATGGTGCCGGCCTCGGTGGTGAGGACCATCCCCTGAAGGCCCTCCTCGGCCGCCACGGCGGCCACGCCCTCCGGCATGCCGATGCCCAGATTGGTGATGGCGTTGGGCACCAGCTCCATGGCCGCCCGGCGGGCCACGATCTTCCGCTGGTCCAGCTTCAGGGGCTTCACCGAGCTCATGGGCACACGGATCTCGCCGCAGTAGGCGGGGTTGTAGCCGGTGCCGAAGGTCTGCATGTGGTTCTCCGGCGCGGCCACCACGATGGCGTCCACATAGATGCCGGGGAGCCGCACCAGCCGGGTGTCCAGCGCGCCGTACTCCACCACGTCCTCCACCTGGACGATGACCTTGCCGCCGGAGTTCTTGGCGGCCTGGGCGATGGCCAGGGTCTCGGCGCTGACGCCCTCCCGCTGGAAGGTGCAGTTGCCGTTGGTGTCGGCGTAGGTGGCCCGGATCACGGCCACGTCGATGGGCAGGGCCTTATACAGCAGACGGGTCTCGCCGCCGATGTCGATGCGCTCCACCAGAGGTCCGGCCTCCCGGGCCTTGTCGTTGAGCATGCCGCCCTCCAGCGCCGGGTCCACGAAGGTCTTCATGCCCACGTGGGTGACCAGGCCGGGCTTACCGGCGGCGATATCACGGAAAAGCTGAGAAATAACACCCTGAGGATAGTTGTAAGCGGCAACCTTGTTTTCCAAGGCCAGCTTCTGGAGCCGGGGCACCAGACCCCAGTGACCGCCGATTACACGGTCTACCAGGCCCTCCTCACCCAGATGGTTGAGGCCCCGCTCTCCCGAGTCGCCCTGACCGGCGGCGTAGATGGCGGTGAGCCCCCTGGGCGAGCCGGTGCTCAGATAGAGCTCCTGGATGGT
>DWWJ01000171.1 GCA_019119795.1 Candidatus Intestinimonas pullistercoris
TTCAGCCCCAAGGAGCTGATGGCCCGGGTGGGGGCGGTGCTCAAGCGCGCGGGAAACAAGAGGCTCAGCGAGCTGGTCTTTGGCGGCCTGTGTATTGAGCCGGAGACCCGGACCGTCCGAGTGGACGGGAAGGCCGTCAGCCTGCCGCCCAAGGAGTTCGATCTGCTGGTGAAACTGGCGGAAAACGAGCGGATCGTCTTCTCCCGGGAGCAGCTTCTGGATCAGGTCTGGGGCTTTGACTACTTTGGGGACGCCCGCACGGTGGATACCCACATCAAGTCCCTGCGGGAGCATCTGGGACCGTACCGCAGGGCCATTGAAACTGTCTGGGGGGTAGGATACAAATTTGACTGCAAACAAGAGTGACTGCCCCTCACGGGGCATGGGAATAGCCGTCCGCCTCTGGGCCATCATGATGGTGCTGGTGCTACTGACCGTGGGCTTTATGTGGGTCTTTCAGGTGGTGCTCATGGAGCGCAACTATATCGAGTCCAAGACCAACGAGGTCCAGGCCCAGCTGGAGCCCATCATGGGGGACCTGGAGACCGAGGACCTGGCCTACAACGAGCAGATGCTCTCCTATCTGAGCAGCACCGCGGAGGGGAAAATGCTCATCATCAACGACAGCGGCCAACTGGCGGAGATGTATACCTTCGGCCACCCCATCGACCTGTCGGCCAACCACAGCGACGTGCAGGTGTGGGAGCGCATCGCCAACGGGGAGAACTACCCCAAGATCTTGGCGGGCGAGCCCTATACCAGCGAGCGTATGGACCGGAATCGTGTGGAGGCCTATGAGATCGGCATCCCCATCCGGTACTATGGAGCGGACGCCTATCTGATCCTCTACCACTCCTTTGAGGAGCTCTATAACGTGCTGGACATGAACCGCCGGCAGTTGGTGATCCTCAGCGTGATCCTGACGGCCGCCGCCGCGGTCCTGGCCGCCTTTCTGGCCAAGCGCTTCACCCATCCCATCCGGGTCATCAAGAAGACTGTGGACTGTCTGGCGGCCGGAGAGCTGACCGCCGTTCCGGGCCTGAAACGAGGCGATGAGATCGGGCAGCTGTCCCACTCGGTGGAGGAGCTGGGCCGGGCCCTTCAGCGGGTGGACGTGCTGCGCAAGGAGGTCATCGCCAACGTCTCCCACGAGCTGCGCTCCCCGCTGGCCCTCATCGGCGGCTATGCGGAGATGGTCCGGGACATCACCTGGAAGGATGACCAGCAGCGGAATGAAAATCTGGACCTGATCATCCGCGAGGCCAACCGGATGAGCGAGATGGTCAGCGACATCATGGACTACTCCCAGTTCCAGTCCGGCTACCTGCATCTGAACAAAGAGGACTGTGACCTGCGGGAGGTGGTGTGGGAGGAAGCTGGGCGCTGTGAGAAGATCGCGCGGGAAAACCATTTAACGCTTCAGCTGGAGCAGCCCGAGACCGAGTGCCCCGTCCAGGTGGACGCCCTCAAGCTCAGCCAGGTGCTGCGCAACCTCTTCAACAATGCGGTCAACCACACCAAGGACGGCGGGACCATCACCATCCGCACCCAACGGGAGGCGGACGGATACCGGGTCTCGGTCATCAGCCCCGGCGACCCCATCCCGGAGGAGGAGCGGGAGCTGATCTGGGAGCGGTACCAGCGCAGCCAGCACCAGGCGGGGCGCAGACAGGGAACCGGAATCGGCCTGTCCATTGTCAAGACCATCCTGGACGCTCACGGCATGTCCTATGGGGTGGATTGTCAGGAGGGCCTGACCGATTTCTGGTTTTTCTATCCAACAAAATAATAAAGCAGCATCGAAGGCCAAAAGACAGGAAAGCCCATCCGGGCTTTCCTGTCTTTTTTCTGGGGGTAAAACGCCCCACGTCCAGCCCAGCTCAAAAAGCCCCGGTCCTCTCACAAAAGTCTGCGAGTTTTCTCACACTTTTCTCACATCTTCCCCTTATCATGCCTTTTGTAGTTACGGAGCTTGCTCCACCCAATAAACTCCTTCAGGGAATCGAGGTCAGAAAGGAACGATTTTCATGAAACGGATCTACGCCACACTCCTGGCTCTCAGCATGACGATGGTCCTGGCCGCCTGCGGCGCGGCGGGAAATGGAGGGGAGACCACCTCCACTCCAGAGCCCCCGTCCACTCAGGAGCAGGAAATACAGAGCCCTTCTCCCGCCCCAGACTCGGGAAATGCTCCCACCGGCAGTCCCAGTGAGGATGTCCCCTCGGGCGAGGGCAGCCATATCCTGATCGCCTACTTCGGCGTGCCGGAGACCGACGGCACCGACACCGTGGCCAACGCCAGCCGGGTGGCCACCGAGGACGGCGTGGTGGGCAACACCCAGTTCATTGCCCAGGCCATCCAGCAGGCGGTGGGCGGCGACCTCTTCGCCATTGAGACGGTCCAGGAGTACCCCGGCACCCACGACCCCCTGCTGGAATTTGCCTACAATGAGCTGCGGGAGGACGCCCGGCCGGAGTTGGCCAGCCAGATCGAGAACCTGGACCAGTACGATGTGATTTTCCTGGGCTATCCCAACTGGAACGCCGACCTGCCCATGCCCCTCTACACCTTCCTGGAGTCCTATGACTTCGCGGGCAAGACCATCGTCCCCTTCGTCACCCACGGGGGCAGCGGCTTCTCCCGCACCATCTCCACCATCCAGTCCCTCCAGCCGGAGGCCACGGTGCGGGAGGACGGGTTCTCGGTCTCCCGCGGCAATGTGGCGAACGCGGCTCAGGACGCCATGGACTGGGCCTCCGGCCTGGATCTGGCCTGAGAGAGTTTGAAGCGTTCATCTGAGAGGAGCCGAACCTTTCATGAATAAAACCATGCGGCTCAAAATCGCCGTTGACCTGGGGATGACCATCCTCTTGTTTGTCCTAATGGCCTATCAGCTCACCGGAGACTTCGCCCACGAGTGGGCGGGGGCGGCCATGTTCCTCCTGTTCATCGCCCACCATATCCTCAACCGCCGGTGGGTTATGAACCTGGGAAAGGGGCGGTACACCCCTGTGCGTATCCTTCAGAGTGCTCTGGATATCCTCCTGCTGGCAGCCATGCTGGGCCTGATGGTCAGCGGGATCATCCTCTCCCGGCATGTGTTCGCCTTCCTGCCCATCTCCAGCGGGGCGGCCATGGCCCGGAGGCTTCATCTGCTCACCTCCTACTGGGGCTTTGTGCTGATGAGCCTCCACCTGGGTCTCCACTGGGGCATGGTTGTGGGCATGGTCCGCAGAAAGCTCCAGTGGCCCGCTTCCAGAGGCAGGACCGCCGTGCTGTGGGCCGTGGCGGTCGGGATCGCCCTCTATGGGGCCTATGGGTTCCTCTTCCGGTATCAGCTCTGGCTCTACCTGTTTCAGCAGGCGGAGTTCGTCCTCTTTGACGCCTTCAGCCGCCCGGCCCTCCTCTTTTTCGTGGATCACCTGGCCATGATGGGCACATTCGTTCTGGTATCTTACGGACTCAGCAGACTACTGCAGGCGGGAAAACAGGGAGGGACTGGCGCATGAGACGGACAATTTTCGGTGTGATGACCGCCCTGCTTTTGCTCGGAAGCGCCGGATGCGCTCAGGCGCAGCCGGCGGACTCCCCGCAGAGAACGCCGGCAGAGGCCACCGCCGGGTTCTTTGCTATGGACACCTACATCGACCTGACCGCCTACGGAGCTGGGGCGGAGGCGGCCCTGGAGGCCGCCCAGGCCCGCATCCAGGAGCTGGAGGGCCTGTGGTCGGTCACCGACCCGGGCAGCGACATCTACGCGGTGAACCACAGCGGCGGCGTGCCCACCCAAGTCCATGCCGACACCGCCCAGGTGCTCTCCTTTGCCCTGGATATGGCGGGGGAGACGGGCGGCGCCCTGGACCCCACCCTGTATCCCGTGCTGACCGCCTGGGGATTCACCACCGACCAGTACCAGATCCCGGACGCGGACACCCTGTCCGCCCTGCTGGCGAACACCGGGTATGAGAAAGTCAGTCTGAACGGGCAGACCATGGAGCTCCCGTCGGGGATGGAGCTGGACCTGGGGGCGGTGGGCAAGGGCTACGCCGCCGATGAGACGGCCCAGGTGCTGGCCGAGCACGGCGTGGAGTCCGCCCTGCTGGACTTTGGCGGCAATATCCTGGCCATGGGCAGCCGGCCGGATGGAATGCCCTGGCGGATCGGCGTCCGGGACCCGGAGACCGACGGCACCCTGGGCATCCTGGAGGTCACCGACCAGAGCGTGGTGGTCTCAGGCGGCTATGAGCGTTACTTCGTGGGGGAGGACGGGGAGCGGTACTGGCACATCCTGGACCCGGAAACCGGCTCTCCCGCCCGGAGCGGCCTGACCCAAGTGGCTATTATCAGCCCGGAGAGCAAGCGGTGCGATGCCCTCTCCACCGCCGTGTTCGTCATGGGGCTGGAGGAGGCCGCCGACTTCTGGCGGTCGCGGCAGGATTTCGAGATGGTGCTGCTCACCGATGACGGCACCATCTACCTCACCGAGGGCCTGTCCGGGCGGTTTACCCTGGGGTCCGGACAGGAGGGCCGGGAAGTGCAGGTCCTCTCGGCGGAGGAAACCAGTGCGGAGCGCCCCGCCATTGACAAGGCGGGCGGATATGCGGTGGAGACAGAAGAAGTGCTTGCGGAAAACCAGGACAGCCAAATCTACGGGGTGCTTTACCGCCCTGTGGGCGTGGAGGGCCCCCGGCCCACGGTGATCTATTCCCATGGCTTTGGCGGCTCCTACCGCAACGGAGCGCAGTATGCCCAGGCCCTGGCCGCACAGGGCTATCTGGTCTACTGCTTTGACTTCCGGGGCGGGAGCGATTCCAGCCGCAGTGAGGGCTCCAATCTGGATATGTCCATCTTCACGGAGCAGTCCGACTTGGAGTCGGTGATCGCCATGCTCCAGGCGCGGGAGGATGTGGACGATGACAACCTGTTTCTTTTGGGAGCCAGCCAGGGGGGCCTGGTGTCCGCGATAACGGCAGCGGACAACCGGGACGCCATTGCGGGAGTGGTCCTCCTCTACCCGGCCTTTGTCCTGGTAGACGACGCCATGGAACGGTTCGACAGTGCGGACGAGGTGCCGGACTCCATGCACTACCTGTTTATGACCGTGGGCCGGGCCTATTTTGAGGACCTGTTCGGCTACGACGTCTATGCGGATATTCAGGGCTATGACGGGGCTGTCCTGATCCTCCATGGCGACCGGGACAGCCTGGTGCCGCTCTCCTATTCCGAGCGCGCGGTGGAGGTGCTGCCTTCTGCGCAGCTGGAAGTGATACCAGGCGCCGGGCACGGCTTCAGCGGTGTCAGCTTTGACTTGGCTATGGGGTACATTTTGGAGTATTTGACCTCCAGCCTGAATGGCGGCTGACCAAGCGGCCAACATCACGATAAGCCCATCTGAGAAGGGAGGTGAGGTCATGTCGAAAAGCGTGCCGATCCTATCTGGAAGCCCCCGAAAGGGCGGCAATTCGGAGACGCTGTGCCAACGATTCGCCAGAGGTGCGGCCGGAAAAACGGCCATGGCGCAGGGCGCTGTCTATGGCGCCGGGGCCTGGCAGCTCGGCGATATTCAAAGCAATCCAGCGATGCGGGAAGCCTATGAACTGGGCCGGAATGCATAAAGCACAAGGAATCGAAACAAGGCAGGAGGAATCAACATGAAATTGAGAAGGAAAATCATCTCCCTGGCGCTTGCGGCGGCAGTTGGCCTGTCTCTTGCCATAAGTGCCTTTGCGGCGGTGGGGGACACCGGTTTTTCCGATGTGGACGCCGGGAGCTGGTATGCGGATGCCGTGGGATATGTACGGGA
>DWWJ01000172.1 GCA_019119795.1 Candidatus Intestinimonas pullistercoris
GTTACGGCCTGCCCTTGTGGAACAGGGACAGGCCGGCGGCCCTATCCCCCCGCCGCCTGCGGGTGCCTCTCTCAGGGCCGGGGTGGTCAGGTGCCTCCCTTGCGGCAGAGCAGGAGACTTGATTTGTGCGCGGCGCCTCCGGTGCGCCATTCCGCACTCTGCCGCGAGAGTGGCACAGCCAGGCGGCTGCCGGATAGAACCACATCCTCTTCCCTGTTCCACCATGGCATGGCCGTAACGGCCGGGGCTGGTCCCCAAACAGTGCGTAAAGACGCAGGCCGCCGTTTTCTACCACCAACCCACCATAGACCGGCCTAACTTTTTCTTTGGAGTCAAGGCCCGTTTCTTTTTCCGCAGAAAAAGAAATGGACCTTGCCCCTGCGGCGGGGAGCCGCATCCCCCGGAGGGCCTCCGCTCCCTGGCGGGCAGCCAGCCCCCGGTGGGGGGCCCCCTCCCAAGAGACCATCCCCCGGGGGCCCGCCCCCCGGTCCCAGAAAGAAGCGCGCTATGAGACGATTTTTCCTTTTCCAGAAAACCACAGACCCCGCCTGGTCCCCGGCCAGGAAGGCCCTCTTCTGGGCCTGGAACCTGGGGGTGGTCCTGGCCTCCGGGGTGGGCATCTGCCTGCTCTCCCTGATGCTGGCCACGGGCCACTACTCCATGCGACTGATCTTCGGCTACTTTGAGTGCCCCCTGATCTTTGTCCTCAACCTCCTGCCGGTGCTGGCGGTGCTCCTGCTCCTCTACGGCCTGACCGGCCGGGCCCAGCTCTCCTTCCTGGTGACGGCGGCAGCGGTCCTGGGCCTTTCCGTGGGCAACTACTACAAGCTGATGTTCCGCAACGACCCGGTGATGTTTGCCGACCTCCTCCTCCTGAAGGAGGCCGGGGACATGGCTGGCAAGTACCACCTCTTCCTCAACTGGAAGCTGCTCCTGGTCCTCTTCTGCGTGGCGGCGGGGTTCCTCTTTCTCCACTTTCTGGTCCGGGGCCGGCCCTTCGGCCGGGGACGGGCCATTTGCGCCATGGCCGGGGTCACCGCCTGCACCCTGCTCTACCCGGCGGTGCTGGACGACGCCCTCTACCAGCGCACCGCCTACTATGACCGCCTCAACAACATTTGGTCCGCCACCCAGCAGTATATCGCCCGGGGCTTCCTCTACCCCTTCCTCCACAGCATCTCCGACGCCATCGAGACTCCGCCGGAGAACTACAGCCCCGCCCGGGCCGAGGCCATCCTCTCCGCCTATACCGACGCCGACATCCCCGAGGAGGAGAAGGTCAACATCATCGGCATCATGCTGGAGGCCTATAACGACTTCACCAAGTTCGGCGTGCCTGATCTGGCCATGGACGTCTACGAGGTCTGGCACGACCTGGAGGCCGAGGGCTATTCCGGGGACCTGGTGACCAACATCTTCGCCGGAGGCACCGTCGACACCGAGCGCTGCTTCCTCACCGGCTTCTCCGACCTGGTGAACTTCCGGACCCGGACCAACTCCTACGCCTGGTACTTCCGCTCCCAGGGCTACGCCGTGGAGGGGATGCACCCCTGCTACGAGTGGTTCTACAACCGGGAGAACATCAACGAGAGCCTGGGCTTTGAGAACTACTACTTTGTGGAGAACTACTTCTCCCCCCTCACCAACGGCGATGTGGCCCTGGACGACGTCTTTTTCCCGGAGCTTTTGAAGACCTACCAGGCCGCGGAGGAGTCGGACCAGCCCTATTTCAGCTTCTCGGTCACCTACCAGGGCCACGGCCCCTACAACACCGATGTCTGCTGGTGGGGCGAGAAGGGCGACTATGTGGTGGCCGACGGCACCTATACGGAGGAGCAGCAGTATATCCTGGACAACTACTTCGGCTCCATCTACAACACCAACCAGCACCTCAAGGAGCTCACCGACTACCTCCGGACCGACGACGAGCCGGTGATCCTCATCCTCTTCGGGGACCACATGCCCTGGATGGGGGACGGCAACTCGGTCTATGAGGCCATGGGCCTGAACCTGGACCTCTCCAGCCCCGAGGGCTTCTTCAACTACTACGCCACCCGCTATCTCATCTGGGCCAACGACGCCGCCAAGGAGGTCCTGGGAGCCGACTTCACCGGGGAGGGCCCGGCCCTGAGCCCCAACTTCCTGATGAACGAGGTCTTCCGCCTCTGCGGCTGGGAGGGTCCCGCCTTCATGCAGGCCACCCAGCAGGTGATGGACCGGGTGCCCGTAATGAACAACCCCACCGGCCTCTATGTGGAAAACGGGACCCTCACCGGGACCCTCTCCCCCGAGGGACAGGCCCTGGTGGAGGACTACGACATCCTGCAATACTACTACCGCAGCCACTTTGCCTACGACGAGGTGGAGTAAAGGGCAGAAAAGGGCGCATATGCGCCCTTTTTTGCCTTTGTACGTCTTTTTGAGAGAAGGGAGCGATGTCCATGCCGGGAGATAAAACTCTTCCACAGCCTGTGGAACATTTTCCCGCCCTGACCCTGGAGGCGCGGGAGGAGGAGGTCCCCCTCACCGGCCTGCTGGTCCGGGACCAGGACCTCACCGGGGCCGACCTCAGCGGCCTGGAGCTCCGGTCTGTGACCTTTGAGCACTGCCGATTCCCCGGCTGCGACTGGTGGGGGGCCTCCTTTACCGACGTGAGTTTCCACACCTGTGACCTCTCCGGTGGAAGATTCGACGGCTCCTGGTGGCTCCGCTTTGCCCTCACCGACTGCCGGGGGCTGGGGATGCGCCTCCCCCGGGCCCGGATGCGCCAGGGCAGCATCACAGGATGCCGCCTCTCCGAGGCCCAGTTCGGCGGCGGAAAGCTGCGGGAGACCCATTTTTCTGACTGCGACCTCACCGGGGCCGCCTTTTCCGAATGCGTCTTCCAAAAGGTGGCCCTGACCCGCTGCGACCTCACCCGGGCCAGCTTTGTCCACACCCTGTTGAAGGGGGTGGACCTCACCACCTGCGCCATCGACGCCCTGGTCCTCTCGGAGGGCTGCCGGGAGCTCCAGGGGGCGGTGGTGGACCTCTGGCAGGCCGCCGG
>DWWJ01000004.1 GCA_019119795.1 Candidatus Intestinimonas pullistercoris
CCCAGGCGGTCGTCAAAATTGGTGACAGGCCGGCATTTTTTATGCAGAGCGGGGTCCTCATCGGTCAATATCTTTCGCAAAGCCATAAGTTGATCCTCCTAATCATATGGGTCTGTATCCACGAAGACGGACACGCCCCGGCTCTCCTTGTCCCGGCCCACGGCCTGGAGGAGCTGGGAGAGCATGGCGCGGACTTCCTTCCGTGGGGGGCACATCAGGGTCAGCCGGTAGCGGTAGCGGTTGTTCACCTTGGCCACCGCCGCCGGGGCGGGGCCCAGGAGCCGGGGATGGTCCTCCCTGTTCCGAAACGGCTGTGCCCAGAGCTCCAGACTGCGGCGGAGCTTCTGGCACACCCGGAGCACGGCGGCCTCATCGGCCCCGGAGGCCGTGAGCACGAAAAGAGACCGGAAGGGCGGGTAGTCCATGAGCCGGCGCAGGTCGATCTCCTGGGCGTAAAAGCTGTCGTAATCCTGGGCGGCGGCGAAGCGGAGAACGTCGTTGTCCGGCGTGTAGGTCTGGATCACCGCCCGGCCGGACTTGGCCCCCCGGCCAGCCCGGCCCACCACCTGGGTGAGGAGGGAAAAGGTCCGCTCCGTGGCCCGGAAGCTGTCCACATAGAGGGACAGATCGGCGGCCACCACTCCCACCAGGGTGACATTTTCAAAATCCAGCCCCTTGGCTACCATCTGGGTCCCCACCAGAATGGGCACCTTCTCCCGCTCAAACCGGGAGAGGATGGCCTCATGGGAGTGGGCGGCCGAGACGGTGTCGGTGTCCATCCGCAGGACTTCCACCCCGGGGAAAAGGGTCTCCAGCTCCTCCTGGACCTTTTGGGTGCCGGTACCGATAAAGTGGAGGGTGCCGCCGCACGCGGGGCAAGCCGGCGGAAGGGGCTGGGAGTGGCCGCAGTAGTGACACATGAGCCGGCCATTGGCCGAGTGGTAGGTGAGGTGGACGGAACAGCGGGGACAGGTGGGCACAGCGCCGCATTCCCCGCAGGAGACCATCCGGCTGGCGCCCCGGCGGTTGAGAAAGAGGATGGTCTGTTCCCCCCGCTCCAGGTTAGCGGCGATTTCCCGGCGGAGCAGGCCGCCGATGGAGGTGCCGTTTCCTCCCCGAATCTCCTCCTTCATATCGCTGAGGAAGACGCCGGGCAGGGCCTGGGTGTTATAGCGCCGCCGCAGCTCCACCAGATGGTAGATGCCGGTCTGGGCCAAGTACATGGTCTCTACGGAGGGGGTGGCAGAGCCCAGCACCAGCAGTCCGCCGCACTTGGCGCAAAGGTATTTGGCCACGTCCCGGGCGTGGTAGCGGGGGGTGTTCTCCGACTTGTAGGCGGCCTCCTGCTCCTCATCCAAAATGAGCAGGCCCAGGTCCTTCAGCGGGGCGAAGACCGCCGAACGGGTCCCCAGCACCACCCGGGCCTGGCCGGAGCGCACCCGCTTCCACTCGTCATAGCGCTCCCCCGCCCGGAGGGAGCTGTGGAGCACAGCAATGTCATCCCCAAAATGGGAGGAAAAAATACGCAGAAGCTGGGGGGTCAGGGCAATTTCCGGAACCAAAACCATGGCCGACTGTCCCCGGTCCAAAGCCGCCTGAATGAGGCGGATATAGACCTGGGTCTTGCCGCTGCCCGTGACCCCGTAGAGCAGGGCCACTGCCGGCTCCGGGGCCCGGCAGAGGGCGTCCAGAGCCTCGAAGGCGGCCTGCTGTTCCTCATTGAGGACCACCGGCGGGGCAGGCTCCACTTCTTCCACCTGGACCCGGCGAAGGACCTCCTGTTTTTCCAACGTGAGGATGCCGCTTTTGACCAGGGAGCGCAGAGTGGCGCGGGAGGCACCGGTAAAGTAGCAGAGCTCCTTGACCGAGGCCCGGCCGATGCCGCAGAGCAGCTCCACCACGGCATACCGCTGGGGGGCCGCTCTGCGCCGGGAGGCCACCTGGGCCAGGGCCTCCTCAGCGGGCAGGGCCAGAGTGGCCACCTGCTCCGTCTTGTCCCCGACACCCCGGGCGGCACTGGTCTCCAGGGTCAGAATGCCCTGGTCCGTCAGGAGCTTCAGGGCGGGGTTGGGGTCCTTGTCGCCAAAGGCCCCCCGGATCTGTCCGATCTCGGCCTCCCCACCGCCGGCCCAGAGCAGGTCCAGGATGCGCCGTGCGTGCTCAGAACGGCCCGCCGCCTGATAAGAGGTCTCCCGGTCCACGCCCTGGGAAATGCGGTAGCTGTCCCGGAGGGAGAACCACAGCCCTGCGGGCAACATGGCTCGGGCTGCGTCGTAGAGGGTACAGAAGCACCGCTCCCGCAGCCACAGGCAGAGCCGGAGCCCGGCGCTGTCCAGCACCGGGGCATCATCCAGCACGGCGAACACCGTCTTGAGCTTCTTGTCCGGGACGGCCTGGGACACTGCCAGCACCAAGCCCTCGGTCCGCCGGTTCCCGGCGCCGAAGGGGACCAGCACCCGCACCCCCGGGACCACCCGCTCCGACAAAGCCCCGGCCAGATAGTCATAAGGCTTGTCGATGGCATAGGTAGCCGCTGCCAGGGCCACCTTGGCCACCCGGACCTCATCCATGCCGGAGCCTCCTTCCCTGGAAATGGCAAGCGCCGGGGGCAGAGCCCATCCGGCGCTTCCGGTCGCGGGGACAGGCGCCCCGGCCGGGACCACGGGCCCTCAAATGGGCGGCGGGCCTGTCCAGACGGGCGTGGGTCAAGGCTGCTCGGGCAGGGTAAGGTCCACCTTACCGGCCGCGATCTCCTGAATGGCCAGGGAGACGGGCTTCTCATTGAGGGGGTAGCCCCCCTCTTCCGCCTCAGCAGCGATCTGGCGGGCCCGGTGGGCCACCACATTGACAAGCTGGTACCGGCTGGGCACCTGCGCCAGCAGATCCTTCATTGCAGGATAGAGCATCATAGTCCTTGCACTCCTTTGATGATTTCAGATTCCCTCCACCAGGTGGAGTCGGTTCCGGGTCCGGCAGTCCTCAGCCAGCAGGATGGCGATGATCTCTGCCGCCGCCGCCGAAACCTTGTCGTTGACCACCAGGTAGTCATAGTTGGGAATCTGCTGATATTCTTCCCTGGCCTTCTGGAGCCGCCCGGCGATGGTCTCCTCGCTGTCCGTATTGCGGCCGCGCAGACGCCGGGAGAGCTCCTCAAACGAGGGGGGGATAATGAAGATCAGAACCGCCTCCGGGCACTTGGCCCGGACCTTGGCGGCTCCCTGGACCTCGATGTCCAGCAGCACATCAATACCGGCGTCCAGCTTCTCCTGGATGACCTTCAGAGAGGTGCCATAATAGTTGCCTACATATTCGGCGTGCTCCAGCAGCTCTCCGGCCGCGATCATGCGTTCAAACTCCGCGCGGTCCACAAAGTTGTAGTTCACGCCGTCGGCTTCGCCCATCCGGGGCTGCCGGGTGGTGAAGGAGACGGAAAAATAGATGTCCTGCCGCTGGCCCAGCAGCTCGGAGATCACAGTGCTCTTTCCTACTCCAGAGGGCCCGGAGAGCACGATAAGCTGGCCGCGGGTCTTTTTCTGTACCATCATGGGAGCATCTCCTCTTCTTCCGGCTCTCCCCCGGCGATCACGCCCAGGCGCTCCGCCATTTTGTCCGTGGGAATGGCGGAGAGGATGACATGGTCGCTGTCCATGACCAGAACGGCCCGGGTCTTCCGGCCATAGGTGGCGTCGATGAGCACGCTCCGCTCCCGGGCATCCTGGATCATCCGCTTGATGGGGGCGGACTCCGGGCTAACGATGGCGATGAGCCGGTCCGCCGAGACCATGCTGCCGAATCCGATGTTGATGAGCTTCACGCCGCCGCCTCCCTACTCAATGTTCTGGACCTGCTCCCGGATCTTTTCGATCTCGCCCTTGATGTCGATGACCCTCCGGGAGGTCTCAATATCACTGCACTTGGAGCCAATGGTGTTAGCCTCGCGGTTGAACTCCTGAATGAGAAAGTCCAGCTTCCGGCCGATGGGTCCCCCCTGCTCCAGCATGGTCCGGAGCTGGGAGAGGTGGCTCCGGAGGCGGACCGTCTCCTCGTCCACCGCCACCTTGTCGGCAAAGATGGCCGCCTCTGTGAGGATACGGCCCTCATCCAGCTGGTGGTTTTGCAGGACCTCCTTCAGCTTGGCCTCCAGCCGGGACCGATACTCGGCCACCGTCCGGGGGCTCTGTTCCTCCACCAAGGCAGTGAGAGCTTCGATGGTGTCGGCCCGGGAGAGGATGTCGGCCCGCAGCTTCTCCCCCTCCCGCTCCCGCATGACATTGAAGTCCTTCAGGGCCAGGTCCAGCACCGTACTGATGTCGGCGGCCACGGCCTCTACGTCCTCCGGGGTCTTCTCCACCTGGAGGACATCCGGGAACCGGGAGAGAAGCTCCAGCGTGGGGGCCCCCTCCACGGGATAGGCCTTCTGGAGCTCCTGCAGGGTGGCCAGATAGCTCTCCGCCACCGGGTGGTTGACCGAGACGGTGACCCCCTCGGTCTGCCCTCCCTCCATGGTGACAAAGACATCCACCTTACCTCTGGAAATGCTGCCCTGGACCCGGCTCTTGAAGGTCTCCTCGGCAAAGAGGTAGGCCCGGGGCATTTTGATGGAACAGTCCAGATAGCGGTTATTGACAGAACGGACCTCCACTGTGACCGTGCGCCCGTTCAGGACTGCCTCCCCCCTGCCGTAGCCGGTCATGCTCCGTACCATGGGCAGTCCCCCCTTTCTTTTCTCAAACTCCTCAAGTTCAGCGCCGACCCCGGCGCATAGGCTGGTCCACCCGGACCACATAGAAGGAAATCAACTTGGTAAAACCGAAATCATAGGCCAGAAAAACCACATTCCCCACGGGATACAGCACCCAGAGTGCGGTTTCTGCCGCCGGAAAGGCCGCCAGAAAGACGGCGTTGAATCCAAACCAGAATACGGTGAGCATCAGATTGAAAAAAAGCAGCTTGAGGACGAGCTCCAGCAGAAGCTTCCCCAGGCGCTCTACACCGTATTTCACAAGGGGATAGAGGCCGAAAAACAGAAGGTACAGCAAGGCATTTCCCTTGTCCGGCAGCAGGATCAGGCTTAAAATGGAGGTAGCCGCATAGCAGAGCACCCCTGTGGCCGGCCCACCGGAGACCACCGCGGCGGCAGGCAGAAGTCCGGCCACGGCCACCACCCCCATCCGGCCTGTAGGGACCAGGACGGAGAGGTAGAGAATCACCAGGGACAGGGCTGCCAGCAGGGCGGCCAGTGCTACCGCCCCGGCGCGTTTCGACTGTCTCATCTCAGTGCCCGCACCCGCCGCAGAGGCAGTTCAGACACAGCATGGTGGTACAGCAGTCCATGGAATCCATGCCTCCCGTGCTGTAGCCGTAGGGACGATAGGCCTGTCCCCCCTGCCGCATGATGTTGTACGCCTGCCGGTACTCCGGGTTCCCGGGGTCCATGTTGCAGGCGATCTGGTACTGCTGGGCGGCTTCGTCCAGCCAGCCCTTCCGGTAGGCGATGCTCCCCATGAGAAAGTGCCACTCGGCATCCTGGGTGGGGGCGCTGCTCAAAAGCTCCTCCGCCTGGGAGAGGTTTCCCAGATTGATGGACTGCCGGACCCGGGCATAGAGGCTGTTTCCGGAGGAATAGGAGCTCTGCTGGTAGCCGGACTGCCGGTATCCAGACTGCTGATAGGCGCTCTGATAGCCGCCCCCGCCTCCGCCGGAGCGCATCTTGTTGATGGCCTCATACGCCTCATTGACCTCTTTCATCTTCTCCTCGGCCAGGTCGGCCAGAGGATTGTTCTGGTAGTTGTCCGGGTGGTATTTCCGGGCCAGTTCCCGGTAAGCCCGCTTGATCTCGTCGTCGCTGGCGTTGGGGTCCACCCCGAGGATGCTATATGGATCGTTCATGTCTGTTTCTCCCCGTCTGTTTCTTGAGCTGCCTCCACGCTCCTGTGAAGACGGCCTCCTCCACCGTGGGCAGCCCCAGGCAGAGGATATTCAAAAGGAGGCCGCTCCACGGCCCGAAGTCGGTCAGATTGCAGGCGGACACCGCCAGGTTCAGAGAATGCCGCAGCGTGAGGCGTACCTCCTCCCGGTGCCCCTCCGGGCCATCGGGAAAGCGAGCAAGATAGGGATTATATCCCCTCCTGCCGCGGTCCTCCTCCAGGTCATCCCAGGCGTCCACCAGATAGATCCAGCGCCCCACATGATAGAGGAGCTGCTCTGCCGCCCGGTCCCGGACCGGGTCCCCTGTGGCGGGGGCCGCCGCGCGCAGGATGCGGGCAAAGGTGTCGGCCGCCCGGTCCATGGAGGGGGAACGTTCAGCCTCCAGAGTCCGGAGCTCCTCCAGACAGGCCACAGTCTGACGGGCAAACTCGGGACACCGGCCCTCCGCCTTCCGATAGGCCCGCCGGAAAAAGAATGAGAGAAAGCGGGCCGGCAGGCCCCGCAGGAAGGAGCTGTCCTCCACAGCGTCCCGCAGCTTCCAATAGGTGAGCACCAGGCTCTCATCAGCGGCCAGGTCCAGACTGTTACGCGGCGTGCACACGGATTTCCCCCGGAAGGGGCAGGCAATACAGCGCCGCCGCTGGCGCTCCGGCCGCTCCGACGCCGGAGCCAGGACCATGGCCAGAAAGGTAAAGTCGTAGTTGAGCAGCCACCGGGCGAAAAAGCTGTACCGGTGCCCCAGCGTGTGGCAGAGGCCGCAATAGAGGCCCTGGTAAGCCTCCAGCTCCTTGACCTTCAACTCCCCCCGGAGGGGGAGCACATAGCCGAACATCAGACCTCCTGCACGGCCACGATGCGGAACTGAAGCGCGCGGCGCCGCTTGACCCGGCGGTCCAGGGCCACCACCAGCAGGATGCTCACGGCGAAGGCGGCCACTGCCGCCAGGATGCACCAGCCCTGGGTGAGGCCGAAGGCCTGGGCCACCAGATAGCCGGCGATCAGCAGGACCATGGGGACCAGATAGACGAAGGCGATGATGCCCATGAGCTGGGCATTTTCTGTCTCCACCACCACCAGCTCCCCCTCCCGGGCGCCCACGGCGTTCTGGGCCAGGGCGGTGACCGTGGGCTGGGCGGCAGTCATGCAACCGCCGCACTCGGAACAGTTATGGGCACAGGCCCCCTGGCGGACCACCGCCACCTGGGCGGTGCCGTTGGGAAAGGTCTGTTTGACTTGTGCCGTCTGTGTCATAGTGTGATTCTCCTATTTTATTCTGCCTGAATATTGACAACTACGATGTAGCCTCCGGACGTCCCGGAGCTCACCACGCCGCATTTCCCGTCTCCGTCCAGATAAATGCGTGGGGTGAAGGGGAATTGGGCCTGTCGGAGGTTCTCCCCCTCAAGGTCCACCACCACCCGGAGCTGATAGCCATCCACATCTTCCAGAGAGGAGGCAGGGCCCCGGACCTGGACCTGAAGGGACTGGGTCACCGCATCCGCGGTGAAGCCCTCCGGTGTATTGATGATCTGAATGTTGGAGGTCTCCACTGTCTTGGTCTCCAGGCCGCTGACTGTGATGGTGACGGTGGCCTGGGTGACACCGCTGTCGTTGGTGAGCTCCGGAGAGAGCTCAATGGGGAAGGTAAAGGTCTGATTCTCCTGGATCACCTGGGAGAGGTCGATCTGCCCCAAGGTGATGGAGGAGCCCTCCAGCGGTGTCACATCGGCCTCGTCGCCGGAGATCTGAATGGTGGCGGGGCTGATCTCATAGGTGACATAGCGGTCGAAGTTCTCCTCGGTCACCCCGCCGCCATAGACGAATTGGACCGTCAGCGGAAGCTCCAGGGTCTTGACCACCGGCAGCACCACGCTCACCGTGTCCACGTTGGCGGTGATGCCCTCGCTGTCTACGACCTGCCCGTCCTCCGTCATAAGCTGGAAGCCCAGCTCGCCGCTGTAGGTCCGGGTGAGGTTTTCCCCTGTGATGACCACCTGGGCGTAGGAGACCTGACTGACCAGCTCCTCCGGGCCCTGAATGGTGATGGAGCCGGGGGTGACCTCCGCCGGATTGGCCCGGTAGCCGTTGGCCTCGTCCACAGTGCCCTCAAAGACCGCCTGGACCGGAATTTGGGCCGAGAGCAGACGGGTGACCGTCACCCGCACGATGTGCTCCCCCCGGTCCACGATCTGAACGCTGTTGGTCAGATTGAAAAGGGTGTTGACCGACGCGACCGTACAGCTGAGCTCATAGGTTCCCGGTTCATTGATCTCCGTGACGTTAATGGTGGCGGTGAAATACTGGGCTGGGTCCATGGCCATGCTCACCAGAGTATCCCGGCTGCCGCTGACACGGGCGCTTACGGTCAATCCATCTGCCCCCAGATCCAGCATCAGGCCCTTGCTGTTCAGTACCTCCTCACCCACAATGGTCACAGGGATGTTCCGGACCGTGATCTCCCCCACGTTGGTGTTCAGAGAGGTCACATAGACCCACAGGCCCAGGGCGATGAGGAGGGACAAAATCATATTAAAGGCTTTATTTTCCGTGAGTTTCTTCCCCATCGTTTTTGCCACCTTTTTTCGACTTGAAGAGCGAAGACAGCTTGCCGGCGGCCCTGGGAACCTCCTCCTGGGGCAGCAGCTCGTTGCGGAGGAGCCGTTCCAAGGTTTCCGGCGCCAGATGCCGCTTGAGCATACCATTTTCCGCCACAGAGATGGAGCCGGTCTCCTCCGAGACAATGGCCACCACGGCGTCAGAATTCTCGCTCATGCCGATGCCGGCCCGGTGGCGCATCCCCAGGTCCTTGGAGAGGTTGATATTGCCCGACAGGGGAAGCACACAGCCCGCCCCCACGATATGTCCGTTTCGAACGATGACCGCCCCGTCATGGAGGGGTGCCTTGTTCCAGAATAGGTTTTTCAGCAGCTCCGCGTTCACCGTGGAGTTCAGAGGGGTTCCGGTCTTGATGATGTCATCCAGGGAGACCTTCCGCTCAAAGACCATCAGGGCCCCCACCTTATCCTTGGAGAGGGAGGCATAGGCCTGGACAGTCTGGGCGATGGCGGCCTCCACCTCCGGCGGGGCCTCCTCCCTGCTGAACATATCTCCCAGGCTACTGCTGCCCAGCTGCTCCAGGAAGCGGCGGATCTCCGGCTGAAAGACCACGATCAGGGCCAGGGCACCCATGGTCAGCAGATTGCTGAGGACGAAATAGACCACCCGCAGCGGAAGCCAGGCGGCAAGGGCCAGGGCGATCAGAAGCAGCAGGATGGCCTTGGCCACCTGAGCGGTGCGGCTGCGCCGGACCAGGATCAGAATGCGGTAGATGACATAGGCCACAATGGCGATATCCGCCACGTCCCAGATGGAAATGTTAAAGGTCTGGATGTAATGAAACATCACCTGCAAAAAATCCGTCATTTCCAAAGTCTCCCACATCTTAGTATGTGCCCACAGGCGCGCGCCCTGACAGAACGCCCGCCTATTCAGTCATTATACTGTATCCATGGAAAAATGGCAAGGACCCGGCGGATTAAATTTCCCTAAACTTCAGAGAAAATGGCAGAAAAAAAGCGTGCGGAAGCGCACGGCGCAGTGCCGCGGCGTTCCGCACGTCTGGAAACGGGCCGTTTCGCCTCACCTCTGGGCCATCTGAGCGACTGCCCCCACCAGCATATCTGCCTCCCAGGGCGTGTTGAAGGCTGAGAAGCTGGCCCGGACGGTGCCCTCGTCCAGGGTCCCGGCAGAGCGGTGGGCCAGAGGGGCGCAGTGGAGCCCCGCCCGGACGGCGATGCCCCGAGCCCCGAGGCGCTCCGCCACCTCCTCGCAGTCCAGGCCCTCCACCTGGAAGGAGAGGACGCCCGCCTGGCTAAAGAGGCGGGGAGCGGCGTAGACTGTCACCCCCCGAATGGCCGAGAGGGCCTGGGCGCACCGGGCGCTGAGGTTTCGCTCATGGGTCAGGATCGCCTCTGGCGTCCTGCGCTGAACGAACCGAATCCCCTCCAGGAGTCCGGCGATCCCTGTGAGATTGTGGGTGCCGGCCTCCAGGCGGTCCGGGAAGAAGTCCGGCATCTCCTGCCGGGCGGAGAGGGACCCCGTGCCGCCCTGGAGCAGAGGCTGGGCCTCGTGGTTGCACAGCAGCAGGCCAGTGCCCTGGGGGCCATAGAGCCCCTTGTGTCCCGGCATGGCGATAAAGGCGGCGTGGAGCCGGTCCATGTGGACCGGAAGGGTCCCGGCGGACTGGGAGGCGTCCAGAAGAAAAGGGACGCCCCGCCGGAGGCACAGGTCGGAGAGCTCCTCCACCGGCAGCACATAGCCGAAGACATTGGAGACATGGTTACAGATGACGCAGGAGACCTCCGGGGTGAGCAGCTCCTGGAACCGGCTCAGGAGCGCTCCGGGCTCGAAGAGCCGGGAGGCAGCCACCTTTACCGTCACGCCGGGGATGGCCGCCAGGGGCCGGGTGACGGCGTTGTGCTCATAGCCGGAAATGAGCACCGTATCCCCCGGCTTGACCAGGGAGCGGATGGCGATGTTGAGGCCGTGGGTGGCGTTCATGGTGAAGACCACCTCGTCGGGCTCCTCCATGTGGAAGAGTCCAGCGGCGGCCTTCCGGCAGGCAAAGGCGGTCTCAGCCGCCAGCATGGCGGCGGCGTGGCCGCCCCGGCCGATGCTGGACATGTGGGTCATGGCCCAGGCCGAGGCCCGGGGAACGGAGGCCGGCTTCTGAAGGGTGGTGGCGGCGGCATCCAGATAGATCATAGCCACACCTCGCGGTAGCTTCCGTCAGCCTCGGTGATAAAGACACCCTTGGGCGGCAGGTCCGCCCGCTTGAGGAGCACCAGCGACTGGGCAAGGCGGCGTTCAGACACCTTTACCGCGTAGCTGCACCCCTCTCCGGCGATGCTCTTGGGGGCGCGGAGGATGCGGGCCGTGATCCCCGCGCGCTCCAGCACCGCAGCCGTCCGCTGGGCGTAGGTCAGCGAGCGGCACACAATAAGATAGTAGATCATGGCACGATTCCTTTCTAGGGGGAAACAATGGTGACGACCGCTCCCCTCATACCAGCATATGCCATGGATGCCACGCTGACACAAAAAGAAGGTGCGGACCTGGCAGGTCTGCACCTTCTCTGTCTCTCAAAGCGGCAGGCACTGCGGCCGCTTCTGCCCATATAGTTTTGGGAACGTAGGAACATACCCAAGCTCTGTCTTTACCCCTTCTTACAGGGGGACTGCCTGCTCCAGCAGACAGACTGCATGGGCGGCCATGCCCTGCCCGGCGCCGGTGAAGCCCAGGCCCTCCTCCGTGGTGGCCTTGACGTTGACCTGCTCCTGAAGGATGCCCAGATGCCGGGCCAGGTTCTGCCGCATTTTTGGGATATGGGGGGCCAGCTTGGGCTGCTGGGCGAGGACCGTGGCGTCCACGTTGCCCACCTGCCAGCCCGCCTCCCGGAGCCGCTGGGCCACCCTGTCCAAGAGAAGCAGGCTGGAGATGCCGGCATAGGCCGGGTCGCTGTCCGGGAAGAGCTTTCCGATATCTCCCAGGCCGGCCGCCCCCAGGAGGGCGTCCATGACAGCGTGGGTCAGCACATCGGCGTCAGAGTGGCCCAGCAGGCCCCGGTCAAAGGGGACCTCCACGCCGCCCAGGATCAGCTTTCGGCCCGGGACCAGACGGTGGACGTCATAGCCGTGGCCAATGCGGAAGGCACTCACAGCAGCTCCCCCCTTCCCTGTAGAATGCCCAACCCCAGGTCCAGGTCCTCCGGGGTGGTGAGCTTGAGGTTGGACGGGTCACCGGGCGTGAGGGCCACCGACATGCCCAGCCGCTCCACGGCGGCGCAGTCATCGGTGAGGGAGAGCCCCTCCTCCGCCGCCTTCTGGAGGGCGGCCTGAATGAGGGCGGCCTCAAAGACCTGGGGAGTCTGAACGGCGAACAGGGTCTCCCGGTCCAGGGTCTCCTCCACCACGCCGTCCCGGGCCCGCTTGATGGTGTCGGTGACGGGGACCGCGGGGGCTGCCGCGCCGCACTCCGCCGCCTTCCGGATAGCCGCCTCCAGCACCTCCTGGGTGACGAAGGGGCGGGCTCCGTCGTGGATGGCGATGAGCCCGGTCTCCCGGCTGGCCTCCCGGATGCCGGCCAGGACCGAGAGGGTCCGGGTGGCCCCTCCCACCACGATCTGGTGGACCTTTCCCAGGCCGTAGTCCCTGCAGAGCTGGCTCACAGGGACGATGAGGTCCTCCCGGGTCACCACGACGATCTCCTGGATCAGGGGACAGGCCTCCAGGGCCAGCAGGGTGCGGACCAGCACCGGCTGGTCTCCCAGGGGTAGCAGGATCTTGTCCTCCCCCATTCGGGTGGAGGAGCCCGCCGCGGGGACCACGGCGGTACAATAAGGGATGTCAATTTTTTTCCTGCGCAGGCGGGCGAAGAGCGGCGGCATGGCAGTTCTCCTTTCACAAAAAAGGAGCCTTCCGGCTCCTTTTGTACCAATCATTCAAGCCAGGGCTGTGTTGATGCGGGCCTCCACGTCCTCATAGCTGGCGCCCTGGGATAAGACCAGCTCGGAGATCAAAATCTGCTTGGCAGAGTGGAGCATCTTCCGCTCTCCCGTAGACAGGCCCCGGTCCTCGTCCCGGAGCATGAGCCCCTTCACCACCTTGGCCACCTCCAGGAGGTCGCCGCTTTTGATGCGGAGCATGTTTTCCCGATAGCGCCGGTTCCAGTTCTGGGTCATGTCCACCTGGATATCCGACATGGCGGCGATCAGACGGTCGGCCTCCTCCTTTCCCACAATGGGACGGACGCCGATCTCTTCACAGTTTTCTGTGGGGACCATGACCAGCATCCCCCCTACCGGGATCTTCAGGATATAATATTCCCGGACGACGCCGTTGACCTTTTTGGTGACGATGCTGTCTACCACACCGGCACCATGCATCGGATGAACGATCTTATCTCCTACCTGAAACATGATGGCCACCTCCCTGAATAAAAAATAGCTTGACAAATGCTCCCAATGAGTTTATTATAAACCATTTTAGCAAAATCCGCAAGTCGAAAAAGGGACATCCCTTCAGAAAAATTCATAAAAAATGTCCCGTTTCCTCAGCGGAAACGGGACATTTTGATCGAATCAAGGGAAAATTCAGCCCTCTTCGTCCTCGATGGGCTCCTCCACGGGGGCCTCCAGCAGGGCGCGGATGGACAGGGAGACCTTCTTGTTCTCCATGTCGATGTCGATGATCTTCACATCCACCATATCGCCCTCTTTGAGCACGTCGCCGGGCTTGTCAATGCGGTGGTCGGCGATCTGGGAGATGTGGATGAGGCCGTCCACGCCGGGGACGATCTCGGCAAAGGCGCCGAAGGTCATCAGCTTGACGATCTTCACGTTGGCCACATCGCCAATGCCGTACTTCTCCGTGAAGACGGTCCAGGGATCCTGGCTCCGATCCTTCATGCCCAGAGAGATCTTCTTCTTCTCAGGGTCGAAGGAAATGACGTAAACATCCACAGGGTCGCCCACGCTGACCACCTCGGAGGGGTGCTTGATGCGGCTCCAGGAGAGCTCGGAGATGTGGACCATGCCGTCCACGCCGCCGATGTCCACAAAGGCGCCGTAGGAGGTCAGGGACTTCACCACGCCGTGGTACTTCTTGCCGTCCTCGATCTCGGCCCAGACCTTGGCGGCCTTCTCGGCGCGCTCGGCCTGCTCCACAGCCCGGATGGAGCCCACCACCCGGCGGCGGGCACGGTTGACCTCGGTGATCTTCAGGCGGACCTTCTTCTTCACCAGCTCGGTCATGGCCGCATCCCGGGGCAGACCAGTCTGGGAGGCGGGAATGAACACCCGGACCCCCTTGACGGAGGCCACCACGCCGCCCTTGTTCTCCTCGGTGATGACGCCCTCGACGACAGTGCCGTCCTCCTTGGCCTGCTCCACCTCGTCCCAGCTCTTCACGGTGTCCAGCCGCTTCTTGGACAGGGTGACCACGCCCTCGGCGTCATTGACCCGCATGACATAGGTCTCGATCTCGTCTCCCACCTTGACGATATCCTCCACCTTGGCAGTGGGGTCGTCGCTGAGCTCGGATACAGGGATGTAGCCCGCGTGCTTGGTGCCAAGGTCCACATAGATCTCTGTGGGGGTGATCTCTGTGACTACGCCGGTTACCTTCTCTCCTGTATTTAAAGTCTTGATCGATTTCTCCAGCAGATCCGCAAAGGATTCCTCGATCTCCATGATTTCGTCGCTCATTTTGTCATAGACCTCCTTTATAATCCACCCGGGCGTCGATGCCCCCGCGGTGATTCCGATGGAAGCTGCCCCCGCGCAAGAGGCCGGCTCCAGCTCTTCCGCCCCCTCGACTGCCAGGACCAGGGGACAGCGCGCATGACACAGCTCGGAGAGCCGCCTGGTGTTGGAGCTCTTGCGGTCGCCGATGACGATCATGGCGTCAGAACGGGCCGCCAGCGCCTGGGCCTCCGATTGCCGTATATACGTAGCATTACATATTGTATCAAAAATTTCAGCGTTTGTACACTCTTTTTTTGCTTTTTCTATGACCGCCTCCCAAATTTCTCGGGTGGAGGTAGTCTGAGAGACCAGCGTCAGGGGCTTTTCCCGGTATTCGGGGCAGGCATCCAGCCAGGCGCCGAAGGCCGCCGCGTCTGGCAGCACCACGGGATGGCGGCACCAGCCGGCGATGGCCGCGATCTCCGGATGGTCAGGCGCCCCGATGATGACCGGCTGCCGTCCCGCCGCCTCGGCCCGCTCCACCAGACGGTGGATGCGGGTGACGTTGGGGCAGGCAGTGTCCACCACCTGACAGCCCTTCTCCCGCAGGGCATCGTGAACGGCCCTGGCCTCTCCGTGAGAGCGGAGGATCACCCGGGCACCGGGCGGGACCTCCTCCACAGAGTGGACCAGAATGGCCCCCTTCCGCTCCAGCTCCGCCACCACATTGTCGTTGTGGATGACGGGCCCCAGCAGATAGGCCCTCCCCTGCTCCACCGCCTTCTCGGCCAGGTCCACCGCCCGCTCCACGCCGTAGCAGAAGCCGGCGGACTTGGCAAGCGTCACCCTGCTCATACCGCCTGCTCCCCCAGGGCGCGGATGCGCTCCATCAGGTCAGCGGTGATGGCGTCATACTCCTCCATGGTGCCCTTCCGGGAGGACACCTGGGGATGATAGGGCTCCCCGATGACGATGGTGGTCCTGCGGAACCAGTTCTTCTTCTCCGGCACGTAGACCGGCAGGATGGGGACGCCGCACCGGACCGCCAGCATGGCGGCGCCGTTTTTCCCTTCCCCCTGACCTGCCTCGCCCTGATGGACCCGGTGTCCCTCCGGGAAGAGCAGGACCTTCTCCCCTTCCTTCAGCAGCTTCATGGCGTGCTTGATGGCCCCTACATCGGACTTGCCCCGCTCTACGCCGAAGACACCGATGTGCTTCAAAATCCAGCCCAGGACGGGAATGCGCAGCAGCTCGGCCTTGGCCATGGGCCGGATCTGGTTCTTCCTTTGAAGGGCGAAGGCCAGAAAGACGGGATCAGACAGGGCGGTATGGTTGCTGCACACCAGGACTCCCCCCTCCGGGATATGCTCCCGGCCGATGGTCCGGTTGGGGTGGACCAGATTGAAAAAGGGAAAAACAATCGCATAAATGACGGCATAAAAGGCTCTCATGCTTCCAGCTCCTTCTTTACGGTTTCCAGCAGAGCATGAAAGCTCTCTTCCAGGTCCAAATGGGTGGTGTCCACCAGGAGGGCGTCCTCCGCCTGGCGGAGCGGGGCGGCGGCGCGGGTGGTGTCCCTGCGGTCCCGCTCCACGATCTCAGCCAGGACGGCGGCATAGTCCTGGGGCATTCCCCGGGCCGACAGCTCGGCGCAGCGGCGCTGGGCCCTGGCCTCCGGGCTGGCGGTGAGGAAGACCTTCACATCGGCCTGGGGCAGCACCACCGTCCCGATGTCCCGGCCGTCCATGACCACGTTGTGGCTCCGGGCCAGCTCCCTTTGCATCTCCAGAAGATAGGTCCGCACCTCCGGAATGGCTGATACGGCCGAGGAGGCCCGGGAGACCTCCGGCGCCCGAATGGCCTGGGTCACATCCTCCTGGCCCAGGAACATGTGCTGTATGCCGTCCGGTCCGTAGTCCATGCGGACGGAAAAACGGGGCAGGAGCTCTGCCACGGCCGCCGGGTCCGCCGGGTCCGCGCCGCTGCGCAGGGCGAAGAGGCCCAGGGTCCGGTAGATGGCCCCGGTATCTACGTATAGAAAACCCAGCGCCCCGGCCACTCGCTTGGCCAGGGTGCTCTTGCCCGCTCCGGCGGGACCGTCGATGGCGATGCTTTGAAAGCGCATAGAGATGCCTCCTACCCTTCTTTATCTCTCTCCCCCGCAGGAGACGGCCAGGGCCGCGGCCTCCCCGGCCGCCCGGCCGGTGGACCAGGCGATCTGGAGGTTGAAGCCGCCGGTATAGGCGTCCACATCCAGCAGCTCCCCCGCAAGGTAAAGCCCTTTCACCAGCTTGGAGCCCATGGTGTGGGGGTCTACCTCAGACACCTTGACGCCGCCGCTGGTGACGATGGCATCCTGGACGGGCCGGGGCCCGGCGATGGAAAAGTCCAGACCCTTGAGGAGCTCCAGCAGCCTGCGCCGCTGCGGCCGGGTGACGGCGTTGGCGGGGGTATCGGGCGGAATGGCCGCCCGCTCTGCCAGCACCGGGACCAGGAGCCGGGGCTCCAGAGTCTCCAGCACATTGTGAAAGGCCCGGTTGGGCTGGCTGGAGAGCTCCCGGACCAGCCGGGCATCCAGCGTGGCCTCATCCAGAGCCGGCTTGAGGTCGATGACAGCGATGTAGTGGTCCCTCTCAAAGTCCCGCATGTGGGCGCTGGCGCTGAGGACCAAGGGACCGGAGAGGCCGAAGTGGGTGAAGAGCAGCTCTCCCTGCTCCCGGAACAGGACTTTCCCCTTCCGGTTTTTGACCTTCAGGACCACGTTCCGCAGGGAGAGGCCCTGCATCCGGGGGCACTCCTCCCCCTCCGTCACCAGTGGAACCAGAGAGGGCTTGGGGGGCAGGATGGTGTGGCCCAGCTCGGCGGCCATGGCATAGCCGTCTCCCGTGGAGCCGGTGAGGGGGTAGGAGACCCCGCCGGTGGCCAGAATGACCTGGCTGGCGGCATAGCTCCCGTGCTCCCCCTGGACGCCGGTGACAGCGCCCTCCCGGGTCAGGATGTGCTCCGCCCGGTCCTGGACCAGGGCCACCCGGCTCCGGCGAAGGGCCAGAAAGAGGGCGTCCACCACATCGGCGGCCTTGTCCGACTGGGGAAAGACCCGGTTGCCCCGCTCCGTCTTCAGAGGCACACCCAGATCGGTAAAAAACGACTGGACAGCGGAGGGCGGGAACCGGGTGACAGCACTGGTGAGAAAGCGGTCGTTCCGGGGGACATTGGTCAGAAACTCCGCCACGGTGCAGTCGTTGGTCAGGTTGCAGCGTCCCTTGCCGGTGATATAGAGCTTCCGGCCCACCTTCTGGTTCCGCTCCAGCAGGGTGACCTCCGCCCCGTTCCGGGCAGCGGTCAGAGCCGCGAGCATCCCCGCGGCGCCCCCGCCCACCACAATGACACCTCGATTCGGCTCTCTCACGGCGTTTCGTTTCCTCCCGCAGGTTCATAGACCTCGTATTCCGACCAGATGCGCTCCAGACCGGCAAAGGTCTGCTCTACATCTTCGTTTCTGCGGCGGCCCACCGCCACGATCAGGGCATTGACCAGGCTCAGGGGCGCCACCAGGGAATCCACAAAGGAGGCCATGTCGCTCTGAGCCAGCAGAAGCTCAGTGGCAGTCTCCGCCAGAGGCGAGGTCTCGGAGTCTGTCAGCGCCACCACTCCGGCGCCCCGATCCCGGGCAAAGCGGAGGGCCTGGACCGTCCGGCTGGAGTACCTTGGAAAGCTCAGGCCAATGACCACATCCTCCGGCCCGACCCGCAGGAGCTGCTCGAAGATCTCGCCGGAGGAGCTGGTGTGGACCACCTGCACATTGTCAAAGATCATCTGGAAGTAAAATCCCAGGAAATCAGCCAGGGCGGCGGAGGAGCGCAGTCCCAGAAT
>DWWJ01000173.1 GCA_019119795.1 Candidatus Intestinimonas pullistercoris
CTGGCTGGGCGGGCTCTATGGCCTGCTCATCGGCGACGCCCTGGGCGTCCCCTATGAATTTCACCGCCCCCAGGACATCCCGCCCTACGGGGAGATCGAGATGACTCCGCCCCCCGGCTTCCGCCGGGCCCACCGGGGGGTGCCCCCCGGCACCTGGTCGGACGACGGGGCCCAGGCCCTCTGCCTGCTGGAGAGCCTGGCGGTCTGCGGCCGGTTCTCCCTGGAGGACTTCTCCCGCCGCCTCTCCGACTGGTACCAAAGCGGGGCCTGGGCGGTGGACGGGGTGGTCTTCGACGTGGGCATCCAGACCGGAGAGGCCCTGAGCGCCTATCGGCGGGGGACGCCCCCGGAGCGGTGCGGCCTCCTCCGGCCGGAGGGCAAGGGCAACGGAGCCCTGATGCGGGTCCTCCCCCTGGCCCTCTGGCACCAGGGCTCCGATTGGGAGCTGGTCCAGGACGCCCACTGCCAGTGCCTCATCACCCACGGTCACCCCTGCAACCAGGTCTGCTGCGCCCTCTACTGCCTGGCCGCCCGGGCCCTCCTGCGGGGAGAGCCCCCGGCCGCCGCCCTGGCCTGGGCCGTCTCCACCCTCCGGGAGCTCTACCGGGAAATGCTCGACTACGCCCAGGAGCTGGAGTGGAGTGTCCGCCCTGACGGGCCCTGGGAGGGAGAGGGCTCCGGCTATGTGGTGGACTGCCTGCGCAGCGCCTTTATGCTCCTGGAGCGCTCGGACAGCTACGAGGAGGCGGTGAAGGGGGCCGTCCTGCTGGGGGACGACACCGACACCACCGCCTGTGTCGCCGGCGGCCTGGCAGGCATCCGCTTCGGCCTCCGGGGCATTCCCCGGCGCTGGTACGACGCCCTCCGGGGGAAGGAGGCGGTGGAGGAGCTGCTGGCCCGGCTCTGAGGGGCCCCAGCCCGCCGCAAAACGACCACCGTCCCCGCCGCTGACGGCGGATTTCCGTCCCTTTCGCTGAAAATGGCCCGAAAGGGTTGATTTTCCTGGGAAAACGGATATACTGGTACCCGTATGGCCGGGGATGCCCGGCCCTTTCCAGCCGCCGCGGGGGAGCCCTGCTCCCTCCAGAATCAAAAGAAGAGGGAGCGCCCTATGGAACCCAAGGATTTTTATGTCAACGCCACCAAAAAGCTCATCATCGAGGTGGACGGCAAGACCTACGCCCGCCACGCCATCCAGATCCCCTTTGTCAACGTGGGGGATGACTACGACGCCCTGGTCCGGCAGTATGTGGTCCCCGTGTGGGAGCCCGGCGACATCGTCTCGGTGAGCGAGAAGATCGTCTCCCTCTGCCAGAAGCGGGTGGTCTACGCCGAGGACGTAAAGCCCGGCCTCCTGGCCAACATCCTCTGCCGCTTCGTGGCCCAGACTGCCGCCGGACCCGGGGCGGGGGTGCCCTACAAGATGCAGTTCGCCATCAACCAGTGCGGGGCCCCCAAGATCCTGTGGGCGGCCTTCCGGGCGGCCATCGACAAGCTCCGGGGCGTCCACGGCACCTTCTACAAGATCGCCGGGGACGAGGTCTACGGCCTGGACGGCTTCTTCGGCCACGACATCGAGGAGTACGCCGAGATGGGCATCCGCATCCCCGCCGACCCCGACGGGGTGTGCGAAAAGGTCCTCCAGGAGACCGGGGTGGTCTCCATGATCGTGGACGCCAACGCCCTGGCCCAGGAGATCCTGGGCAAGTGCTCCGCTTTGAAGGACTGGCCGGATGAGAAGCTCTCGGGGCTCATCGGGGACAACCCCGCCGGACAGGTCCGGCAGCTCACCCCCTTCATCCTCATCCGGGAGGTCCCCAGGGAGGAGGCCGAGGCCCTGGAGGCCGGAGCCCAGGCCGCCATCGCCGCCCGGGCCGCCGCCGGAGAGACCCTGTAACCAGAAGGGAGCCGGGGGAAGGGACCCCCTGGGCGGAGCTTTTCCATCGAGAGAGCCGCCACCGAGCTCTCCCGGCCTGCCAGAGAGCGCCTGCCCTTTGTGGCAGGCGCTCCTTTCGTTTGCGCCGTAAAATGTTCGGTTTTCTTTTTTCTTCTTGTCATCAGGCCGGAAATAGGATATACTGGGAACAACTGAGGCCGTTGCGGCGGCGATTCAGAAATGAGGATCGGAGTGATACAGCATGGAATTGAAAAACTTTGACGCCATCCTGGAGCGCGTTCCGAAGATGTCCCGCCCCATGCGGGTGATCCTGGCTGGTTCCGACGGCGAGAATATGCTCAAGGGCCTCTTCGCCGCCCAGGAGAAGGGGCTGGTGCAGCCCGTTCTGGTGGGAGACCGGGCCCGGACCATCACGGTGCTGGAGGAATTCGGCCTGGAGAAGGAGCCCTACACCATGGTGGACACCCCTCCGGGACACAACATCACCCAGGCCGCCATTGACATCATCAACTCCGGAGACGGCGACGTGCTCATGCGGGGCAACCTCCCCACCCGGGACTTCCTGATGCCGGTGCTGGACGGCAAGAACGGCCTGCGGACCGACCGGCTCATGAGCCACGTGTCCCTCTGCTCCCTGCCGGAGTACCCCAAGCTGCTGGCCCTGAGCGACATGACTGTGGTCATCAAGCCCAACATGACCCAGAAGAAGGCCATCATCCGCAACACCGCCGACGCTCTGAAGGCCTTCGGCTATGAAAATCCCAAGCTGGCCCTGCTGGCCCTGGTGGAGCACGTCACCTTCCACATGCCCGACACCGTGGAGGCCCAGCGCCTGGTGGCCGAGCAGAAGTCCAAGCCCTTTGCCGACTGCCAGCTCTGGGGCCCCATCGCCTATGACCTCATCCTCAGCAAGGAGGCCGCCCGGCTGAAGAATTACGACTGCCCCTGGAGCGGCGGCGGCTTCGACGGCATCATCGCCCCCGACCTCTCCACCGCCAACACCCTGGTGAAGAGCTGGCTCATCCACGCCCACGCCGTGACCTGCGGCGCCGTGGTGGGGGCCAAGGTCCCCATCGCCCTCACCAGCCGCAGCGCCAACGCGGAGGAGACCTACCTCTCCCTGGTCTTCTGCGCCGTGCTGGACGCCTGGCGGAAGAAGAACCGGGAGGCCGCCGAGGGCAAGTGAGCCCCCGTCCCGTTTCAAGAGCAGGAAAAGTAAAACGAGCGTCCCGCCAAACAGTGGCGGGGCGCTCGTTTTGTCTTTTGAAAGGGACAGCTGTTTACTGGGCCTGGAGGGCAGCGTGGATGGCGGCGGCGGCCTTCTTCCCGGCCCCCATGGCCAGGATGACGGTGGCCGCGCCGGTGACGGCGTCCCCTCCGGCGTAGACCCCCTTCCGGGTGGTCTCCATGGTGTCCTCCTGGACGATGAGGCAGCCCTTCCGGTTGGTCTCCAGCCCCGGGGTGGTGGAGCGGATGAGGGGGTTGGGGGTGGTGCCCAGGGACATGATGACGGTGTCCACCTCCAGGACGAACTCGCTCCCCGGCACCTCCACCGGGCGGCGGCGGCCCGACTCGTCGGGCTCCCCCAGCTCCATGCGGATGCACTCCATCCCGGCCACGGAGCCCTTGCCATCGGAGAGGATCTGGGTGGGGTTGTTCAGGAGGTGGAACTCGATGCCCTCCTCCTTGGCGTGGTGGATCTCCTCGGCCCGAGCGGGCATCTCGGCCTCGCTCCGGCGGTAGACCACATAGACGTGCTCCGCCCCCAGGCGCTTGGCGCAGCGGGCGGCGTCCATGGCCACGTTGCCGCCCCCCACCACCGCCACGGCGCGGCTGTGCTTGATGGGGGTGTCGTACTCCTCTAAGTAGGCCTTCATCAGGTTCACCCGGGTGAGGAACTCGTTGGCGGAGTAGACGCCGTTGAGGGTCTCCCCGGGGATGCCCATGAACATGGGCAGGCCCGCGCCGGAGCCCACGAAGACGGCCTGGAAGCCCATCTCAAAGAGCTCGTCGATGGTGATGGTCTTGCCCACCACCGTGTCCAGGCTCAGCTCCACCCCCAGGTCCAGGATGCCCTCCACCTCGTGGCGGACGATCTCCTTGGGCAGGCGGAACTGGGGGATGCCGTAGACCAGCACCCCGCCGGGGGTGTGGAAGGCCTCAAAAATGGTGACCTCATAGCCCAGCTTCCCCAGGTCGGAGGCGCAGGTGAGGCCGGCGGGGCCGGAGCCCACCACCGCCACCTTGATGCCGTTGGAGGCGGGCTTCTCCGCCTTTTCGGTGACGTTTTCCCGGTACCAGTCGGCCACGAAGCGCTCCAGCCGGCCGATGGCCACCGGCTCCCCCTTCTTGCCCCGGACGCACAGGGACTCGCACTGGCTCTCCTGGGGGCAGACCCGGCCGCTGACAGCGGGCAGGCCGTTGGTCTGGTAGATGATCTCATAGGCGGCCTTGAAGTCCCCCTCCGCCACCTTGGCGATGAACTCCGGGATATGGACGTTCACCGGGCAGCCGGAGACACACAGGGGCTTCTTGCACTGGAGGCAGCGGCCGGCCTCCTCCACGGCCATCTCCGGGGTGTAGCCCAGGGCCACCTCCTGGAAATTGTGGTTGCGGACGTCCGGGTCCTGCTCCGGCATGGGGAGCTTGGTCATGCTCATGTTGGCCATGCTCACTGCACCTCCTGATTCAGCAGGCGGCAGGCGTGGTCCCGGCGGACCTGGGCCTCCCGCTCCTTGTAGGCCGCGTTCCGGGCCATCAGCTCGTCAAAGTCCACCTGGTGGCCGTCAAAGTCGGGGCCGTCCACGCAGGCGAACTTCATCTGTCCGCCCACGCTGACCCGGCAGCCGCCGCACATGCCGGTGCCGTCGATCATGATGGGGTTGAGGCTCACCAGGGTCTTGATGCCGTAGGGCTCGGTGGTCTTGCAGACGAACTTCATCATGATGATGGGGCCGATGGCGATGACCACGTCATACTGGTTCCCCGCCTCGATGAGGGCCTTGAGCTTGTCGGTGACCAGGCCCCTCTCGCCGTAGGAGCCGTCGTCGGTGGTGAGGTAGAGGTGGTCGCAGGCGGCCTGGAACTCCTCCTCCAGGATGACGATGTCCTTGGAGCGGAAGCCGGCGATGACGTCCACCGCCACCCCGTGCTCGTGGAGGTATTTGGCCTGGGGATAGGCGATGGCGCAGCCCACGCCGCCGCCGATGACGGCCACCTTTTTCACCCCCTCCAGCTCGGTGGGGCGGCCCAGGGGGCCCACAAAGTCCAGAATGTCATCTCCCTCCTCCAGGGTGTCCAGGAGCTCGGTGGTGAGGCCCACCTTCTGGAAGATGATGGTGATGGTGCCCTTCTCCCGGTCGTAGTCGGCGATGGTCAGGGGGATGCGCTCCCCCTTCTCGTCCACCCGGAGAATGATGAACTGGCCCGGCAGGGCCTTTTTGGCGATGAGGGGGGCCGAGACCTCCATCAGCGTCACGGTGGGGTTCAGCCGCCGCTTGGTGATAATCTTTGCCATGTCTGACACTCCTTACTGAGGGGATGTGTTCTTCACAATTTTCATATTATATAACATGCTTTGCCCGGTTGTCCAGAAAAAACGGCGGGTTTCTCACCCGGATCAGGGCGCGCCGGGCGCATATCCGGCGGCGGGGCGGGACAGACTACCGGAGAAAGGAGGCCGGCGCCGTGGGATTTTTTGGACGAGAAAGGGTGGAGGTGCCCCCACACCCCAGGCAGGAGCCCCGCATCCAGGGGCCCCTTACGGCGGAGACCATGGAGCGGGTCTTTACCGGCTGCGTGGACTTCGCCCAGCGGCCGGTGGCCCTGGGCGGGGTCCCGGGACGGACCGCCACCCTCTGCTATCTCAGCGGCATGGTAAAGATGGAGCGGGTCAGCGACTATATCCTCCGGCCCATGGCCCTGGAGCGGAGCCTGGGGGAGTGCTCCCAGAGCCAGGCGGTGGACCGCATCCTGGAAGGGGCCCTCTATAATTTGATCGTGGTGGAGCGCACCACCGCCGACCAGGGGGTCTTCGACCTCATCAACGGCTGGTGCCTCCTCTTTTTCCCGGAGTGCGGTCGGGTCCTTTCCTTCCTGGTCCAGACCGAGGAGAAGCGCTCCATCTCCGCCTCGGAGAACGAGCCGCCCCTGAAGGGGCCCCGGGACTCCTTTGTGGAGTCCATCCGCACCAACACCTCCCTCCTCCGCCGCCGGGTCCGGAGTCCCGGGCTGCGGATCAAGGAGCTGCTGGTGGGGCGACAGACCGTCACCCCGGTGGACATCGTGTGGATCGACGGGCTCACCAATCCCAAGACGGTGGCGGCGGTGGAGGCGCGCATCGGAGACATCGACATCGACGCCCTCATCGCCACCGGAAATTTAGAGGAGTATATCGCCGACGACATCCGCACCGCCTTTCCCACCCTCTCCTGCACCGAGCGGCCCGACCGCTTCTCCGCCGGGGTCATCGAGGGGCGGGTGGGGGTGCTGGTGGACGGCCTGCCCCTGGGCTGGCTCCTGCCCAGCACCCTGAGCCAGTTCTTCAAGACCCCCCAAGACAAGTCCCAGAGCTGGATGGCCGCCTCCGCCCTGACGGTGCTCCGCTACCTGTGTATGCTCATCACCCTCTTCCTGCCGGCGGCCTATATCGCCGCCGTCACCTTCCACCTGGAGATGCTGCCCACCAAGCTGGCCCTCTCCATCATCTCGGCCAAGCAGGATGTCCCCTTTACCACGGTCTTTGAGGTCCTCCTCATGCTCACCGCCTTTGAGATTATCCAGGAGGCGGGGCTCCGGCTGCCCAGCTCCATCGGCCAGACTGTCTCCATCCTGGGGGGGCTGGTGGTGGGCTCGGCCGCCGTGGAGGCCCGCATCGTCTCCCCGGCGGTGCTCATCGCCGTGGCCGTGGCCGGCATCGCCGGGTACACCATGCCCTCCCAGGACTTTGCCAGCGCCCTGCGCATCTGGCGGTTCCTCCTGGCCGTCCTGGCCGCCCTGGCGGGGATGTTCGGCGTGGCGGCGGGGGGACTCCTGCTCATCTGCCACCTGGCCTCCCTGGAGAGCTTCGGCGTGGCCTACCTCACCCCCTTCGCCTCCGGCGACGGGGAGCAGGTGGAGGGCCACACCGTCCTGCGGCAGCCCCTGCCCTGGGTGAAGCTCCGGGAGGCCGCCCTGAAAACCCGGAACCGGAGGAATCAGCGGTGAAGAAACGTGCTTTGCTCAGTTTGACCCTGGTCCTGGCTCTGACAGGGTGCTCCGCCCTGCCCTACGCCCACGAGATCGACCAGACCGTGCTCATGGGGGTCCTGGGGGTGGATGCCGCTCCGGGGGGCGGCCTGGCCCTAACCGCCGCCAGCGCCGGCCGGTCCGGAGCGGGGGAGAGCCCGGGGCAGGACCCGGTGGTCCTCTCCGCCCAGGCCGAGACCCTCTCCGCCGCCCGCTCCCAGATGCAGACCTATGGGGAGCAGTACGTCTTTTACGGCGACATCGAGCAGGTGCTGGTGGGGGAGGGGGCCGCCCGGCAGGGGCTGGAGGACCTGCTGGGCCAGATGGTCCGGGACCCTGAGCTGCGGCTGGAGTCCAACCTCTGGGTCATCCAGGGGGGCTCGGCCGCCGACTCCCTCTTTGACGCTGCCCAGGAGGGGGGCGCTCCGGGGCGGCTCACTGCCCTGGAGCAGGACGCCGAGCTCCTGGGCGCCCCCCTGGCCAAGACGGCCCGGGAGGCTCTGGCCGAGCTGCTGGACAACGGCTGCACCCTCCTGCCCGCCCTGGAGCGGCGGGAGGCGGAGGAGGGGCAGGGGGCCCAGGGTGACTATGTGCTGGCCGCAGCGGGGTATGCCCTCTTCCGGGAGGGGGCCCTGCTGGACTTCACCCGGGGAGAGGAGACCCTGGGCACCAGCCTCCTGCTGGGCCGGGGTCACGGCCGGCTGCTGGCCTTTTCCGACCCGGATGGAGGGAGCGTGACCCTGCGGCTCACCGGCGTCAAGACGGACCTGGAGCCCCGCTTTGACCGCGGGGCGCTGGAGGGCCTCACCATTACCTGCCGTCTGGAGACCCAGGTGGCGGAGTTCCAGGGCTGGAGCGGCCACCTCCCGGAGGAGGAGCGGGCCGCCCTGGAGGAGACCCTGGCCCGCCGGGGCCAGCGGGCCCTCCGGGCCGCCCTGGACCTGTTCCAGGACCTGGAGGCCGACTGCGTCCGGCTGGGAGGGCGGGCGGCCCTGGCCGCCCCCTGGCACAAGGAGGAGCTGGAGGCGCAGTGGGCGGCCGCCTTTCCCACCCTGGACATCTCTTTAGAGGTGGAGGGGCGGGTGGCCCGGGGCTGAGAGGGGCCGCCCCGGACAAGACCGAATTCGGAATCGTAAGAGGGAAGTGATCTTCTGGAACGCGACCATATCTCGGCCCGGCAGCTCTATGTGCTGCTCTTTGCCGCCCTCCTCTCCCCGGCGGTGCGGGCCCTCCCCGGCTGGACCGCCGCCGCGGCAGGGAAGAGCGCCTGGCTCACCGGCATCCTGGCCTTCCCGGCCTTTCTGCTGCTGGGGTGGATGCTCTTTGCCCTGACGAGGCGGGGCGGCGGGCTGGGCCAGGCCCTCCAGCGGTGCTTCGGGACCCTGGTGGGGAAGGGCGTGACCCTCATCTATCTCCTGTGGGCCCTCTTCCTGCTGTGTCTGGAGGGGCGGCTCTATGCCGGGCGGATGCTCTCGGCGGGATACCGGGCGGGGTCCCCGGCGGTCTTTCTCCTGGCTCTGCTGGCCCTGGTGCTGTGGATGGCCCGGCGGAAGCTCTCGGCCTTTGCCCGGGCGGCGGAGATCTGTTACCTGGTGCTGGCCCTGACCCTGGGGCTGGTCCTCCTCTTTTCTATTTTAGATGTAACGCCGGAGTATGTGCTGCCGGTGTGGTTTTCCGACCTGCCCCGGGCAGGGGCGGCCGCCCTCATCCCTGTGGGCGTGCTGGGCTGCGGCGTCTACGCCGCCTTTCTGGGGGACAAGGTCACCCGCCGGGCCGACGACCGCCGCCGGGGATTCCGTTGGCTGGCCGCAGGGTGCCTGGTGCTGACCCTGCTCCAGCTTGGCGTGCTCTCCCAGCTGGGCCCCGGCCTTGCCGCCCGGATGGAGGCGCCCTTTTTTGAGGTGGCCCGGGGGGTCGGGCTGGAGGGCGCCTTTCAGCGGGTGGAGTCCATTGTGATGGCCCTGTGGGTCCTCAGCGACTTCGCCCTGCTGGGTCTGCTGACCTTCGCCATACGGCATATGGCGGGGGCGGTCTTTGGAGAAAAGGGAGAGCGGTGGGCCCCTGTCCTGGCGCCCGTGCTGGCCTTTGCCGGCGGAATGCTGCTCTTTCCCGATGACTTCGCCGCAGAGACCCTGGCAGAGACGGTGGTCCCTCTGGGCAACCTGATCCTGGCCTTTTTGATCCCGGCCCTGGCACTTTGCATAGGATGGCTCCGGGAGCGGAAAAAATAAAGCCATATCTTGTGGATAGAACAAGGGGAAACGGGAAAATATAGGGTATGTAAAGCACAGGCAAAAGAAAACCGAAAAAAGTTGGAAAAAGTAGTTGACAAGCGGGGCGGTATCTGGTATATTAACTGAGCGCTTCGGGGAAAGCACTGAGGCGGAAGGGAAAACGGCCAGGCGGTCGAAAAACTTCTGAAAAAAGTGCTTGACAAGGACAAAGACATGTGGTAACATAAATGAGTTCGCGTCAGCCGCAAGGCGGTGCTCCTCCAAAGAAAATTTGGAAGAAGCACTTGACAAGGACTTGAAGATGTGGTAACATGTAAAAGTTCGTGCGAGGCGCGAGCGGGTACGAAAGAGTAAGGGATTTGAAAAGTTCCTGAAAAAAGTACTTGACAAACAGAGTGCCGAGTGGTAC
>DWWJ01000174.1 GCA_019119795.1 Candidatus Intestinimonas pullistercoris
CGGGGAGGTGTAGGGGTAGGAGTAAAAGTGGACCATCTCCAGGGCCACCCCCCGCTTTGCCATCATCCAGGAGGCCACCGGGGAGTCGATGCCGCCGCTGAGCAGGCTCAGGGCCCGGCCGCTGGTGCCCACCGGGAGCCCCCCGGCCCCGGGCTCCGGGTCGGCGTGGACGAAGGCGGCGTAGTCCCGGACCTCCAGGTGGACGGTGAGCTCCGGCTGGTGGACGTCCACGGTCAGGTTGGGGTAGAGGTCATCCAGCTCTCCCCCCACCCACTGGCTCAGGGCGATGGAGGTCATGGGGAAGGTCTTGTCGGCCCGCTTGGACTCCACCTTGAAGGTCCTGGCGGCGGCCAGCCGGTCCCCCAGGTAGCTCCGGGCGGTCTCCAGCATGGCCTCCTTGGTCTTCTCGCAGGCCTTGGCCCGGCTCAGGCCGATGACGCCGAAGACGTGCTTCATGGCCTCGTAGGCGGCGTCCATGTCACAGCTCTCGTCCGCGGGCTCCACATAGGTGGTGGACTGCCGGGTGTAGACCTTGAACTTCCCCAGGGGCCGCAGCCGCCGGGCGATGTTGGCGCGCAGCTTGTCCTCAAAGGTGTGGCGGTTGGTCCCCTTCAGGACCATCTCTCCCTGCTTGAGCAGGATCATCTCTGTCATAAACCGTGCCTCTTTTCCCGTTGTTGATTCCAAATATCGAGAGACATTATATCGAACCCACCGGAAAATGTCCAGGGAAAAGAGCGGCGCGGAGCGGGAAGGCTAAAAATCGTGACGGTGGCCGCAATCAGAGCCGAAGGCTTCAAACACGCGGACAATGCGCTCGATTTTTTGAAAACACTCCGGGTCAGATAACGTGTCATCCAACAATATCTCACGAATCTGGCAGAGTGCCTGATAGCTGGTACTTTCCAAGAGTTCCTTCGCGCTGAGTTCCAACTGCGGAAAATGGACGTACATGGGCTGATTTTCCAATCGTTTTGCCAAAAGAGAAATCGCAAGCTCCATAACAAACAGCTCCTTTTTTCAAAAGTGGACCGATTCTGGTCCTATTATATCACCCCTTTTTCATAAAATAAAGAAAAATGGACCCAAAGGGGTCCAGGTGGGGTGAGGCTGTGGAGGAGCAGCGGATCAAGCAGGATGAGATCCGGATCGGGGAAAACATCCGCCGCGTCCGGAAGGCCAGGGGCATGGGCCAGACCGAGCTGGCCCGCCGGATGCAGCTGGAGGGTGTGGATACCACCCGGGAGGCCCTGGTGAAGATCGAGCGGGGAAAGCAGCACATCTCTGCCAGCCAACTCCGGGCCATCCGGGATATCCTGTCCACCACCTACGACGAGCTGCTGAAAAAGACCCCCTGAACGGCGCCGAAATCGGTCCGTTCAGGGGGTTTTTCTCACCGCCTCAAATAGGCGCTCTCCCGGTACTGGATGGCCTCGGCCAGGTGGGGGACCTGGATGGCCTCGCTGTGGTCCAGGTCGGCGATGGTCCGGGCCACCCGCAGGATACGGTCGTAGCTCCGGGCGGTGAGGCCCATGCGCTCGTAGGCCCCCTTCATCACCGCCGTGCAGGCCTCATCCAGGGCGCAGCAGTCCTGGAGCTCCCGGGGGCCCATGTGGGCGTTGCAGCTGGGGCCCTCCGGGCCGAAGCGGGCGGCCTGGACCGCCCGGGCGGCGTCCACCCGGGCCTTGATCTCCGCTGAGGTCTCGGCCTGGGGCCGCTGGGAGAGCTCCCCAAACTCCAGGGGCGGCACCTCCACATAGAGATCGACGCGGTCCAGCAGGGGCCCCGAGAGCCGGCCCAGGTATTTTTTGACCTCCCCCTCGGTGCAGCGGCAGCGGCCCGAGGGGTGGCCGTACCAGCCGCACTTGCAGGGGTTCATGGCGCATACCAGCATGAACCGGGCCGGGAAGGACTCGCTCCCCGACGAGCGGGTGACGTGGACCGTCCCCTCCTCCAGGGGCTGGCGCAGGACCTCCAGGGCGTCCTTGTGGAACTCGGGCAGCTCGTCCAGGAAGAGGACCCCGTTGTGGGCCAGGGAGATCTCCCCGGGCCGGGGCAGGGGGTTGCCGCCCCCGGCCAGCCCGGTGGCCGAGATGGTGTGGTGGGGGGAGCGGAAGGGCCGCCGGGTCACCATGGGCTCGGCCCGGGTGGTGAGGCCCAGCACCGAGTGGATCTGGGTGGTCTCCAGGGCCTCCCGCTCGGTAAGGTCAGGGAGGATGGAGGGCAGGCGCCTGGCCAGCATGGACTTCCCCGAACCCGGCGGGCCCACCATGATGAGGTTGTGGCCACCGGCGGCGGCGATCTCCAGGCAGCGCTTGACCTGCTCCTGGCCCTTCACGTCGGCGAAGTCGGGGACGGCCCCGCTCCCCTCCCCCGGGACCCACCGGGGGGCGGGGGCGATGGGGGCCTCCCCCCGCAGGTGGGCGGCCAGCTGCCGGACGTGCTCCACCGGGTAGACCGTCAGGCCCTGGGCCAGAGTGGCCTCCGGGGCCGAGTCCGCCGGGACGTAGAGGGTCCGAATCCCCGCCGCCCGGGCGGCCAGGGCCATGGGCAGCATCCCGGTCACCGGCCGCAGCTCCCCAGACAGGGAGAGCTCCCCCAGGAAGGCGGCCCCCTCCGGAGGCGGCGGGAGCTGCCCCCCGGCGGCCAGGATGCCCACCAGGATGGGCAGGTCGTAGAGGGTGCCCCCCTTCTTCCGGTCGGCGGGGGCCAGATTCACTGTGATCCGGGAGACCGGGAACTGGAAGCCGCAGTTCTTGATGGCGGAGCGCACCCGCTCCCGGGCCTCCTTCACCGCCGCGTCGGGGAGGCCCACCAGGTCGAAGCTGGGCAGGCCCCCGGTGAGGTCGCACTCGGCCGTCACCAGGTAGCCCGTAATACCGTGAAGGCCCAGGGAATGGAGCTTGCAGAGCATAAAGATCGCCGCCCTTTCTCCGTATACCACCAGTATAGCACGGAGAAAGGGCGGCTGCCAAGGGGCATGTCAGCCCTGGTATTTTACCAAGCTTCTGACTTGGTGAAGTACTAGGTCAGGTCGTACAGCCGCAGGGCGGTGAGGATGGACTGCTCCACGGTGTAGGAGCCCTGGGGGGAGAAGGTGTTGTCCCCCACGCCACCCATGAGCCCGGCGGCCTGGACCCGGCCCACCGCGTCCACGGCCCAGGAGGCAATGGAGGCGTTGTCAGTAAAGGTGGCCGTCCCCTCCGGAAGGGGGTGGCCCATGGCCTCCGCCAGGCGCACCAGCATGGTGGCGGCCTGCTCCCGGGTCAGGGTGCCGTCGGGGTCAAAGGTGCCGTCGCCGACCCCATTGACTACCCCCAGGCCGGCCATTTTCTGGACGTTGAGGTCGTCGGTGTCGGTGAAGGTGGCCCGCTGGGTGATCTCCGTGCCGGTGACGGTCTCGTAGAGCTCCACCGCCAGGGCGCAGAACTCCGCCCGGGTGGCGGGCCGGGTGTAGCCGCTTTGGAGGGCGTCAGGTACGAT
>DWWJ01000175.1 GCA_019119795.1 Candidatus Intestinimonas pullistercoris
CGCCCAGCACCACGAAGACCAGGATGAGGATGGAGGTGTTGAAGTCGAACTTGGTGGCCACGAAGGTGGTCTGGCTGCACCCGTACAGGGTGCCGGCGGCCCCCGCCAGGGCGGCCGAGGTGACGAAGGCGATCATTTTGTACTTGGTGACGCTGATGCCCACGCTCTCGGCGGCGATGCGGTTGTCCCGGGCGGCCATGATGGCCCGGCCGGTGCGGCTGTTCACCAGGTTGAAGATGACGATGAGGGCCACCATCACCAGCACGAAGCCGGCTACAAAGGTGGAGATGCGCTGGGAGTTCATGACTCCCATGGGGCCGCGGATGAGCTCGGTGCCGCCGTCGGCCAGCTCCAGGCTGTCGTTGAGGAAGCTGAAGTGGAGGCCGTTTTCATCCACCCCCAGGTAGATGTTGGTGACCAGGCTCTTGATGATCTCGCCGAAGGCCAGGGTGACGATGGCCAGGTAGTCGCCGTTGAGCCGCAGCACCGGGATGCCGATGAGGAAGCCCAGCACGGCGGCCACCAGGGCGCCGAAGACCATGGCCAGGGCCAGCCGCAGAGGGGCGGAGGCCACGCTGTCCTGGAGGGCCTGGGCAAAGGCGGAGCCGGCGAAGGCCCCCAGGCTCATGAAGCCGGCGTGGCCCAGGCTCAGCTCGCCGGAGATGCCCACCACCAGGTTCAGGGCCAGGGCCATGGTGACATAGGCGCAGATGGGGATGAGCTGGCCCTCCAGCACGGAGCCCACGCCCCCCTCGGAAAAGATCCGGAGGGACTGGATCACCAGGAAGGCCACGATCACCAGGGCGTAGGTGAAGAGGCTGGAGCGGGTGGAGCGTTTCATTTGTCTGAGTCGTTTCATGGCGCTTCCCTCACACTTTCTCCCGGACGACCTTGCCCAGCAGGCCGGCGGGTTTGACCAGCAGGACCACGATGAGCACGCCGAAGACGATGGCGGTGGAGAGCTGGGTGGAGATGTAGGCCCCGGCGAAGATCTCGATGATCCCCAGCAGAAGGCCCCCCAGCATGGCCCCGGGGATGGAGCCGATGCCGCCGAAGACGGCGGCGGTGAAGGCCTTGATGCCGGGCAGGGAGCCGGTGGTGGGCACCAGGCTGGGGTAGGCGGACAGGTAGAGCACTCCCGCCACCGCCGCCAGGGCCGAGCCGATGGCAAAGGTCAGAGAGATGGTCCGGTTGACGTCGATGCCCATGAGCTGGGCGGCCGCCTTGTCCTCCGAGCAGGCCCGCATGGCCTTGCCCAGCTTGGTGCGGCCGGTGAAGTAGGTGAGGGCCAGCATGATGACGATGCAGGCCGCCACGGTGACGATGGTCACATAGGAGACGGAGAGCTGGCCGCCGAAGAGCTGGAGGCTGCCCCGGCCCACCACGGGGGAGAACATCTTGGGGCTGGAGGACCAGAGGAGCTGGGCGGCGTTCTGGAGGAAGTAGCTCACGCCGATGGCGGTGATGAGGACGGCCAGGGACCCGGCCTGCCGCAGGGGCTTGTAGGCCAGGCGCTCGATGACCACGCCCAGCACGGTGCACACCAGGATGGCCAGCACGGTGCCCGCCAGGGAGGGGATCACCAGGGCGGCCAGGGAGTCGGGCTCAAAATACTGATTCAGGCCGGACATGCCGAAGAAGCAGACATAGGCTCCCACCATGATGACGTCGCCGTGGGCGAAGTTGAGCATCTTGGCGATGCCGTAGACCATGGTGTAGCCCAGGGCGATGATGGCGTAGACGCTCCCCAGGCTGATGCCGCTGATCAAATAGTTCAGGAAGACCATAACACACACCTCTCTGATGGATGCTCAAGGCCGGACAATGGGGGGCGCCGTTGCCCAGCCTTGATCACCCACTTGTTGGTCTGGAAGCAGAAAGTGTCGGGAGGGCCGCCGACCAGACCGGCGGCCCTCCCGTACCAGTTTTCTTTCTTTTGTTGGATCGTCGGGGAAGCGGGGATTAGTCCATGCCCACGTAAGCGCCGTCCTGGATGACCATGCCCTTGGGGGCCTTGGACACCGCGCCGGTGCTGTCCCAGGTGATGCCCTCGCCGTCGCCGGTGAGGCCGTAGAAGGTGATGGTGGGGAAGGTGGACACCAGAGCGGTGTTGATCTCCTCAGCGCTCATGTCGGGGGTGCAGCCGGCGGTCTCCAGGGCCAGCTTCAGGGCGTAGACGCAGTCATAGGCGTCGGCAGCGAACTGGTTGGGGGTCTCGCCGTAGAGCTCCTGGTACTTGGTGACGAAGTTCACCGTGGCCTCGTCGGTGGCGTCGGCGTTGAAGGGGGTCAGCAGCATGACGCCCTCGGCCAGGGAGGTGTCGAAGCCCTCCACGGTGAGGATGCCGTCCATGCCGTCCACGCCGAAGAACTTGGGGGCGTAGCCCATCTGGTCGGCCTGGGTCAGGATCATGGAGGCGGGGGTGTAGTACATGGGCAGGAAGATCAGGTCGGCGCCGGCCTGCTGGGCCTGCTGGAGCTGGACGGTGAAGTCGGTCTGGCTGTCCTCGGTGAAGGTGGCGTCGCCCACCACGGTCAGACCCAGCTCCTCGGCCTTGGCCACGAAGGTGTCCTTGATGCCGGTGGAGTAGACGTCGTCGTTCTTCCAGATGATGAAGACGTTCTCGCCCAGGCCCTGCTCATAGATGTACTGGGCGGAGGCGGAGCCCTGGTTGTCATCGGTGAAGCACATCTGATAGACGTTGTCCTTCCCCTCGATGACGTCGGGGGCGGAGGCGGAGGGGGTCAGGGCGAAGATGTGGTCCTCATAGTTGAGCACGGAGGTGGCCACGCCGGGGGTGGAGGTGACGGAGCCCAGAGAGATCTGCATGCCCCACTCCTTCAGGGTGTTGTAGGCGTTGACGGCCTTCTCGGCGTCGTGGACATCGTCCTCATAGCGCAGCTCGAACTGGATCGTGCCGCCCTCGGCGTTGATCTCATCCACGGCGATCTGGGCGCCCCGCTGGGCAGCCAGGCCGTAAATGGAGGCGCCGCCGGTGAGGGGGCCGGTGCCGCCCAGCTTGAAAGCGGTGCCGGTAGAGGTGGCGGGGGTGGTTTCGGCAGGGGTGGTGCCCTCGGGGGCGGGGGTCTCGGAGGCGCCGCCGCCGCAGCCGGCCAGCAGGGACAGGCTCAGGGCGCCCGCCATTGCAAGAGACAAAGCGCGTTTCATGTTCATTCTGAAAACCTCCTTTAGGTTGTTGACAATTATAAGCCTGTGGGTCGTAAATTGTCAACCGTTGTTTTGCCCAACCAGAGGAGAAAATGTGGATAAACTATGAACGGAACCTACAAATTTCGGGCTCAGAGATATCCGCCGTCCACGCCCAGCACCTGCCCGGTGAGAAAACCGGCCTCCGGAGAGGCCAGAAAAAGGAGGGCCCGGGCCACGTCCTCGGGGGTCCCCAGGCGGCCCAGGGGGGTCTCCTCCGAGAGGGCCTGGAGGTCCTCCGGCGTGAGGCCGGCGTTCATTTCTGTGTCGATAACTCCCGGAGCCACGCAGTTTACCGTGATGCCGGAGGGCCCAAGCTCCCGGGCCAGGGCCTGAGTGAGGCCGATGACCCCCGCTTTGGCGGCGGAATAGGCCGCCTCGCAGGAGGCCCCAGAGCGGCCCCACATGGAGGAGACGGTGAGGATGCGCCCCTGCTTCCGGGAGACCATATGGCGGTAGACCGCCCGGCAGCAGTAGAGGACCCCGTCCAGGTCGGTCCCCCGGAGGCGGTGCCAGTCCTGGTCGGTCAAATCGCACAGGAGTCCTCGCCAGGCGGTCCCGGCATTGCATATCAAAATGTCAAGTTGACAAAAATTATCCAACACATTGTCAACCATGTGGCGGACCTGATCCGGGTCGGAGACATCGGCCTGGACGGGGAGGACGATGTGGCCCTGGGCAGTGAGCTCCTCCGCGAGCCGGAGGGCGGCGTCCCGGGAGCGGCAGTAGTTGAGGGCCACGGCGTAGCCTGCCTGGGCAAAGGCCCGGACCGCGGCGGCGCCGATGCCCCGGCTGCCGCCGGTGATGAGAACGGTTTTGGATCCCATGGGGGACCTCCTTCATTGATTAGATGGAGCGGACCAAATTTTTTGAAAAAAGCATTGACAAGCCCGTGAGAAAATGGTATCATAAATCTCGCTCTTCGGACGATTAGCTCAGCTGGTATGAGCATCCGCTTGACGTGCGGGAGGTCACAGGTTCAAGTCCTGTATCGTCCACCACCGAAGGCCCTTGAAACTCAATGGTTTCAAGGGTTTTCTTTTTGCCCGGATGGCTTTTACCCTTATTTTACCCTTATTGGTTTTCGTGCGGGCCCGGTCAGGCGGACACGCTTTGGATGAACTTCTCCATACGGTCCGCGCTGGCCTGTTTCATTTGGGCCGTCACATGCCCGTACACATCAAGAGTAAAGGCCGCCGTCGCGTGACCCAGGTTTTCCTGCACGGTCTTGATGTCATCCCCACTCTGAATCGCCATGACGGCGTAGGTATGCCGCAAGTCGTGGAAGCGGGTAGACGGTGCGCCGATTTTTACCATGACCCTCTTGAAGCAATCGTACACGGTGCGGTAGGACAGACGGTCCCCCATCTCATTGGTAAAAATCAGGTTGGTCTCCTGCCAGAGTTCCCCGGCCTTGGCCCGCATACCGTTCTGCCTAATTTTTTGCAGGCGGAACAGCCGGACCACAGAGGGGGCCAGGGTCAACACACGGATTTTGTTATTTTTGGTGAGGGAGAAGTAATATTTCCCGCCTTTCTTCTGCTCCCGGCGGAGCTGTTGCTTGACCAGAAGGGTCCCGCGCTCCATGTCCAGACAGTCCCAGGTGAGCCCCAGCACTTCCCCCTGTCTCAGCCCCGTAAACATCGTGACTTGATACAGATATTCATGCGGGTGCCCCTGGAGGGACTTTAGAAATGCGGAGACCTGGTCCGCGTCCAGGGGCCGGATTTCTGCCTTGGCCGCCCTGGGCGGCTTGCAGGCATTTGCAGGATTGGAGCGGATATACCCTACCTGGACCGCCTGCTCCAACGCCTTGTGGAGCACGCCGTGGACATTGCGGACGGTCTTTGCGGACAGGGGCCGAGCTTCTTCCTTGTCAGGCTTCAACAGGCGGTTATAAAACTCCTGGACCTGGAGAGGTGTCAGCTTTTCCAACTTGACCGCCCCCAGATAGGGGATGATGTACTGGTCGATATTGCGGCCATACAAATAGGCGGTAGAGGGCTTCACATCTCCTGTGTACTCTGCTTTCCAAATATCCAGCCATTCCCCCAGGGTGAGCTTGCAGGGGGCCTTGTAGGTCTTTTGGTCTACCTCTACGGCGATTTCCCGCATCTTTTGGGCAACCTCCTTCTGGGTCTTGCCGGTGATGGTCCGCTGGACCTGCTTGCCGGTGATGGGGTCAATGTCCACCGTGATCCGGCCCTCCCAATAGGTATAGGGCTTCCCGTTTCGCGTGACTTCTCTCTTGCGGATGGAGCCGCTACCATTGGCGGCGCGGCCCGTCTTATTCTTATGTGGCATGAAATTTTTACCTCCTTTGTCCGCCACATAAGCGCACACCTATATTGTAACGCTCATGTGGCGGACGGTCAATATCTCCTGTGCTTGCATAGGGCCATCAAGCGGCCAAATACTCCATAAGGGCCGCTTTCGGGACCCGGTACTGGTGGCCTACGCGGACGCTGCGGATATGGCCGGAGCGTACCAGGTCATAGGTAGTATCCCGGCCCAGGTTCAGGGCCTGGGCAACCTGGGAAACGGTGAGGACAAGAGGGAGCTGCTCAAAATTCTTAATCATAGTCGAGCCTCCATTCGTCGAAGTAGTACGCCTGCGTGACAACATAGTTGTCCGCGCCCTGGCTGACCACAAAGCACCCCTGCTTCCCGCGAGGGATGAGGTCAGCGGCGGCGGTAGAATCCAGGACGATTTTGCTGAGCACCTCGTTTGCCATCCCGCAGGCAGAGAAGGACACATTTGCTTTGATTTGGGGCGGCAAAGTATTTGAATCGGGTCTCTGGGTACTCAGGAGGAGATGGAGGCCCGAGGCCCGGCCACGCCTGGCAATCGAGGTGATGTACTGCTCCGCCTGCTCAATCATGGCCTTATGGGCTTTACCTGCCCCGGTTTTGTCAAACAGCTCCGCAGCCTCGTCGATCGCCAGGACGATGTGGTCAAAACGGTGGGCCTTGGGCCTTGCGTTGTACTCGTCTATATCCTGGTAGTGCCTTTCGGCCAGCACCTTTTCCCGGTGGGCCATCTCCGTGGAGAGCTCTTCCAGCACAGGGAGCAAATCCTCGATGCTGGTGATGACACGGCACTTCTTGGCCCAGCGGCTAAAGCCCACGCCTCCCTTGAGGTCTACGATGATGGGGACCGCCCCCCAGGTGATGCACTGGTACAGGAGGCAGCGCAAGGCGACCGACTTGCCGCTTACTGTCATGCCCGCAAGAACCCCATGCCCTTGACGCAGGTCCCAGGTGACCTGCCGACCGGCACAGTCCACCCCCAGGGCCAGGACAAAAGGCTTCAAATCCATCATACAGTCTGGGGTCCACAGTATCTTGGTGGGCAGAGTGGAGGCAGGGGGCGCAGTGGTCAGTTTGATGTGCTGGTTATCCTGCCCATTCTCGACCTCCAGGATGGTCAG
>DWWJ01000176.1 GCA_019119795.1 Candidatus Intestinimonas pullistercoris
CAGTCCCAGACCTCGTGGTCCCCGGCGAAGCCCAGGGACCCGGTGCCGGTGAGGTCGGCGGTGACCAGGGAGATGTCCCCGGTGTCGAAGGCGTAGATCAGGTCGTCGGCCGCCCGGATGTCCACCAGGGGGATGGTCTCCGCCGGCAGGGGCTTGCCCTGCCACCAGCCGGAGCGGGCGGTGAGCAGGACCTCCTCTCCTGCCTGGGTCAGGACATAGGGGCCGGTGCCCAGGGGGACCTCCCCGCCCCCCGCTTTGACGATGGGGATGTCCAGCAGGGCCGGCAGGGCGCCGTTGGGGGCGGTCAGGGTGACGGTGACCCGGCCCTCCGCCGCCTCCACCCCGACCACACCGGACAGCCGGCCGGAAAACCGGGAGGTCTCTCCCCGGGCCAGCTCCAGGGAGGCGGCGACATCATCGGCGGTGAGGGGTGAGCCGTCGGAAAAGGTGACGCCGCTCCGAGGCACAAAGGTCCATGTGAGGCCGTCCTCGCTGACCCAGTAGTCCTGGCACAGCACGGCCTGGGGCTGGAAGCTCTGGTCCAGCTGGAAGAGCCCCTCCCACAAAAGTCCAGAGAGGGCCAGGTTTACCTTATCCGTGCTGAGGATGGGGTGGAGGCTCTCCTGGGTCCGGGGCAGGGCGAAGACCTGGGCCTGGGGCGACTCCACGGCGGGCGTGGATGCGGGCGTATCCGTGGGCGCTCCGGCCTCCGGTTCAGCGCAGCCGGAGAGGAGCAGCAGGCCCGCCAGCAGAAAAGCCCCCAGCCGGGGATGGTCCATGAATTTCCCTCCTCTTGCGGAAAAAGAGAGAAAGGCGAAGGGCGCTTCCCTCCTCGTTTCCCTCTTTCTTCCCGGTCAAAGCAGTTGAATGACAGCGGCCTGGCTCCCCCGGACGCCCTGGGTGACCCGATGGGACCAGTACTTGTCCGGCTGGCAGGCGGTGCAGTCCCCGGAGACGGCAATGTGCTCCGGCGCAAGCCCGGCGCGCTCCAGGCGCATGGCGTTGATGCCCTTCAGGTCCACCAGGAACTTGCCGTGCTGGATGGGGGTGATGAAGGGGGTGGCCCGGACCCCCAGGGCGGCGGTCATGGCGTTGGGCACATCCTCGTGGGTCTCAAAGCAGCACTTGGAAATGCCCGGTCCGATGGCGGCCAGGATGTCCTCCGGGCGGGAGCCGTAAAAGGCCATCTTCTCCACCGCCCGCTCCACGATGCCGGAGGCGGTCCCCCGCCAGCCGGCGTGGGCGGCGGCGGCCACATGGCGGACAGGGTCATAGAGGAGGACGGGCAGGCAGTCGGCGGAGAAGATCACCAGGGCCACCCCGGGGATGTCCGTGACCAGCCCGTCGGCCTCATAGGGCTCCTGGTCGTAGAGGTCCTTTTTGATATCGGAAACGGTGACCGGACGGACCACATCGCTGTGGACCTGGTTGGACATGGCGATCCGGTCCGGGGCGGCCCCGATGGCAGCAAGAAAGCGCCGGTAGTTCTCCCGGACGTGCTCAGAGTCGTCTCCCCGGGTGGTGCCCAGATCCATGCTCGCGTAGATGCCGGTGCTCACCCCGCCCAGCCGGGTGGAAAACCCGTGGACGACGCCACCGGCGGCCTCCAGGCCGTCGGCGGCCAGATAGGTGACGCCGTTTTGGATGCGGTCTTTGATCTCCATGGTCGTTCTCCTGTCTCTGCCCCCTCCGGGGGCAAGGTTCCCTTGACGGTCCGGCAACCTGCCGGGGGCGGCTCCCCTCCGGGGGCAAAAACCATTTCTTTTTCTGCGGAAAAAGAAACGGTTCTTGACTCCAAAGAAAAAGGGGAACCAGTCTATGCGACATTTCAGAATTCAAACGGCGGCTTGCTTCTTTCCGCTCTGTGGTGAGGACCACTCCCGGCCGTTACGGCCGTCCCATAGTGGAACAGGGAAAAGAATGTGGTCCTATCTGGCAGCCGCCTGGATATGCCACTCTCGGGACAGAGTGCGGCAGTGGTCCTTCCGCGAGGCTGGGGGAGCATTGGATGGTGGAGTTCCCTCTTTATGGGGCGCAACGGCCCCGGCGAGTCTGGGAAGCCGCGCCCCGCGGACAGACACAGTACAAGGCGCGCCGGGAAGCCGGCTTTGAGAGAGGCACCCGTAGGCGGCGGGTGGTTAGGGCCAACGGCCTGTCCCTGTTCCCCAACGGCAGGCCGTAACGGCCGGAAGGGGTCCCCGCAGTCATACGAAAGCCGCTGGCCGCCGTTTTCGCCTATAAGCCCTGCATAGACCGGGCCCCTCTTTTTCTTTGGAGTCAAGAACCGTTTCTTTTTCCGCAGAAAAAGAAATGGTTCTTGCCCCCGGAGGGATTCCGCCCCCCGGAGGGGAGCCGGTCAGTCCGGATGGTACTCCTTACAGGTGCACTTCTTCCACTTGAGCCCGCTGCCGCAGGGGCAGGGGTCGTTGCGGCCGATCTTCTCCCCCTTGTGGACGGTGGGGCGCTGCTTGACGCTGCCGTCCCCGCCGCCGGAGGTGCCGGTGACCTTGGCCACCCGCTTGCGCTCCACGGTGCCCTGGCCGTTGTTCACCCGGACCTGGACCACGAAGACCCGGCGCACCGTCTCCTCCTGAATGGCGGCGATCATCTCCTCGAACATCTCGTAGCCCTCGCGCTTGTAGGCCACCACCGGGTCCTCCTGGCCGTAGGCCCGCAGGCCGATGCCCTGGCGCAGCTCGGTCATGTTGTCCAGGTGGTCCATCCAGTACTCGTCCACCACCCGGAGCATCATCACCCGCTCCAGCTCCCGCATCAGGGGCTCGCCCAGGGCCTGCTCCTTCTTCTGGTAGATGTCGAAGGCCCGCTCCTCCACCAGGGCGCACAGGCCCTCGGCGTCGTAGCCCTGGAGCTCCTCGTCCGTGAGCTTGAGCTCCTCGGGGGTGAGGAAGACGCCCCGGAAGGGGGCCACCGCCTCCCGGAAGGTCTCGGCGTCCATGTGCTTGCGCTCGCCCATGTGGCCGTGGATGGCGTTTTGGATGGTGGTGCGGATCATGTTCTCCATGCTGGCCTTCATGTCCTCGCCGTCCAGGACCTGCCGGCGCTGCTTGTAGATGACCTCCCGCTGGGTGTTCATCACGTCGTCGTACTCCAGCACGTTCTTGCGCTGCTGGAAGTTCTTGGACTCCACCTGCTTCTGGGCCGACTCGATGGCGTTGGTGAGCATCTTCTGCTCGATGGGGGTGTCCTCATCCACGCCCAGCTTGTCCATCATGCCCATGACCCGCTCGGAGCCGAAGAGGCGCATGATGTCGTCCTCCAGGGAGAGGAAGAAGCGGCTCTCGCCGGGATCCCCCTGGCGGCCGGCCCGGCCCCGGAGCTGGTTGTCGATGCGGCGGGACTCGTGGCGCTCGGTGCCCAGGATGAAGAGGCCCCCCACCTCCCGGACCTTGTCG
>DWWJ01000177.1 GCA_019119795.1 Candidatus Intestinimonas pullistercoris
GACCTCTATGATGATGCTATGTTCCAGACAGAATTTCTTCGGATAGAAGAACCTTGGAATCCTACACTAGATTTTAGAACATATACACTTCCACAAAGCGGGAACAAGATTCCTGCATTACCAGGGGATTACGGACTTTTATTATACAATGTAGGCGGAGACATTCTACAACTTATATATGATGTGCCTGATATATCTCAAACTGAAGTTATCCAAGAATATGTAGAGCTTCTTTTATCTTTCGGATTTAAAATAGACGATGAGGAGTCTTCTATTCCCTATGAGGATATGATGAAAATTGGCGGGTTTGATGTATCTGAGGATATGATCCAGCGAGGAGTTAATTTTTATTTAGAGAAACCTTCGATTTCTGGGGAAAATAATATTCAGATTCGAATTTTGGCGCCATATCCAACAGAGAGTGGAAAAGAGGGCGTTCTTATTGCCGCAATATTGTTCTAAAATATCCACAATTTAACGCAATGGAAAGGTCCCCTCACAAGGCACCTTTTCCCTGACAGAGCGGAGGCCATATGGCCTCCGCTCTGTTGCGTTCTCTTGTCTCGAACAATCCCGTTCTATCTCCTTGACAACTAATACCCCCATAGGTATAATAATGGGTATAGGGGTATCAGTATAAAAGGAGGGGGATCTTATGATACGGCGCTTGGAAGCCCTGCTGGAATGGGGGGGCACCCGGCGGGACATCATCTTTCTGGTGATCTCAGGGCTGGCCCTGCTGGCCAGCATGGCGGGGTTCTCGCCCTTTCCCTTTGACATGGCTTGGGCCGCCATTGTGCTCTGCGGGGTGCCCATCCTTCTGGAGGCGTTTATCGGTCTGGTGACGGCCTTCGACATCAAGGCCGATGTGCTGGTCTCCATCGCCCTGGTGGCCTCGGTGGCCATCGGGGAGGACTTCGCCGCCGGAGAGGTGGCCTTCATCATGCAGCTGGGCGGCCTGCTGGAGGAGCTGACCGTGGCCCGGGCCCGGGCGGGCATTGAGAAGCTGGTCCGCCTGACGCCCCGCACCGCCCGGCGGGTGGACGGGGCCGGGGAGACGGTGATCCCCGCCGAGGAGGTGGCCGTGGGGGACATTCTGCGGGTGCTGCCGGGAGAGATGGTCCCGGTGGACGGGGTCATCCTCACAGGGCAGACCTCCATCGATCAGTCGGTGATGACAGGGGAATCCCTGCCCGTGGACAAGGGGGCGGGGGACGAGGTCTCCAGCGGCACAGTGAACCAGTTCGGGGCCTTCGACATGCGGGCCTCCCGGGTAGGGGAGGACAGCGCCATCCAGCGCATGATACGCCTGGTCCAGTCGGCCGACGCAGGGAAGGCCAAGATCGTGGGGGCGGCCGACCGTTGGGCCACCTGGATCGTGGTCACCGCCCTGACGGCGGCGGCCCTCACCTGGCTCTTCAGCGGGGAGATCATCCGGGCAGTGACCATTCTGGTGGTTTTCTGCCCCTGCGCCCTGGTGCTGGCCACCCCCACCGCCATCATGGCCGCCATCGGCAACGCCACCCGCCACGGCTTCCTGGTCCGGGAGGGGGACGCCCTGGAACGGCTCTCCGGCGTCACCCACGTCACCTTCGACAAGACCGGGACCCTGACCTACGGCACGCCTAGGGTGACGGCGGTCCGCAGTCTCCGGGAGGGGCTGGAGGAGGAGAGGCTGTATGCCTGGGCGGCCTCGGCCGAGCTCCGGTCGGAGCACCCCCTGGGCAGGGCGGTGGTCCGCAGCTACCGGGAGGGAGACCGGCCCGCGCCCTCCGAGCCCCAGGACTTTCAGATGGTCCCTGGCCGGGGTGTCCTGGCCACGGTGGAGGGGCGGACCCTGGCGGCGGGCAGCCTGGAGCTGCTGGCCCGGCAGGGCGTTCCCGTGGGGCCGGAGGCCGAGGCGGCGGCGGAGCCCTTCCTGGCGGAGGGCTGTACCGTCATCTTCCTGGCGGAGGGCGGGCGTCTGGCGGGCCTTCTGGCCCTGGCCGACACCCTCCGGGAGGGGGCGGCCGCCGTCATCCAGGGGGTCAAGGAGACCGGCATCACCCCGGTGCTCCTCACCGGCGACCACGAGAACGCCGCCCGTCACATCGCCGGCCTCCTGAACATCGACCAGCTCCAGGCCGGATGCCTGCCGGAGGATAAGCTCAACTGGATCGGCGCCTGCCAGGAAAAGGGGGGCAGGGTGTGCATGATCGGGGACGGCATCAATGATGCCCCTGCCCTGAAAAAGGCCCATGTGGGCATCGCCATGGGGGGCGTGGGCAGCGACATCGCCGTGGACGCGGCTGACATCGCCCTGGTCAATGACGATATCGGGGAGCTGCCCCACCTGCTCCGGCTGGCCCGGCGGATGATGTTCACCATCAAATGCAACCTGACCTTTTCCATGACGCTGAACTTCGCCGCCATCCTGCTGGCCATCTCCGGCATCCTGAACCCCGTGGTGGGGGCCCTGGTCCACAACGCGGGCTCGGTGCTGGTGATCGTCAACTCGGCGCTCCTGCTGAAATGGCGGGGCAGGGCAGGACACCGCCGCCCGGCCGGGCAGGGCGCTTCCGCCTCTCTGGCACAGGGCGACCTGCTCCGGGAAAAAGGATAGACAGCAAAGGCCGCCGGAACGGCTTCTCCCAAATCAGAGGATGGGGAAGCCGCTCCGGCGGCCTTGTCATGGGGTTACCAGGGGAGCCAGCCGTTGGCTTCTCTGGCCTCCAGGAGCTCCAGGGCGCCGCAGAGCATGTCGGCGGCGTCGGCCCGGGTGAGGGTGTCGCTGAGGCCCAGGCTCCCGTCGGCGGCGGTCTGGAGAACGCCCACGGTCTCCAGGTTGACGGCGGCCTGATAGGCCCAGGCGGGGGTGGTGTCCAGGTCGGGGAAGAGGGTGGTCACCGAGGCGTCGGTGACCTGGAGCATCCGGTCCAGAAGGACGCTGGCCTCAGCCTTGGTGATGGGCCGCTCTCCCTCAAAGACCACGCCGGCCTCGCTGACCGTGCCCTGGACCAGGCCGGATTTCAGGGCAGAAGAGACGTAGCCCTTGGCCCAGGTGGGAATGGCCGCGTCGTCGGCGAAGCCGGTGATGGTGACTCCCTCCAGGGCCTCCAGCCCCACAGTGTGCATGGCCAGGGCTACGAACTGGTCCCGGCTCACCAGAGCATCCGGGTGGAAGTAGTAGGTGCCGCCCACCTGCTCGCCGATGAGCACGCCCTCCTCCGCCAGGCGGAGGGCGGAGCGGTAGGCGCTGACGCCGTCCATGTCGGCATAGGTCACCTTGGTGGCGGCCTTTTCAATCTTCACCTTGACCGTGGCGGGCTCGGAGGTGTTGCCCACGGCGTCCACCGCCACATAGGTGAAGGAGTCCTTGCCGGTCTTGTTCTCATAAGGGGTGTAGACGAACTGAGCAGAGCCGTCCTCGGGGAGGGTGACCGCCCCCCGGGCCGGCTTGTCCACCAGCCGGAAGGTGAGGATGTCCCCCTCCGGGTCCACAGCGGCGAACTGCCCGGTCATAGCCACGTTCTTATAGGTGGAGAGCTCCAGGTTCTCCGCGATGGGAGCGCTGTTGGAGGAGGTGAGGAGGTAGAGACCCACCGCCACATCCTCCCCGGCGCTGCCGTCAGCAAAGACGGGGGTGAAGGTGAACTGGGTGCTGGCCACGGTGGGGGAGTCGCTAGGATAGAACCGCAGGCCGGACACGGCGCTCAGGGCCACTGCGTCCCCCACGGCCACATCCACGCCGTCCAGGGTGAGCACGCCGGCGTTGGAGTCGGGCAGCGAGGTGAGCACGATGGAGTCCAGCGCGGCCTCTCCGGACTCTACATAGAAATCAGAGGGGGAGAAGGAGAAGACGTCGGCCGTCGTGCCGTTTTTGGCGAAGGTGGCGACGGCGGGAGCCTCCGGCTCCCCGGCGGTGAGCTGGGCCGAGACGGGCAGGGCCATGGTCAGGGAGAGGGCGGCCATCAGGGCCAGCAGGGTGGCCCGGCGCAGAAGACGGGAGTGTTTCAAGAGTAAGACCTCCTTATCAACATGGGTCAGGGTGTGCTCTTATTCTTGACGCTCCGCATTAGAATATTCCAGTTTCCTCAGAAAATTACAGTTAAAAATCCAGGGGCCGCTCCCGCCGGAGCCAGAGGCGCAGGAAGAGAAGCCCCGCCAGGGCGCAGGGGAAGGGGGAGAGCATCTCGGCCCAGCAGAGCCCGGAAAAGCCCATCGCCATCTGGACGCCCAGCAGCCAGGAAAGCCCAAGCCGCAGGACCAGGGCGTGAAGGAGGGCATTGCCCATGGCCAGGGCCGGGCGGCCCACCCCGGTGGCGAAGGAGTCCAGGACATACATGACGGCATAAGCCAGAAAGTTCAGGGAGCAGCACCGGCGCAGGTATTCCGTGCCGTAGGCCACTACGGCGGGGGAGGGGTCAAAGAGGGCCACCAGCGTGGGCGCGCCCCAGAAGACGGCGGCCACCACGATGCCGGAGGAGGCTAGGGCCAGGGCCAGCCCGCGCAGGGCGGACCTGCCTGCACGGCAGGGGTCTCCAGCCCCTACGCACTGTCCCGCCATGGTGGTGACGGCCTGTCCCACCGCCCAGCAGGGCATAGCGGCGAAGGTGTTGAGCTTGAGCCCGATGCCGGCCGCCGCCGCGGCGTCGGTGCCGCAGCCGTTGAAAAACCCTGTCACCAGGAGATAGGAGAGGTTGACCACCACCATCTGCGCGGCGGTAGGGAGGCCCATCCGGAGGATGGCTCCCCAGCTTGGGAGCCGGGGGCGAAAGTCAGCGCTCCGGAACGCCCGGAAAAAGCCCCGGCGCAGCAGGGAGCGGAGGGCACAGAGGAAGGAGAGGGCCTGGGCGGCCACTGTAGCCAGGGCGGCCCCGAAGGCGCCCTGGTCCAGGGGCCCCACCAGCAGGAGGTCCAGCCCCATATTGACGGCGGCGGCCAGGGCCACAAAGCCCAGGGGGCTTCTGGAGTCCCCCAGGCTCCGGAGGATGGCACAGAGGATGTTGTAGCCCAGGACAAAGGGAGTGCCCCAGCAGATCACGCCCATATAGGAGAGGGCCAGGGGCATGGCATCCGGCGGCACCTCCATGGCCCGGAGCACGGGACCATAGAGGAGAAGGCTCCCGGCAGTGAGCAGGATGCCCGCCGCCGCGGCCAGGGAGCAGAGCGCCCCCACCACCCGGCGGAGGCCGGGCTGGTCCCCGGCGCCCTGACAGCGGGCGGCCAGAACGCCGCCTCCGGTGGCCAGGCCCGTACAGAGGGAGGTGAGGATGTAGCAGAGGGTGGATGCGCTGCTGACGGCGGCCAGGCCGGGGCTCCCCAGGAAGCGGCCCACCACGGCCATATCCGCCAGATTGTAGAGGGATTGCAGCAAATTGGCCCCCAGCAGGGGCAGGGCAAAACGGGCCAGGGTAAGGGTGACCTGGCCGCGGGTCAAATCAAGTTCCAAAGAAACTGCCTCGCTTTCCATGATGGCTTGTCTGAAAACCGCCGGCATGCCCGCCGGGCACATCGTACATGTTCAAATAAGCCCTAAAATTCTGGATCGAGCCGGGAGGGCGGCAAAAAGGCCGCGGACAGGAGCCTGTCCGCGGCCGAATGATCCCTTCTGTTTTTGCCTCCCCCCGGCAGACGCACCTCAACAGACGCGAAGCATCCCCCGCGCCGGATATCAGGTGCATCAGCCGATGAAGAAACAGGTCAGCTCCGAACAACGCTTCATCGTTTCATTTGTCCGGAGCAAAGTTCGATACAGAATTTCATGGAAGAGGTCCCTTTCCTCAGTCTGCCCCCCAGCATAGTCCCATTCGGGGAAAAAGTCAAGATGCTTCTGCTGGCCCCTGACGATTCTTGATAAAGATTTGGCCCCCGCTTTCTTCGGCTGGGACAGGAAAGGGAATTGCGGGAAATGTATAAAAGGAAGGGCTTTCTGCATGGCCGCTCCCTCTGTTTGCCACAAAAAACGGAAAGAGGAGCGGTTTCCTCTTGACAGGGCAGAGGAAAGTTATTATACTCAAACTATCAGTTGCGAACGAAGGCGTTCCACCCAGCAGGGCGGAGCGCCTTCTCTCTTATCCGGCATCACACAGGCACAGCGATTTTGAGAGATCGAAAGGAGATATCCAAAATGGCGCACAGTAAGGAAGACATCATCCGCAGAGTCAAAGAGGAGGACATCGAGTTCATCCGCCTCCAGTTCACAGACATTTTCGGCCAGCTCAAGAACGTGGCCATCACCGCCTCCCAGATCGAGAAGGCGGTCAACAACCAGTGTATGTTCGACGGCTCCTCCATCGAGGGCTTCGTCCGTATCGACGAGTCCGACCAGTACCTCTATCCGGACCTGAAGTCCTTCCGGGTCTTCCCCTGGCGGCCCAGCCACGGGAAGGTGGCCCGGCTGATCTGCGACGTCTATAACCCCGACGGCAGCCCCTTTATGGGAGACCCCCGGCACGTGCTCAAGCGGGCGATCCAGAAGGCCAGGGACATGGGCTTTGACGCCTTCAACGTGGGCCCCGAGGCCGAGTTTTTCCTCTTCCAGACCGACGACGAGGGCAAGCCCACCACCAAGACCAATGACGAGGCCGGCTACTTCGACCTGGGCCCCCTGGACCACGGAGAGGGCACCCGCCGGGAGATCTGCATGGCCCTGGAGCAGATGGGCTTTGAGATCGAGGCTAGCCACCACGAGGTGGCTGAGGGCCAGCACGAGATCGACTTCAAATATGAGGAGGCCCTCCACACCGCCGACAACATCATGACCTTCAAGCTGGCGGTGAAGACCCTGGCCCAGAAGAACGGCCTCCACGCCACC
>DWWJ01000178.1 GCA_019119795.1 Candidatus Intestinimonas pullistercoris
GGGAGCCCCCGGGACAACTGTCCCGGGGGCTCCCTTTCCCCTTTTTCAGCCGAAGGCCACATAGTGGTAAGTGACCCCGTTACCATTGAGGTCCCCCACGAATTCGCTCTGGCTGTAGACAATGAAGCTGCTGCCGGAGAGCTTCAGCAGGTCCTTGCTGCTCCGGCTCACCGGGTGCCCCGTCACCGCCAGACCGCCCAGGACGCCATAGTTGCTGCTGTAGGGGCGGCGGCCGTCCGCCTGCTCCACCAGCACCGCCTTCAGGGAGAACCCCGCACTGATGGTCTGGCTGGCCGCCCCGTTCCCGGTGTAGGTCCCGGCCTTGACCCGGCACTTGAGGGCGATTTCCCCGGACAGGCTGTTGACGCTGCTCTGGCTGGCCTTGCCGGAGACGGTGGCGCTGAGGCTGCTCAGTGCCGCCTGCTCCGCCTTGGTGTCCTCCAGGTCCTTCAGGGCGGCGTCGATCCTGGCGTTGTCCTGGTTGAACTCGGTCCGAACGAAGCTGTCCGTGGCCTCCCACTGGCAGAGGCCATAATTTTCTGTGTAATTGCTTGCCATCATGATCCCTCCTCATAGGAAGCGGGGACCGGGGGCGGAAGTTGTACGCAGCTTTCGTCCCCGGTCCCTGCCGCGTTTTCGGGGCGAAAAAGGCGAAATAACCGGGACTCTGGCCGAAAATCGCACCGATTCCCAGGGCCATTTCGCCGAAAAGGTATGACGAAAAATCATACTTTCGTTTTTCCAGCTTTGCCCTTATACTGAAGGTATCGAAAAAACAGGCGCAGCACCATGCCGGGCTCCGGCGCGGCAAGAGAAGGAGTGATCCCATTCATGGAGCAAACGAAAAAATCCCTGGCCAGCCGCATCCCCTCCAAGGTGTGGCTGCTGATCTCGTTCCTGGCGGCCATGGCGGCCTGGTTCGCCCTCTCCATCATCCCCGCCACCAGCCGGGCCTTCCCCAACGTGTTCGTCACGATAGAGGGTCTCCTCACCATGATCGAGCGGGGGGGCTTCTGGCAGGACCTGTCCAGCAGTATGATCTCGGTCTTCGCCGGGTACGCCCTGGGCTTCGTCATCGCCCTGCCGGTGGCCATCCTCATGGCCTGGTATGTGCCGGTGCGGAACATCCTGGAGCCCTGGATCCAGTTCATCCGGAACATCCCCCCTCTGGCCTACGTCCCCCTCATCGTCATCTGCGCCGGCGTGGGACGCCGCCCCCAGATCATCGTCATCACCATCGCCTGCTTCCTCATCATGTGCGTGACCATCTTCCAGGGCGTCATCAACGTGGACGAGACCCTCATCAAGGCCGCCCGGGTGCTGGGGGCCACCGATAAGGACATCTTCATCCGGGTCATCGCCCCGGCCACCCTGCCCTTCATCCTCACGGCCATCCGGCTGGGCGCCTCCGTGGCCCTGACCACCCTGATCGCCGCCGAGTCCACCGGAGCCCAGGCGGGCCTGGGCATGCGCATCCGGTCCCTGAACAACACCTTTGAATCGGCGCCGATGCTGGCCTACGTCATCGTCATCGGCATCATCGGCATCACCATGGAAAAGATCATCAAACTCTTGGAAAGGAAGCTGACGGGATGGCAGGAGAAGCGAGAGATATAAAGTTACATATCGACAATGTCCGCAAGGTCTTCAACACCCGCAACGGCGAGATGGTGGCCCTCAACGGCGTGACCCTGGACATTCACGAAAATGAGTTCATCTGCGTGGTGGGCCCCTCCGGCTGCGGCAAGTCCACCCTGCTCAACATCATCGCCGGGCTCTCCGAGCCCACCTCCGGCGCCGTCTACTGCGACGGGAAAAAAGTCACCGGCACCGGCACCGAGCGGGGCGTGGTCTTTCAGCAGTACGCCCTCTTCCCCTGGCTGACGGTGAAGAAAAACGTCCGCTTCGCCCTGGAGATGCGGGGCGTCAAGGGGGCCGAGGCCGACGAGCTGGCCATGCAGTACCTGGAGAAGGTGGACCTGGCCAAATTTGCCGACCACTACCCCAAGGAGCTCTCCGGCGGCATGAAGCAGCGGGTGGCCATCGCCCGGGCCTACGCCGCCGAGCCCGAGGTGCTGCTGATGGATGAGCCCTTCGGCGCCCTGGACGCCCAGACCCGCACCCAGCTCCAGTCCGAGCTGCTGGAGACCTGGGAGAAGGACCGCAAGACCTGCTTCTTCATCACCCACGACGTGGACGAGGCCATCATCCTGGCCCAGAAGGTTATCATCATGTCGGCCCGCCCCGGACGCATCAAGGAAATCGTAGACATCACCATCCCCTATCCCCGCACCCAGGAGACCAAGATGTCCCCCGAGTTCCTGGAGCTGAAGAACCACATCTGGAGCCAGGTCTACCACGAGTATCTGGAGGTCCGGAAGTGACCAAAGGCATCCCGGCCTCTGGCCGCTGCCATATGCTGTCTCTGCAAGCTGTTATCCACTAAAATCGAAGGAGGAATTTTGACCCATGAAACTGAGAAAAGTCACTGCCCTGTTTCTGAGCGTGGCCGTGCTGGGCGGCGCTCTGGCCGCCTGCGGCGGCGGCACCGAGTCCACCCCCACCCCCGCCGGGACCACTCCCGTGGAGGAGACCACCCCCGCCGAGAGCACTGCCCCCACCGAGACCGTGACCCTGAACATCGGCTATATGCCCAACTACGGCAGCCTGTGGGCCGTAGTGGCCGCCCGGGAGCTGGGCTACTTCACCGAGGAAGGCCTGGAGGTCAACCTGACCTCCTTCCAGGACGGCCCCACCATCATCTCCGCCATGGAGAGCGGCTCCATCCAGTTCGGCTACATCGGCGACGGCGCCCATAAGCTCTGCGTGAAGGGCAACGCCACCATCATCGGCCTGTCCCACATCTCCAACGGCGACGCCGTCATCGGCGGCCCCAACGTCACCACCCTGGAGGACCTGGCCGGCAAGACCGTGGCCTACTCCTCCGGCACCTCCAGCGAGGTCATCCTGACCAACGCCCTCAACAGCGTGGGCCTGACCATGGATGACATCACCGCCATGGACATGGACGCCTCCGCCGTGGTCACCGCCATGCTCTCCGGCGGCGTGGACGCCTGTGCCATCTGGTCCCCCCAGAGCCTGACCATCCTGGACCAGATGCCCGACGCCACCAAGCTGGCCGAGAACATCGACTTCTCCGACATCAGCATCTCCCTGGCCAGCTGGATCACCATGCCCAGCTACCTGGAGGAGAACCACGACGTGGCCGTCCGCTTCATGCGGGCCCTGTTCAAGGCCATGGACTACGCCGCCCTGGAAGAGAACTATGAGGAGGTCGCCCAGTGGGTGGCCGACGAGCTGAAGCTGAACGTGGAGGATGTCGTGCCCCAGGCCCGGGGCGACGCCGACTGGCTCACCGGCCAGGAGGTCGTCTCTGGCGTGGCCGACGGCACTGTGGAGGGCTACTACGCCCTTCAGCAGGAGATCATGCTCTCCTCCGGCGCCATCGCCGAGGACGAGGCCTGCCCCGTCAGCGACTATGTGGACCTGGACCTGATGACCGAGGCCGGCACCTACTAAGACAGGGATCAGCTCCCCAAAAGACTGTGGACTTGGGGCGGCGGCGGTGTTCCGCCGCCGCCCTTTCCCTGTGCCCCGGCCGGGGGCCCAGTCCCATGATTTACAAACAGCCCATTCCCGGCTAAAATAAGAGGGAGAGATATTTTGGGGAAGGGGTGATCTGCCGTGCTGCTGCTGGTGGTGACGGGGCTGCTGCTGGGCTCCCTGCTGGTGCTGTGCGTGAAGAAAAACCGGGAGTCTCTCCTCCTGGCGGGCATGTGCCTGAGCCTGACCCTCTATCTCCTGGGCCTGATGATCTTCATTGCCAAGAAGAGCGGCATCTCCCAGGAGCTGGAGCTCTTCCTCTTCTTCTCCCGGGATATCCGGACCTGGATCCAGTACCGCTTCATCACCCTGGGGCAGCTGGGCTATCTCATTGCCATCGGCCGTCACCTCTATCCCCTGTGCCTGCTGGAGATGGCCATGCAGTACTCCATGATCTCCGTCCTTTGGAAATACCCGGTGCTCCGCCGTCTGGCGGTGGTGCTGCCGGCGGCCTCCCTGGTCCTCTACTGGCCGGGGGTCTACCGCTGGCTGGTGGACTTCGGGGACGGGGTCCGCAGCCTGCTCTACAATGTCTCCTATGTGTGGGTGGTGGGCTATGTTTTCCTGGCCCTCTTCCTCCTGGGCTATGAGTTTTTCTCCATCACCATGTCCTTTTCCAGGCGGCGGTTTGCCCAGATCATGGTCTGCCTGGTCTCCCTGTCCGCCCTCTACCTCCTCTACTGCGGCCAGGACCCGGGCCAGGTCTACCGCTTTTACAGCTACGACTACATCTGGATCCGGGGGGTGGGCTACCTCCAGCACGACCTGAGCATCGGCGGCTATGTGGTGCTGGTGGTGTGCAACGCCGTCTGCGGCGTGCTGGGCCTGGGGAGCCTCCTGCGGTACACCCGGGACAGCTTTGCCAGCGACCGGGACGACATCGCCCTGGAGCGAAAGTTCGACGTGGCCCGGACCGGAGCCTCGGTCTTTGTCCACAGCATCAAAAACCAGCTTCTGGCCAACCGGGTCCTCTACAAGCGCATCCGCTCCGAGCTCCAGAAGGAGGTCCCCGACCTGGAGCGGCTGCGCACCTACACCGACGCCCTCGGTGAGAGCAATGAGCTGCTGATCTCCCGCTCGGAGGAGCTCTACCGGACGGTGAAGGCCAAGTCAGTGCGGCTGGTGCCGGTGGACCTGGGCCGGCTGGAGGAGGTCACCCTGGGCCGCTTCCACCAGAAATACCCCGAGGGCCGGGTGGAGGCCCATATGGACCACAGCATCCAGGTGCTGGCTGACGAGAACTACCTCAGCGAAGCCCTCTATAACCTGCTGACCAACGGCTGGGAGGCCGCGGTGGAGGCGGGGCACGACTCCGAGCCGGTGGAGCTCTGGAGCCACCAGGAGCGGCTCTACACCGTGCTGGAGGTCCGGGACCGGGGCACCGGCATCCCTCCGGGGGAGATCAAGCATATCTTTGAGCCCTTCTACTCCGGGAAGAACTCCAACTTCAACTGGGGCATGGGCCTCTACCATGTGCGCACCATCGTGCGCAGCCATCTGGGCTCCCTCCGGGTGGAGAACCGGCCGGAGGGCGGGGCGGCCTTTTACATCCTGCTGCCCCGGTATGGGGCCCAGCGAGCCATTGCCAAAAGGGGGAAGGACCTGTGATCCGTATTCTGGTGGCTGAGGACTTTGACCTCCTCCGGGAGGACCTGTGCGACATCCTGGAGGGACAGGAGGACATGACGGTGGTGGGGAGCGCCGGCAGCGGCAGGGACATCGAGGCCCTGGCCCTCTCCACCGACTGCGACCTCATCCTCATGGACATCGAGATGGAGACCACCACGGCGGGCATCCGGGCCACCGAGCACATCCTGGAGCAAAAGCCCGGCCTGAAGGTCATCTTCCTCACCGCTCACGAGACCGACAACATGATCCTCACCTCCATGGGCGCCGGGGCGGTGGACTACATCGTCAAGGGCTGCGATGACGCCGAGCTGCTGCTCCACATCCGCAGCGCCTGTGAGGGCAGGCCCATGCTGGATGCCAAGATCCAGAACATCCTCCTCAAGGAGTACTCCCGCCTGCGCAGCTCAGAGCGGAGCCTCCTCTTCTTCATCAGCACCGTTTCCCAGCTCACTGCCGCCGAGCGGGAGCTGGTCCGGCTGCTGCTGGAGGACAAGAAGGTCAAGGAGATCGCCGCCCTCCGGTGCGTGGAGGTGGTCACCGTCAAGACCCAGATCAAGAGCCTGCTGCGGAAGTTTGGCTGCACCCGCACCAAGGAGATCGTCGCAACCATCCGAGAACTCAATGTGGCCCATCTCTTCTGAGGGGCCAGGAAAGGAACATACCAATGATGGATTACTTTCAGATCAGCGCCCAGGACCTGGGCAAGGACGCCAAGATCCCGGTGGTCAAGCTGGGGGACTCCGGCGAGGTCTTCTATGAGCTGGCCCTGGAGATGGTGAACACCATCCGGGAGCACAACGCCAGGGGGGAGAAGACCGTCTTCATCTGCCCGGTGGGCCCGGTGGGCCAGTATCCCATCTTCGTCCGGCTGGTGAACCGGGACAGGATCAGCCTGAAGCACTGCTGGTTCCTCAACATGGACGAATACCTCAACGACGACGACACCTACATTGCCAAGGAGAGCCCCCTGTCCTTCCGGGGCTTTATGGAGCGGACGGTCTACTCCCAGATCGACCCCGAGCTCCTGATGCCCCCGGAGCAGCGAGTCTTCCCCGACCCCGCCGACCCCGGCCGGATCGACCGGCTCATCGAGGAGCTGGGGGGCGTGGACATCGCCTTCGGCGGCATCGGCATCAACGGCCACCTGGCCTTCAACGAGGCCCGGGAGGACATGACCGCCCAGGAGTTTGCCGCCCTGGGCACCCGGGCCCTCTCCCTCAACCCGGAGACCCGTACCGCCAACGCCATCGGGGACCGCTGCGGCGCCATCGACGCCATGCCGAAACGGGCCGTCACCATCGGCATCAAGCAGATCCTGGGGGCCCGGAAGGTCCGCCTGGGCATCTTCCGGGAGTGGCACCGCAGCGTGGTCCGGCAGGCCGCCTATGGGCCCGTCACCGCCCACTTCCCCGCCAGCCTGCTGCAAAACCACCCTGACGCGGTGATCTACGCCAACTCCACCGCCGCCGCCCAGCCCTTCTGAGATGGGGCAGGGAATCTTATTTGCCGGAGGCCGGGTCTTCACCGGGGGGAGGCTGGTCCCCTGTGAGGTCCTGGTCCGGGACGGGCGCATCGCCGCGGTGGGGACAGACCTGGAGCGGACGGGCTGCCAGGTGGTGGAGCTGGAGGGGAACATCCTCTCTCCCGGCTTCCTGGACGTCCACACCCACGGCGGCGCCGGAGTGGATATCAACGCCGCCGGCCAGGCGGACCTGGAGAAGCTCTCCGCCTTCTTCGCCAGCCAGGGCGTCACCGGCTTCCTGGCCTCCATCCTCACCGACACGGTGGAGGCCACCGAGCGGGCCATCGACCATGTCTGCGCCTTTATGGACGGCCCCGCGCCGGGGGCCAGGTGCCTGGGCATCCACCTGGAGGGGCCCTTCCTCTGTCTGAAGTACAAGGGGGCCATGCCCCCGGAGCTCCTGCGGGAGGGGGATGCCGGGCTCTTCCTGCGCTATCAGGAGCGGGCGGGAGGCCGGGTGCGCTACATGACCGTGGCCCCTGAGGTGAAGGGGGTCCCCGAGATGATCAGCCAGCTGCGGGGCGCGTGCGTCCTGGCCATGGGGCACACCGACGCCGACTATGAGACGGCCATCGACGCCATCGAGCGCGGCGTCACCGCCTGCACCCACACCTTCAACGTCATGAGCCTTTTCCACCAGCACCGTCCCGCCGTCATGGGGGCAGTCCTGGAGAAGCCCGTCTACTGTGAGGCCATCTGCGACGGCCGCCACCTCCACCCGGGGACGGTACGCATGCTCCTCTCCTGCAAGGGCTGGGACAAGGTGGTGGCCATCACAGACTCCATGCAGGCCGCCGGACTGCCCGACGGCGAGTATATGTTGGGGATCAACCCCGTCACCGTCACCGACGGCGACGCCAAGATCTCGGGCACCGACATCCGGGCGGGCAGCACCCTCACTTTGGCCCAGGCCGTGAAGAACCTCTCCCGCTTCACGGGAGAGGGACCGGAAAAGGTGCTGGGCCTGCTCACCACCAACCCCGCAAGGCTCATTGGCGAGGACCACCGCCGCGGCGACATCGCCGTGGGCAAGGACGCCGACTTCGTGGTCCTCTCCAGCGGGCTGGACGTGATAGAGACCTGGTCGGCGGGGAAAAAAGTCTACGCCGCCGCGCATCAATAAAAAGGAGGATCATTCTTATGCCGCTTATTCCGCTTCGTCCCCTGATGGAGGCCGCCGAGGCCCACAACTACGCCCAGGGCGCCTTTAACGTCAACGCCGTGGCCCAGGCCAAGGCCGTCATCGAAATGCACGAGACCTTCCGCTCCCCCGCCATCCTTCAGGGGGCCGACCTGGCCAACGCCTTCATGGGCGGCCGGGTGGACTTCGCCAACGGCACCCTGGAGGACAAGAAGAAGGGGGCCCGGAACATCGCCAACGCCGTGAAGAAGTACGGCGAGAGCTCCCCCATTCCCATCGTCCTCCACCTGGACCACGGCAAGGATTTCGACTCCTGCGTGGCCGCCATCGAGGGGGGCTACACCTCCGTGATGATCGACGGCTCCTCCCTGCCCCTGGAGCAGAACATTGAGCTGACCCGGGAGGTCGTCAAGTACGCCCACGCCCGGGGCGTCAGCGTGGAGGGTGAGCTGGGGGTCCTGGGCGGCCAGGAGGACCATGTCTTCGCCGCCACCTCCACCTATACCAACCCCCTGGATGCGGTGAAGTTCATCCAGGAGACCGAGGTGGACGCCCTGGCCATCTCCTACGGCACCCAGCACGGGGCCAACAAGGGCAAAAACGCCAAGCTCCGCAAGGAGATCCCCATCGCCATCAAGGAGTGCATCAACCGGCTGGGCATCTTCTGCGCGCTGGTGTCCCATGGCTCCTCAACCGTGCCTCAGTACATCGTCAAGGAGATCAACGACCTGGGCGGCGACATCCAGAACGCTTACGGCATCAACGTGGACGAGCTGATGGCTGCCATCCCCTGCGGCATCCGCAAGATCAACGTGGACACCGACATCCGCCTGGCCGTCACCCGGAACATGAAGGAGCTGTTTGCCCAGCAGCCCGAGCTGCAGAAGAGCGCCTCCATCGGCGGTGTGTACGCCCTCCTGGAGGAGAAGAAGTCCGCTTTCGATCCCCGTGTGTTCTTCCCGCCCATCATGGACACCATCCTCACCGGCAATGTGCCTGACAAGGATGTGGCCCTGCTCATGAGCCG
>DWWJ01000179.1 GCA_019119795.1 Candidatus Intestinimonas pullistercoris
CCACCTGGAAGTCGCGGACCTCGGGCCCTACCTGCACGATCTCGCCGCACATCTCGTGGCCCACCGCCTTGCCCAGCAGATAGGGCAGGGAGGCGCACCCGGTGGCGCACAGGTGGGCGTCGCTGGTGCAGGGGGACCAGATCAGAGGTTTGATGAACGCCCCCGTGGGGCACGGCTCCTCGGGCAGCGGGCACTGGCCGCTGACGCCCAAGGTGTTCTGCCCGGTGATGACCACGCCTCTCATGTGCTTCATTGTTTGACCGCTCCTTTCAAGCTACTCCCGGCCTCATGACGTCCAGATCGTCACAGGACCCATCATCTTCCTGCCAGGTTTTCTTTCATTATTTCCGCATTTCGCAGACTCTCTCTCGGCCCTTCTCCTGTATTTTAATCCCACGAAGGCGGTAGGAGAAGTTTCAAAAAGTTCATCGGTATCAACCGAATCGTTTATAGTCTCGGCGTGGGACCGGACTCCTCCGGAGCAGGCAGGCGCCGGAAGGTGGCGCGGTACATCCCCAGGGATATGGGGAGCATGATGACCTCCACCACCAGCTGCGTCCAGATCATGCCGTACAGCCCCAAGGCCAGGTCCATCAGGACCAGCAGGGGGATGTTCAGCATCCCATGGCGGCTGAAGGTCAGGATGGCCGACTGCACACCCTTGCCCATAGCCTGGAGCGTGTAGCTAATAAGAACGTTCACCGCCGTCAGAGGCACCGCCAGACACGCGATGCGCAGGAAGGCGTCCCCCAGGGCGCTGGTCTCCGCCTCCGGAATGAACAGGTGCAGGATCTGGGGAGCGAACACCGCAAAGCAGGCCACGCAGCAGGCCGAGAAGAGCAAGGCCACCTTCCAGGAGAAGTAGGACACAGAGCGCATCCGGCCATAATTCCGGGCCGCGTAGTTGTAGCCCACCAGGGGCATGAAGCCCTGGCACAGGCCCATGGAGACATTCAGGGGGAACTGGTCGATGCGCTTGACGATGCCGTAGGCCGCCACTGGGATGTCTCCATAGGCGGAGGCCAGGTGGACCATCACCATGTTGGAGGCATTGCCCAGGGCAGTGGCCAGAGCCGAGGCCAGCCCCACGGAAAAGACCTTTTGGGCAAACCGGAACGTGAAGCAGCCCGGGCGGAAGGAGACAGCGGTGCGCGCCCCCAGGCGGAGGTACTGCAAGGCGAAGAACCCCACCGAGGCGGCGTTGGAGCAGGCCGTGGCGATGGCCGCCCCGGCGACATCTAAGTGGAATCCAAAAATCAATACCGGGTCCAGCACCACATTCAGAATTCCGCCGAACATCATGCCCGCGCTGGCCTCCTTGGCGTGGCCCTCGCTGCGGAGCAGGTGCCCCAGGACCAGGCTGACCACCGTGGGCACTCCCCCCAGGACCACCACCCACAGGAGGTAGTCCTCCGCGTAGCCATAGGTGTCCGGGCTGGCCCCCAGGAAGGCCAGCAGAGGCCTCCGGGCCAGGAAGGTCAGCAGGGAAAAGCAGAGCGTCACCGCCGCGCCGCCCCAGGCGCTGAAGGCGGAGACATAGCGGATGTCCTCCTCCCGTTTGATGCCCAGCATCCGGGAGATCAGACTGCTCCCGCCCAGTCCGAAGAGGTTCCCCAGGGCGGTGAGCAGGTTGAACCAGGGGGACACCATGGAGACCGCCGCCACCATGGCCGGATCGCCGAGCTGGCCGATGAAAAAGGTGTCCGCCAGGTTGTAGATCAAGGTCACCACCTGGCTGATGACGGTGGGGATGGCTAGGGTGGCCACCGCCCGGGGCACCGGGACGGTTTCAAAGAGTTCCCGTTCTGTAAACTTCGCCATGTAAGCAGGTCAGCCTTCTTTCCGCGGTTTCATGGATCAGGCCCGCTTTCCTGCCTGATAGGCCTCCTGGGCGGCCCGGGTCTCCAGCACTTCGCCCTTCTGATATACCCCCGAGCCGTAGATGACGCCCTTCACCTGGGACCCGGGCAGGCAGTCGGTAAAGCCGCGCATCGAGTCTATTGTGCGCTCCATGGCGCCCCTGCCCGCCGCGGCGGTGGCGATGAGCCAGACCTCCTTCTCCCGGATTTCCGTGTACCGGGGCAAGGTCCGGTCGATGAGGGTCTTGAGCTGGCCGTTCATGGAGTAGAAGTACACCGGGGTGGCCAGCACCAGCACGTCGGCCTCCACCATTTTCTCCAGAATTCCGGCCATATCGTCCTTCTGGACGCAGACGCCGGTGCCCCGGCAGCCGTAGCAGGCCAGGCAGGGGGCAATTTTCTACTCCTGCACCCGGATCTTCTCCACCTGGTGCCCGGCCTCCTCCGCACCCTTGGCGAATTGGTCGCACAGCAGGTCAGAATTTCCGCCCTTCCGGGGGCTGGCAGACAAAATCAGAATTTTTTTCGACATTTCTCTCCCTTTCCTTTCTGGTCACAGATCGGCAAGCAGACAGGAGCCGGAGCCTCTGGCCCCGGCTCCCTGCCGTTTCCCTTTATGATGCGGACAGCCCCAGGCTGTCCACCCACTCGCTTACATCCTCCTGGCTGGCGCTGGAGCGGAAGCGCTGTCCCTCCTGCCAGTCGCCGGTACCGGCCAGCTCGGAGAGCAGCTCCCCGCTCTGCCCCAGGCCGGAGCTGGAGGAGGTGCAGAAGGGGATGACTGTCTTTCCGGTGAAATCGTTGGCCTCCACGAAGCCGTCCACCGGCCAGGCGGCGATGCCCCACCAGATGGGATAGCCGAGGAACACGGTGTCATAGGAGTCCCAGTTCTCCACCTGGGTGGTGGTCAGCTCCACATCCCGCAGGGACTCGTCCTCGTGCTCCAGGGTGACACGGCTGTTCTCGTCCGTCCAGTTCAGGTCGTCGTCCGTGTAGGGCTCCGCCGGAGTGATCTCAAAGAGGTCGCCGCCGGTGGCCTGGGCGATGTAGTTCGCCACAGCTTCCGTATGGCCGGAGGCGGAGTAATAGACCACCAGGACCTTGCCGGCGTCCTCCGCGCTCCCCTCCTCAGAGCTCTCCGGGGCGGCGGCGCCTGTCTCTGTGGGAGGTGTCGTCTCCTCCTGGGGCTGAGGAGTTGTCTGGTTATCCGCGGAGCTGCTGTCGCTGCCGCAGGCGGCCAGGGACAGCGCCATCACCGCTGCCAGGGCAAAGCTGAATATCTTTTTACAAGTGGATCTCATGGACAAAGGCTCCTTTCCAAACTGCGCTTACGGCTCCACATTTTCCTGGATCCAGGCCTCGATGTGATCGGCGATCACGTCGTTATTCAGGTCCTGGAACATGAAGTGGTCGTTGCCGGTGATGCCCTCGTCGGGCAGGTGGACCACGGTGCTGTTGCCGCCGGCGGCGTTATAGGCCTCGGTGAAGGTGTCGGCGCTGGCGGCCATCATGGCCCACATGGGAGCGGCGGACACGTCGGTGAACTCCTCACCGATGTAGTCGCCGTAGTAGAAGGTGACGGGGATGTTCTGCTCTACCATGGCGCTGTAGGCGTCGCTGTCCACCGCGGCGGCTCCGCCGGGCTCGATGGCCACAATGGCGGCCACGTGATCGGTGTAGAGCGGGACCTCCCAGCCGGGCAGGCCGCCCTGGGAGTGGGTCACCAGGATGGAGTCCTGACCGGTGCGCTCATAGATCTCGTCGATGGCAGCCGCCACCGCCTGGGCCACCACAGTGTTGTCGATGTTCTGGTCGCCCGCGGCGTTGTCCATGCCGGTATCCGGGGTCATCTGGCGGAAGAACTGGTCCAGGACCTCCTCCCCCTGGGGGAACTGGGAGCCCTCATTGTAAGTGAATTCGTCATTTAAGTAGGTGCCGATGCGGAACTGGGTGTACCAGGTCTGGTCCGAGGGGGTGGTGGTCATGGTGCCCGCCACCGAGGTCTGGCCCGCCTCGCCCCGGCGGGGCTGGTCGATGAGCCACACGCTGTGGCCCATGCGCAGGAACATGTCGCTCCAGCCCTCCCGGCCGTCGGGGGTGGTCATCCAGCCCATGCGGGACTGGCCGTAGCCGTGGAG
>DWWJ01000180.1 GCA_019119795.1 Candidatus Intestinimonas pullistercoris
AGTCCTCGGTCATCGCCGTGGAGGAGCTCCGGGAGAAGTATCCCGACCGGAAGCTCTTCACGGTGGACACCCTCTGCGCCTCTCTGGGCCAGGGCCTGCTGGTGTGGCACGCCGTCGAGCAGAAGCGGAAGGGGGCCTCCATCGAGGCCGTCCGGGACTGGGTGGAGGAGAACAAGCTCCACCTCTGCCACTGGTTCACCGTGGACGACCTCCACTTCCTCAAGCGGGGGGGCCGCATCTCGGCCGCCACCGCCGTGGTGGGCTCCATGCTCTCCATCAAGCCGGTGCTCCATGTGGACGATGAGGGCCACCTCATCAACGTGGCCAAGGCCCGGGGGCGGAACGCCTCCCTCACCGCCCTGGTGGACCACATGGAGCAGACCGCCATCGACCCCGCCGGGCAGACCATCTTCATCAGCCACGGCGACTGCCTGGCCGACGCCCAGAAGGTGGCCGACGAGGTCCGGCGGCGCATGGGCGTGAAGGACATCGTCATCAACCATGTGGGCCCTGTCATCGGCGCCCACTCCGGGCCGGGCACGGTGGCCCTCTTCTTCCTGGGCACCAAGCGGTAGGGCCCGGCGCCCGCCGGCTGCGCCCCGCGCGGAGACGGCAGCCCTGAAACGATAGGAGGAAACAGACCATATGGATACCACTTGGCTGGAAGTCACCCTGGAGACCACCACCCCGGAGCTGGACGCCCTGTGCGCCAAGCTCACCATGAACGGGGCCACCGGACTGGTCATCGAGGACGAGGAGGACTTCAAGAATTTTCTGGAACAAAACCGGCAGTACTGGGACTATGTGGACGAGGAGCTCCTGGAGCGGATGAAGGGGGCGGCCCGGGTGAAGTTCTACGTCACCGACGACCCGGACGGCCAGGCGCAGCTCCGGCGCTGGACGGCGGGCATCGACGCCCCCTGCACCACCGCCCGGCTCCGGGAGAACGACTGGGCCACCAGCTGGCAGAAGTACTACAAGCCCCTCTCCGTGGGCGGGCGGCTCTACATCGTCCCGGAGTGGGAGCGGGGGGAGCCCGTGCCGGAGGGCCGCACCGCCCTCTACCTCAATCCCGGCCTCACCTTCGGCACCGGGAACCACGCCTCCACCCGGCTGTGCCTGGAGTGGGTGGAGGAATTCGTCCGCCCCGGCGGAACGGTGCTGGACCTGGGCTGCGGCTCGGGCATCCTCTCCGTGGCCGGCCTGCTGCTGGGGGCGGAGTCCGCCCTGGGGGTGGACATCGACCCCAAGGCGGTGGACGTGGCCTATGAAAACGCCGCCCTCAACGGCCTGGGCCGGGACCGCTGCACCTTCCTGGCCGGGGACATCCTCACCGACCGGAGCCTGAAGGAGACCCTGGCCCGGGACCGCTGGGACCTGGTGCTGGCCAACATCGTGGCCGACGTCATCATCCCCCTCTCGGCCCATGTGGAGGAGCTGCTGGCCCCCGGCGGGGTCTTCCTCTGCTCCGGCATCATCGACACCCGCTCCGGAGAGGTGGAGGCCGCCCTGGCCCGCAACGGCCTCCAGGTCCTGGGCCGGAAGGAGCGGGACGGCTGGGTGGCCCTGGCCGCCCGGCCCGGGGACGGGCGATGAAGGCAGTCGTCCGCGCCATCGACTTTCCCGCCCGGGGGCGGCTGCTGGCCGTCAGCGACGTCCACGGCAACCTGCCCTGGCTCAAGGGGCTGCTGGAGAGGGCGGCCTTCTCCCCGGAGGACGCCCTGGTGCTGGTGGGGGACCTGGTGGAGAAGGGGCCGGAGAGCCTGGCCACCCTCCGCTATGTGATGGAGCTCTCCCGGACCCACACCGTCCACGCCCTGTGCGGCAACTGCGACAATCTGGCGGTGGACTTTGTCTGGGGCGGCTCCGGCCTGGACCGGGACTTCTACCGCTACTACCTCCAGGTGTGGGGGGAGCGCTCCCTCATCGTCCAGATGGCCCGGGAGGCGGGGCTCCCGGCGGAGTCCCCAGAGGACCTGCCCGCCCTCCGCTCGGGGCTGGCGGAGCGCTTCGCCCCGGAGCTCCGGTTTCTCCGGGACCTGCCCACCATCCTCACCGCCCCGGGCTATGTCTTTGTCCACGGGGGCGTGCCCTCCTATGACCACATGGAGGAGCTGGACGCCTGGAAGTGCATGAAAAACGACGACTTCCTGGGCCAGGGGCACGCCTTCCCCTATTACTGCGTGGTGGGCCACTGGCCGGTGACCCTCTACCGCACCGGGGCCCCCTGCTGCGCCCCCCTCATCCACCGGGGGCGGAAGATCGCCAGCATCGACGGCGGCTGTGTCCTCCAGGCCGACGGGCAGCTCAACGCCCTGGTCCTCCCCCGGTCCGGGGAGGATTTCTCCTGGTATTCCTATGACGACTGCCCGGTGGTCCGGGCCCTGGACCGGCAGGAGGCCGGGCCGCCCCCCTTCACCATCCGCTGGAGCGACCACCTGGTGGAGGTCCTGGAGGAGGGCCCCGAGTTCTCCCTGTGCCGCCACCAGACCACCGGCCGGGAGCTCTGGGTGCTCACCCGGTACCTCCGCCGCCAGGGGGACCGGACCTGGTGCCGGGATGCCACCGACTACCGCCCCCCGGTCCAGCCCGGCGACCTCCTCTCCGTGGTGGAGGAGACCTCCCGGGGCCTCCTGGTCAAAAAGCAGGGCGTCACCGGCTGGTACACCGGACGGACGGAACGACTGCGAAGCCTTTCCAAAGGGATACGATAGAGAATAATTTCGTTGATGCTCACCAGAAACAAAAGAGCTGGATCAAAGGGCGCGCCTCCTTCTCCCTGAAAGCAGGAACCCTGAGCCTTTTTCCGCCCTCTCCCGTCCCCGGACGGAGGGGGCGGCGCTTTTTTGCGGCCCGGCCCCGGCCTTGTTGTGGAAACCGGGAAGGATATCGGCTAAAAACCACCCAAACTTTCGGAAAGGATAGTTGCATTTTTCCATTGAAATGGTATAATTGGGACGAGCGACACTGCTTGATCTTTTTGTATGATTATAAGGAGGAACAACTGCATGGCAAAGTTTGTCTACGAATTCTCTGAAGGCAACGGCAGCATGCGGGAGCTGCTGGGCGGCAAGGGCGCCAACCTGGCCGAGATGTCCAACCTGGGTATGCCCGTGCCCCAGGGCTTCACCGTCACCACCGAGGCCTGCACCAAGTACTACAACGATGGCCGCACCATCGCCCCCGAGATCGAGGCGGAGATCATGGAGCACCTGGCCAAGCTGGAGGAGAAGACCGGGAAGAAGTTCGGCGACACCGCCAACCCCCTGCTGGTCTCCGTCCGCTCCGGCGCCCGGGCCTCCATGCCCGGCATGATGGACACCATCCTGAACCTGGGCCTCAATGACGTGTCCGTGGAGGGCTTTGCCGCCAAGACCAACAACCCCCGTTTCGCTTACGACTCCTACCGCCGGT
>DWWJ01000181.1 GCA_019119795.1 Candidatus Intestinimonas pullistercoris
AGGTCAAGCGCTGCTTTGCCGGCTATCAGTGGCCGGGCAACGTCCGGGAGCTGGACAATGTCATCAAGGGGGCCTACGCCACCTGCGACGGCTTCACCATCGACATGACCGATCTGCCCGCCAAGATGGCCTCTCCCCGGGGAAGCGCCCCCATCCGGGCCCAGAAGCACCTCTCGGAGCTGGTGGACGACTATGAGCGGGAGGTCATCCTGGCCGTCCTCCGGGAGAACCACGGCAACTGCCAGCAGACGGCGGACGAGCTGGGCATCCACCGCAGCGCCCTCTATAAAAAGGTGGCCAAGCTGGGCCTCAAGGATGCCGTCCAGCGCCTTCACCAGCAGATAGAGCAGGCTTAAAAAACATGTCTTTCAGCCAAAAATCCCCCGGCGCCCACAGGCGCCGGGGGATTTTGCCCCTTTGGACGGCCGGCTCAGCCGCCCATATAAGAGAAGTGCATATAGTCGTGGTAGCCCTCGGCGGGGTCGCTGTCCCAGGCCCAGGCGTCTCCGCCCCAGCTCCAGCCGTGCTCGGCGAAGATGCGGACCACGGAGCCGTTGGCGGGAATGGAGTAGGGGCTCCCCGCCGGGTCCCAGAAGCTCCCGGCCAGGGTCTGGCCGTCCCGGACCTGGAAGTTCTCGTTGGCGTTGATGTCAATGGCGGTGCCGCAGTTGTGCTCACCGGTGGCGCTGTCGCCCCGCCAGGCATAGCCCCCCACGCTGTAGATGGGGAACTGCTCTGGATCGTTGTAGATCTCAGTAAAGATATCCACCACGTCCTGGGCAATGGCGGCGTGGACGGTGACGGACAGGGTGGAGCCCACCTTGCTGCCGTCGCTGGAGAGCTTCCACACAGGGAAGGAGACGGTGGTCATGGCGGCGGCCGCCTCCTCCTCGCTGTCAAAGCGGCGCTTGTCCTCACTGCCGAAGAGGAGGAGATATTTGCGGGGGTTCTCATCGGGATACTGGAGCCAGAAGTCCTGGAGGAAGTAGTCCTCTGCGGTGGCCTCCCCCCGGTCCACCTTCTCCCAGAACTGCTCCTCCTGGATCTGGGCCTGGGTCATGGGCTCAAACAGCAGGGTGTACTCGTCGCAGGCCGTGCTGATACTGTAATAGGGGGTCACATCATAGTAATATCCCACGCCGCTGGTGTCGGCGGCAGAGGAGACGCTGTATCCCACAGCGGCGGTGGTCCGCTGGTCGGGGAGGATAGCCGCGCCGGTGGTGCTGTCCACAAAGTGGAAGGTCACGGTCTTCTCCTCTCCGTTGTGCTCCTGGTCCACCTTGTCCAGCACCCGCACCAGGAGGGTGGCGGCGTCAGCCCGCTGGAGGGGGTCGGCATAGCCGAAGGAACCGTCAGTCTGGCCCTGGACTACGCCCGCCTTGGCCAGGGCGGCCACGGCCTCCTGGCGGGCGGCGTCCATCTGGTCCCAGTCCGTGAAGGTCGAGGCGTCGGCAGCCGTCTGGGTGGTGCCGAACCAGAAATCCCAGATGGAATGGCTGGCCGTGGCCCCCTCGGGCAGGACCCGTCCCAGCAGCAGGGCGGCGTCCTGGCGGGTGACCGGGTCGCTGAGGGAGCCCCCGTCGGTGACCGCCAGACCATCCTCTGGCAGCAGGAGCCCGCTGGACAGGGCCGCCTGGAGCCCCGCCTGATCCCAGCTCAGGCCGGTGGCCAGGGCGTTTTCATAGGACCCCGGGGCGAAGGTCCGGTCCAGCATGACCAGGAACTGTCCCCAGCTCAGGGTGCCGGAGGGGTCGATGCGGCCGTCGCCGGTCCCCTGGAGGATGCCCAGGCTGGCGGCCTTGGTCATGGTGTCATAGGCCCAGTGGGAGCTGGGCAGGTCGGTGTACCCGGCCGCCAAAGCCGGGGCGGCCAGAGCCAGGCTCAGGGCCCCGGCCAGGACCAGGGTGCGGATGCGTTTGCCAAGGTGCATGTCTCGTTCTCTCCTTCTCTCTATGGATGCCCCCAGGGGGTGCCTGCGGGTCCTGAGGGTGAGCCCAGCCCGAACAGCAGCGGCTCCAGGCCGGCTCCATTTATCTGTAGTATAATACGGACTCCGCAGTATCTCAAGATAAAACCGGATATTTTGTCGAAAAATGGCGAAGCCCCGGTCACGCTTTTCCCCTCCCGGCATCGAAATGGACAAAAAAAGCCCGCCGCTTTCGCGGCGGGCTCAGGGCGCTGGGGGATCACTGGGCTCCGGTGGTCGCCTCTTCCTTCTTGCGTCCGAAGCGCTTTTTCCGGCGGGTACCGTCCACCCGCTCCCCCCGAATGAGGAGGTAGAAGGCGGGCATCAGGAACATGGCCAGGATGGTAGAGACGATGAGTCCGCCCACCATGACGTAGGCCATATCCTTCATCATCCCCATGCCGCTGTCGTTGGAGAACATCATGGGCACCATGGAGATGACGGTGGTGAGGGTGGTCATAAGGATGGGCCGCAGGCGGGTGGTGCCCGCCTCCACCAGGGCCTCGCCCAGGGGCAGGGTCTCCCGGAGCTGGTTGGTGCCGTCCACCAGGTAGATGCCGTTGTTGACGGCGATGCCCACCAGCATCAGGAAGCCCATCAGTCCGGTGATGCTCATGGGCCGCCCGGTGAAGAACACCAGGAGGATGGAGCCGATGAGGCTCATGGGGATACACATCATGACCATGATGGACAGCCGGGGGGAGTCAAACTGGATGGCCATTACCAGGAAGACCAGGAAAATGGCGGCCAGCAGGGCGGTGACGATGCTCTCCACCGCGTCGTTGGTGGTGGAGTCCATGTTCCCGATCCCCGAGGACACCCCGGCGGGGAAGGTCATCTCCGCTACGGCGGCGTCGATGGCATCGGCAGCGGTATATTTTGCCGCCTCCGTGGTGGTGGCGGTGATGGTGGTCATGTACTGTCCATCCTGGCGGGTGATGGAGGGCAGCGTGGTGACGTACTCCACCTCGCAGATGTCCCGGAGGGCCACCTGCCGCCCGCTCTGGGTGGTGATGGGATAGTCCAGCAGGGCAGTGATGTCATCATACTTGCCCTCGGGATATTCCAGCACCACGTCGTATTCCGTGTCACCGTAGTCCACGGTGGCGGCCGTCATGCCGTTGAGGAGGTAGTAGACCTGCATGGCCACTGAGGACTCAGAGGTCCCCAGCGCCAGGGCCTTTTGGGAGTCGATGACCATGCGCCCCTTCATCCGGCTCTGGTCAAAGGCGTTGTCCACCCGGATGACCCCGGGGACCTGGCCCATGGCCTCAGCCACCTGGTTCGCCCCCTCCTGGAGGCTGTCCAGGTCGTCGGAGAGCAGGGTGACCTCCTTGGAGGTGCTGCTGCCCAGCATGGCGCTCATGTTCATGGCGCCGCTGGGGTCCACGGCCACGTCCATGCCGGGGATAGAGCCGAACTGGCTGGTGTAGGCCTCCACCGCCTCCGCGCTGCTGCGGGGGCAGTTCTCCACGGCGTAGGCGGTGAAGGTGGCCACATTGTCGGAGATGCTCAGGGTCACGCTGTCAAAGTTCTCGTCGGAGAGCAGGGCCGCCTCCAGCTCCTGGACCCGCTCGTCCATGACCTCCAGCTTGGTGCCGGAGCGGAAGGTGGCCTCCACGGTGATGCTGCCGTCATAGTTGTCGGCCATCAGGACGAATTCCATCTGGGTCAGGAGCAGCAGCGAGGCCAGGAAGCAGGCCAGGCCCACCAGGACCACCCGCCCGGGGTGGCGGAGCAGCTTCGGCATAATCTGGCGGTAGAAGCCCTGAAAACGCCGCACCAGCCGGTTGGCAAAGATGTCCTCCTTGGCCCGGGGCTTGAGCCACACGAAGGCCAGAGGGACCACCACCACGGCGCAGACAAAGGAGGAGAGCAGGGTCAGCAGGATGGTCCAGCTCAGGGGGGCGGCCATCATGCCCACCATGCCGTCGGCCAGGGCCAGGGGAATATAGACCACCACGGTGGTCAGGGTACCGGCCAGAATAGACATGAGCATGGTGGAGGTGCCATGGGCCGCAGCCTCCTTGAAGTCCATCCCCTCCTCCTTGCAGCGCATGCAGCTCTCCAGGATGACGATGGAGTTGTCCACGATCATGCCGATGGCGATGATGAGGGAGGTGCCGGTCATCAGGTCGATGGCGTAGCCGGCGTAATTGAGGAGGATGACCGCCAGCAGAATGGAAAGGGGCATGCTGATGGCCACAATCAGGCTGGCCTTCAGGTCTCCGAAGAAGATGAGCAGGACGATCATGGTGAGGATCACGCCGGTGATCAGGGTGTTGAGCACCTCGCCCAGGGTGTCCAGGATGCTCTCGCCCTCACTGTAGATGACCTCAAAGGAGATGCCCTCGGCGCTGTACTGGTCCAGCACGTCCAGCACAGCGTTGCACACATCCATGGTGGAGGCGCTGTCCTGCTTGGAGATGCTCAGCAGGACGCTTTCGCTGCCGTTGTAGCGGCTGATGCTGTCGGCATCCTCCCGATAGAGATTGAAAAAGGTGGCCACATCGTCCAGCCTCACGGTCTGTCCGGAGGGAGTCTGGATGGGCAGGTTGCGGAAGTCAGGGTCAATGTCGATGTTCCCATAGACGCCCAGGGCGATGTCCTGGGTGCCCAGAGTCACGTCGCCCACCGGCATATCGAAGTCGGCAGCGGCGATGGCGGACCCCACAGTGGAGATCGACAGGCCGTACTGCCGCATGGGCGCCTCGTCCAGCACGACCCGCAGGTACTCGTCCTGGGCGCCGGTGACATCCACCATGGCCACGCCGCCGATGCTCTCCAGCACCGGGACCACCGTGTCGTTGAGGTAGGAGGTGACATCCATGCCCTCCGGGGCCACGGCGGAGATCATCATGGTGGAGATCATGTCGGCGCTGAGCTCCATGATCATGGGGTCCTCGCAGTCCTCCGGCAGCTGGGGCATCAGGGTGTCCATGGTGCTCTTCAGGTCGGAATAGACCTCATCCATGTCCACGCCATAGTTGTAGGTGAGCTGGATCAGGGCGTAATTGTCATAAGTATAGGAGTTGACGCTGTCGATATCCGAAAGGGTCTCGCACTCGTCCTCGATGGGCTGGGTCACCAGGCGGTCGATGCTGTCGGCGTCGGCCCCGGGCCAGGTGACCATCACCAGTTCCATGGGCATATCCATGTCGGGCATATACTCCAGGGGCATCCCGGTGAGGGAGGCGGTGCCGAACACCACCACGGCCAGGATCAGCATGACCACGGAGGCGGGGCGCCGGAGGATCAGTTGAATCAATTTCATGCCTTACTGCCCCTCCGCTCCGCTGTCCGTCCCGGTGTCCGTTTCGCCGGAGCTCTCTCCGGCCACACGCACAGGAGCGCCGTCCTTCAGGCTGGCTGACCAGGAGGTGATGACCTGGTCCCCGGGGGTCAGTCCCTGGGTAATGGCAATGGTGTCGGTGGTGTAGAGCCCGATGGTCACGGGGACACGGACGGCAGTGCCGTCCCGGAGCAGAAAGACATAGGCGTCGCCCTCTTCAAAGTACAGCGCGTCGCTGGGCACCAGCACAGCATCCTCCACGACATAGGCGGTGGTGGAGAGCTCCACCGCCAGCCCGTCGGGGAGGTCCTGGGCGTCGATCACGGCCTTGACCTGGAAGAGCCCGGTGGAGGCGTCCACCACGCCGCTGATCTCCGTAATGGCGCCCTGATAGACCATGCCGTCGGAGGTCACCGTCACCTCCTGGCCCGGAGTGAGGGTCTGCCGGACCTGGTCGGTGACATAAAAGGTGACCGTCTTGTTGTTCCCGTTGGAGATGACGAAGGCCACCGTACCCGAGGCGGAGAAGTTGTTCTCGGTGACATTCACCGCCTCTACCACGCCGGAGATGGGAGTGGTCAGGTCGTAGAGGGAGAGCTGGTACTCGGCGGAGGAGACCCCCACCTGGGCGGAGGCCACCCCGGCCTGGGCGCTCTCCACGCCCGCCTGGGCCTGCTGGACCCCGGCCTCGGCAGCGCTGAGGGCGGCCTGGGCCGACTCCAGCCCGGCCTGGGCGGACAGCAGGGTCTGGTAGGCCTGGTCCACCTCCACCTGGGAGGCAGCGCCGATCTCGAAGAGGGCCTGGGTATCCTCATAGTTGTCCTGGGCCAGCCGGACCTGCTCCTCCAGGACGGTGAGGCTGCCGTCTCCGGTGCCGCCGTAGCCGGCCAGGGCGCTCTGGTAGCTCTCCTGGGCGCTGCTCACGGCAGCCTCCGCGCTGGAGACCCCGGTAAGGGCGCTCTGATAGGCGGCCTGGGCGCTCTCCAGTGCGATGCAGGCGCTCTCATTGTCGAACCGGCAGAGGAGGTCGCCCGCGTTCACGGTGTCTCCCACAGAGACGGCGATCTTCTCCACCGTGCCGGAGACCAGCGGAATGACGCTGGCGGTGCCCTCGGCAGAGATGGTCCCGATGTAGGTTCCGTCGTTGCTCAGGCTGCCGCTCTGGACCTCAGCGACCTCCACTGTCACCGTGGGGTCCATCAAAGGGGCTTCTTCCTCCGCCGCGCAGCCGGCCAGGGTCAGGGCCATGCTCAGGCAGAGCAGGATGGACAATTTTCGATCCATAGGGGATGTCATGCTCCTTTCACACTCACGCTAAGATGCCGTAGTCCACCGCCAGGCGGTAGTTGTTCCGGGCGTTAAACAGGTCCCGCCAGGCGCTCTCCGCCTCAGACTGGGCGGCGGCCAGGTCGTCCTCCGCGGTGAGGAGGGCGGAGTGGGAGACCATGCCCCGCTCGTACTGGGTCCGGGTGGTGTTCAGCACGGTCTGCTGGTAGTCCAAGGCCGCCTGCTTGTTTTCCCACACCTGCTCATAGTCCGCCAGGGAGTCATAGAGGGTGCGGAAGCTGGTCTCGAAGTCCTGGACCGCGCTCTCGTAGGTGGTCTGGGCGGCGTTCCAGGTGTGCTCAGCCATGTCATGCTGGTAGCGGTAGTAGCTGCCATAGTAGTCCCGGCGGGCATCCTTCCAGGTCTCCTCGGCGTCCTCCAGGGTGAGGGATGCGTTATAGAGGGTCCAGCTGGCCTCCTTGGCGGCGGCCAGATCGGCCTCGTAGTCGGGCTCGGTCCACTCCAACGCGGCCTCCTCCGGCAGGGGCCCCAGGGTCAGCTCCCCTGTGGGCTCCTCGCCGATGAGGACCTGGAGCTGGGACTTATAGGTGGCGATGGTGGTCTCCAGGGTCCGGAGCTGGCTGACCGTGTCGGCCCGGGTCTGCTCCAGCGCGGCCACCTGCTGGTCGGAGACCTGGCCCAGGTCCCGGCGCAGGCGCAGCTCCTCCAGGCTGCGGTCCAGGGCGGCCAGGCCCCGGTTCCCGTCCTCCAGCGATGCCTCCATGGAGACCAGATTGATGTACAGGCTCTCCCCCGCGGCCAGGACCTGGTGGATGCCGTCCTCGATCTGGCGGACCGCGTCGGCATAGTCCTTCTGGAGGTCGCCGTCCCGGATGTCGTCGAAGACCTCCCGCAGGGAGCTGTAGGTCTCGTCCAGGGAGCTGGCGGAGGCGCTGTTGCCCGTCTGGATCAGGAACCACTGGGCGTCGGCGATCTGGTTGAGCTGCTGGCGGAGCTGTTCCTCCATCATCTCATAGTCAATGGCCTCGATGCTGCCGATATTCTCATCCAGGATGCGGACGTTGAGGCTCCCGGCCAGGATGCGCTCGTCCAGCTCCTCCCAGGTGAGGTCAGGCCCGTCCGTCTCCTCTGTCTCCGCCGGCTCTGCCGCCAGGGCAGGGGTCAGCAGCGCTCCGCAGAGGAACAGGGCGCACAGGCCCTGCATGTGTTTTTGCTTCATCAGGTACGCTCCTTTTCTGTCCATACAAATGATCCCATTCCAACGTGGGCCCAGCATAAAGCATCAAGGTAACAGGAACGTAAACTTCCGGACATTTTTCCCGAGGCGCCAAAAAAGCAGGGAAAGTCGAAAAAGTTTACATTGGTTTTACCTAAAGGTCCTATGCTTGGGTTACAATGGGGCTGTAAGGAAGCCCGCGCCGCCCCGGCGGGCGGAGAAAACAGGAGGAGGCGTTCTCCGTGGCGACGATCTTACTGGTAGAGGACGAAAAGACCATGCGGCTGCTGACCAGCGCCAAGCTCCGGAACCAGTTTACCATTCTCTGCGCCTGCGACGGCGTGGAGGCCCTGGAGGTTCTGGAGCGGCGGCAGGTGGACCTGATCATCGCCGATGTGATGATGCCCCGCATGGACGGCTACACCCTGGTGAAGCGGCTGCGGGAGGATGGGAACAACATCCCCGTGCTGCTGCTGACGGCCCGGCAGTCCTTTGAAGATAAGCGGGAGGGCTTCTCCTCCGGCATTGACGACTATATGACCAAGCCGGTGAATTATGAGGAACTCACCTGGCGGATCAACGCCCTACTCCGCCGGGCCCACATCGCCAATGAGCAGAGGATCGTGGCGGGGAATACCGTTTTGGACTCCACTTCCTACACCGTCACCACCGGGGACCGCCGTCTGGAGCTGCCTCCCAAGGAATTCGAGCTGCTCTACAAGCTGCTGTCCTATCCGGGGCAGATCTTCACCCGGAACCAGCTTCTGGACGACATCTGGGGCTACGACTCAGAGAGCGGAGAGGACACGGTCAAGACCCATATCAGCCGCCTGCGCAACAAGCTCCGGGACACGGAGGACTTCCGCATCGTTACCGTGAAGGGCCTGGGCTATAAGGCAGAGCTCACCGGGGGGAGGGATCGGGATTGAAGCGCGGATGCGGAGAGAGCAGAGGCCGGCTGGGCATCTGGCTGGCCTTGGGGTCCAGCATCACCACTATTTCGGCAGTGGTGACCTTCGCCTTCCTTCATCTGGTGGCCGACCACGTCCAGGCGGGTTCCCCCGCCAAATACCGGCTTTTGCTGTTCGTGGTCACCTTTTTCTCCATCGCCGTGGTGGTGGGCACGGTCTCGGCTCTTTTCAACCGGGCCTTCAACCGCTGTGTCTCCCAGCTGACGCGGGGGCTGCGGGCAGTGGCAGAGGGGGACTTTACCGTCCGGCTGGACCCCTGGCGGGCGGGTCCGCTTTCGGATGCCTATCGGGATTTCAACAAGATGGCCCAGGAGCTCCAGGGGGTCCAGACCCTGCGCTCTGACTTTATCAACAACTTTTCCCACGAGTTCAAGACCCCCATCACCGCGGTGAAGGGCTTTGCCGAGCTCCTTCTGGAGCCGAGCACCAGCGGAGAGGAGCGGGAGGAATACCTTCAGATCATTCTCGACGAATCCGCCCGCCTGGCGGACCTGGCCAACAGCACCCTCTTGTTGTCCAAGCTGGAGTCCCAGCAGTACATCTCCAACAAGACGGTCTTTCTCCTGGATGAGCAGATCAAGCGGTGCGCCATTCTGCTCTCCCCGGCCTGGGAAAAGAAGGAGATCGCCTTCAGCGCCGATTTGGAGAGCGCCCGCTACTGCGGCAATGAGGAGCTGATGCGCCATGTCTGGCTCAACCTGCTGGGCAACGCAGTGAAGTACACCCCGGAAGGGGGCGAGGTCAGTGTCACCCTCCGGGTCGGACCAGGGATGCTCCGCGTCCAGGTCTCCGACACCGGCATTGGCATGTCGGAGGAGGTCCAGGCCCATGTCTTTGACAAATACTACCAGGGAAAGAACGGCCAGGACGGCAAAGGCCTGGGGCTGGGTCTTTCCATCGTCCACCGCATCGTGGAGCTGTGCGGCGGCAGCGTGACGGTCAGCAGTGAGGAGGATCAGGGCAGCACATTCACCGTCCTCCTCCCTGTGGAGGCGCGCACATCCTATTCCCACCGTCCCTCGGTTTGAACAGGAGAGACGCCGGTTGAAATTCAGGGCACGGACCCCTTTGATTTCAACTCAAAGGGGCGGCCGTTTCCTGCACAGGTTTCCCCCACCTGCTTTTGTGTGACCCGCAGGCAGGTGGAAAAACCCACATCCTAGCTTGACAACGTCCTCCTCTTCCATTATAATAAATGGGTGACTGAAGTTGGGACGCAACTGGCAGGCGTCCTCATGGAGATCGCAGCAATTACATCCGGGTGTGGCGAAGCTTGGTATCGCGCTTGGTTCGGGTCCAAGAGGCCGTGGGTTCAAATCCCGCCACTCGGACCAAAATCCGTCAAAATCATTTGATTTTGACGGATTTTTCTTTCTTTTTGTTCGGAATTTTTGCCGTAAAAATTGCCCCTTTATTTCCCCTTTTTCGGCCGTTCCCCTTTTGACCACAGCCCCACCACAGACAGGAAAAACCGCGCTTCCGGCGCTTGTCCGGAAGTGCGGCTTTTATTTGCCCTTATGCGGGATGCCTCTCCCCTGCCCGTCGAGCCTTTTCGGCGGCGATTTCCGCTTTAGTCTGGACGATCAGCTCCGCCAGGCGCTGCTCGCAGGTCTCCCTGTCGTGGGCGTAGACATTTCGGGGCCGCTTTACTCCGTCCGGCCACACTGGGGAGTAGCGCCCCTCCCACAGCCGGTCGTTGATTTGACTGATACATCCGGTGCCCGGCTTTCGCCTTGTGCCTCGGTAGGGCTGGAATTTCTCCTTGGGTAGGGCCTCCCTGGGCCCGGATGAGGGGGCTTCCCCGGCGGCCTGCCCCCTTCCGATTTCCCGGTCGATCTTCCGGGCCGCCGCCGAGCGCATCTCGTCGGTGACATGGGCGTAGATGTCCAGAGTGGTGGCGGAGGACGTATGGCCAATCACCGTGGACAGGGTCTTCACATCCATCCCGTGCTCCAGGGCCAGGGTGGAAAAAGTATGCCTCAAATCATGAAATCTCACTCGACTGCACCGGGCCCGTTCCAGAACCACCTTGAGCCGCTTCCGCACCGAGGCCGGGTCCAGCGGGGCGTCCTCCTTCACGGGGGAAGGAAATATCCAGCTGGAGGGCATGAGTATCCTCTCCCGGTACTGCTCCAGCACCTTCAAAACCGGCCGGGGCAGGAGAATCGTCCGGACCGCCGCCTTGGTCTTGGGTTCCGAGAGGGTCAGCTTCCCGTCGATGCGCTGGAGCTGCTTGGAGATTTGCAGCGCCCCGGTGCGGAAGTTCAGGTCCTCCCACTGGAGGGCCAGCAGCTCGCCCCGCCGCAGGCCCGTGGCTAAGTCCAGGAGAAACAGCTCATAGCAGCCGTCCTCCCTGGCCTGGGTCAGAAAGCGTTGGATTTCCTCTGGGGCCAGGACGCGGCTCTCCCTGCCCCGTTTGGGTGGCAGCCGGCAGCCTAGGGCGGGGTTGCCGGTGCACATCCGCTCCTGCTCCGCTTTTGCCAAGGCCGCGCGGCAGATGGCGTGAATCCCCCGCACCGTGCGGTCAGAGAGGCCCGGGCCATACTGATCCACCCGGCAGAGCCGGCCGCTCTCCTGGAGCGTGGCATAGTGCCGCTGCAAGTCGCTGGTACTCAGCTTTTCCAACGGGATCTGACCCAGGGCGGGGATCAGGTGTTGGTAGATGGCGTTCTCATAGGTCTTCTGGGTGGTGGGCCGGAGCCTGGGCTTGCAGCAGCTCTGATACCAGTGGTCCAGCCAGGCTCCAAAGGTGACATGGCCTGTCTGTAATCCCTTAGGTCTGGGGCCTTCACAGGCAGCCTTGAGCTGCTCCAGTTTCTCCAGGCACGCCTCCTTGGTCTTTGCCAGGACATTCTTCGTCTTGGGGAGGCCCTTTCCGTCGTAGCCGATGACATACCGGCCCTCCCACCGGCCGTCCTTTCTCAGGTGGATGCTGCCCTGGCCGGATTTTCGCCGTTTTCCCATGGCCTTAAATCATCTCCCAGCAGTTCTGTCATAAAGTCTCCCACGATCTCGCTGGCCCGCTTCTGCATATCTCCTGTCACATGGGTATAGGTGTCCAGAGTGAAGGACGCCTGGGTGTGGCCCAGGATGCCGGACAGCGTCTTGGCGTCTACCCCGCCGGCCAAGGCGTGGGTGGCAAACGTATGCCTCAAATCGTGGAAGCGAAGACTAGGCAGGCCGGCTCGCTTCAACAGGGTCTTCATGCGGATGTAGGCAGAGCCAGGGTTAGTGGGCCGCTCTGGACGGAGCGGGTCCGGGAATATCCACTCCGAATATGATTTTGACTTGCGCTCTGCCAGTAGTCTGGCCGTGCTGGGCGGCAGGGTGATGGTCCGCTTCCCAGTGCCGGTCTTGGTCTCGCCAGTGGTCAGTCTGCCGCTCTTCTGGGCGTGGACCGTCCTGCGGATGGAGAGGGTCCCGTGGGCCTCGTCGAAATCCAACCACATCAGGCCGCATATTTCTCCCCGGCGCAGGCCGGTGGTCAGCTCCGTGTAGAAGAAGTCGTGCCAGACCGTGTCCTCCTGAATCGCCTCCATAAACCGTTCCAGTTGACTGTCGTTGAGAACTCTCTTTGGGGTGGTCTGTTTCTTCGGCAGGGCAATGCCCTCAGCGGGATTTTTGGCGACGAGCTTCTCCCGCACCGCCGCGTCCATTGCCTCGTGGAAAACGCCGTGGATGCGGCGGATGGTTCCCCCGGCCAGCCGGTGTCCGTATCTGGGGTGTGCCTCCTGCCGTCCATGTTCCCGCAGCTCCTGATACATCTGCTGGACATCCTCGGTGGTGATCTTCCCCACCGGCTTATCGCCCAGATAGGGCTTGAGATTCCGCTCGATGTACCCCCGGTAGCCCTCCAGCGTACTGGGCCGCACCGAGGGGACTGCGTACTCCTCCAGCCAGCGGTCCAGCCACTGGCTCAGCGGCATACCACTCTCCTCCCGCAGGTCCACGCCGCGGTAGGTCTCGATGCTCTGGTGCAGCTTCCGCAGCAGCTCCTTCTGGGTCCCCGCCGATATGTAGCGGAAAATGGAGTCCCCGTTGTCCTTGTGGCCCACCACGATCCGGCCTTCCCACCGGCCGTCTTTCCGCTTCCGTACCATGCCATCGCCGGATGGCCGTCGCTTGGCCATGTTCTCACCTCCCTTCGCCGCCCGTCCGGCTTCCGTCCTCCCGGTCCAGGCCCTCTACGGCCAGGCGCATCCCCAGCCGGAAGCCCAGGATGAAGTTCTCCAAGGCCAGGTTGCTCTCCACCTCGTTTTGGGCGTTGACCAGGGCCAGGAGCAGGGCCTTCTCCTCCCCCTCCAGCCGGGCGGTCAGGGCCGCCTCACAGCCCTCCGCCCGGTCTAGGGCCTCCGCCAGGTCAGAGCCGGGGACGATGTCTCTGTCCCAAGGGGTCAGGCTCCCATAGTAGAGGTTCTCCAGTGTCGTTCTCATCTGCGCTGCCTCCTTTCGCAGAGACAACACATACCAGAATTCTGGCAGCCAAAGGTGGACAAATTGATAACTTTTTTCCCACGCCCCCGTGGCGAAATGCCTGTTCTTTGTTT